>JAZNCK010000122.1:0-37536 GCA_045587505.1 Acutalibacteraceae bacterium
ATAATATTTTAAAAGTTGATACTGATAATACATTAACTTTGTATAAATCTGTACCTGCACAAAATAAGTATAATCTATCTCAGAAATTGATAGAGCAAGAAAATCTGAGAAATATATTTCCTGAAAATGTAAGAGAATCTATTTTGGGTTATGATTTTACTAAATTAGGTCAAAATATTCCAAATGATAAATATAAGGGTTATGACTATGACGTTCTTAAAAACAACGAAAACTTAACCTTTAAATATTTCAGAAACATACAGAACGATAACTCTGCATTCTTTGATAAATACCGTAAGAACTGGCTTCATATCCTTACGGACGACGTCGGTGAGAATTACAACCGAACAACCGTTTACCCTGAGATTTCGGAGAAGATGAACGCAAAAATGGATGAGATTATGAAATCCTTCAAAGAAAACCGTAGAGGAATCAATCACATAACAGAGGAATGAATCAAGAGGTAATTTATGCCACCACTTTCAATTATGATTAAACCTGCATCAAGTCTTTGCAATATGCGATGCAGATATTGTTTCTATCACGATGTTACTCAACACAGAGATATTACGAGTTTTGGCGTTATGAGTGAAGAAACCGCCGTTAATTTAATCAGAAAAGCGTTGCATTTTGCGAACGGTGAAAGTGTGGCATTTGCCTTTCAGGGCGGTGAACCTCTTGTTGCAGGACTTGATTTTTTTAAAAGTTTTGTCAGTCTTGTCCGCGACTGTAATACACTCGGCAGTCAGATTTACTTCTCCCTCCAGACCAACGGTACACTCGTAACCGAAGAATGGGCAGAGTTCTTTAAGGAAAACAGCTTTCTTATCGGGCTCAGCCTTGACGGAGATTTTGAAAATAACAGATTTCGTGTGGATGCAGACGGCAATAATGCGTTTTATAAAATACTTGCAACAGCACAGCTTTTTCAGAAAGTTGGTGTTGACTTCAATATTCTGACCGTGCTGACAGGGAACTGTGCCGAAAATATCGACGATATTTATAAATTCTTCCGTTCAAAAGGTTTTAAATATCTGCAGTTTATTCCGTGTCTCAGACCTTTCGGAGATAAGACCGAAAGTGAACTGTATATGACTGAAAAACAGTATGCCGATTTTCTTGTAAAGTGCTTCAATTACTTTGTCAAGGATTATGTAAGAGGGGAGTACACGAGCATCAGGTATTTTGATAATCTCGTGCATCTCTTCGTCGGCAACAGGCCCGAGCAATGCGGAGTGTGCGGACACTGTACGCATCAGTTTGTTGTGGAGGGTAACGGAAATGTTTATCCCTGCGACTTTTACTGTACGGACGATTGGCTTCTCGGCAATGTGAATGTGGTCAGTTTTGCAAGCCTTGCGAACTGTGAAAAAGCAAAACGATTTATAACGGAAAGTTTGCAGATTGATGAAAAATGTAAAAATTGCAAGTATTATCCGCTTTGCCGAGCAGGCGGATGCAAACGAAACCGAGCCGATCGGGACTATTGCGAATCCTATAAAACATTTTTCTCATCCTGCCTGCCTCTTTTCAGAGTATTCATAAACGAAAAAAGAACCTGACTTTGTGTCGGGTTCTTAATTTTTTATATAAATCCTATTTAAAAATTGAAATAACTGTGTTATTATATAGAATGAAATAATTTGTAAATATTTACTACTACAAAAGGAATGGGTGATAAATATGGATTTTAAAAAGCCGAATGCAACAATCTGTTTCCCCGGCAAGGAAAGTCTTGACGGTGTGACGGATATGTGTATCGCTGCACACCAGGATGATATCGAGATTATGGCTTATGCCCCGATTTCAGAGTGTTATGAAAGTGACACACGCAACTTCTGCGGTGTTGTTATGACTGATGGTGCAGGCAGTCCCCGTGCAGGTGAATACAGCAACTACACAAACGAGCAGATGAAAGAAGTACGTATCGAGGAGCAGAACGATGCTGCAAAACTCGGTAAGTACACAGCAATTATTCAGCTTGGCTATTCTTCTGCTGAAATAAAGGACGGTACGAACAAAGATACTGTTGACGAACTTTATGACCTGCTTTGCAAAGTACAGCCGAAGCGTCTTTATACTCACAACCTTGCAGACAAGCACGAAACTCACGTTGCAGTTGTGCTTCGTGTAATCGAGGCGGTCCGCCGTATGCCTGAGGAAATGCGTCCCGAAGAGGTTATCTCTCTTGAGGTATGGCGTAATCTTGACTGGCTTCCCGATTCGCAGAAGGTTTGCCTTGATACATCAAAGCATCCTCAGCTTGCAGAAGATCTTATCACAGTTTACCGTTCACAGGTTGTCGGAGGTAAGAGTTACGATAAGGCAGCAATCGGAAGACGTTGTGCAAATGCAACTTTTTTTGAATCACATAACACTGATGAGGCATCAAGCCAGAGTTTCGGACTTGATCTTATGCCTCTTATTAAGGGTGATGCTACTCCTACAGAGTATATCGTCAGCTATATTGAACAGTTTAAATCAGAAGTAGAAAATACGATAGCGAGGCTTACAGAATGATTAATTTTGGTACAGGTGGCTGGAGAGCTGTAATAGGAAAAGATTTTGTTTATGATAATATTACCCGTGTCGCAGCAGGAATTGTTGCTCTTGCAGAAGAGGAAGGCAAGACAGACAAGCCGATAGTTGTCGGATATGATCGTCGTTTCCTTTCTCAGGGTGCTGCAAAGTGGGTGGCGGAAGTTCTGGCAGGCGGTGGAATTGATGTATGGTTTATGCCCAGATCAACCCCTACACCCCTTGTTATGCATACTGTCAAGGACAGTGAACTTTACTACGGTATTGAAATCACCGCAAGCCATAACCCTGCGAATTATAACGGTATCAAGCTCATTGTTGAGGAGGGTCGTGATGCTCCTCTGGAAACAACTCAGAGACTTGAAGAGCTTATTGAAGCGGTTGAAAATATTCCGCAAGTTGAAATGGACGAAGGAATTGAAAACGGAAAAATCGTTTATCTTCGTAATCCGTTTAATAAATTCCTCGATGATATTCTCGGCCTTCTTGATGTCGATGCATTGCGTGACCGCGGACTGCGTGTTCTTTTTGACACAATGCACGGCTCGGGTGCTTACCCGTTGCAGGTAATTTTCCACACTGCACGTTGTACGATTGACACAATGAATCTTAATAAGGATGCCTGGTTCGGCGGTATGATGCCTGCTCCGAGTGAAAATACGCTCGGACTCCTGCGTGACGGTGTTATCCGCGGAAACTATGACCTTGGTATAGCGATGGACGGTGACGGTGACCGACTCGGCATTATTGACCGTTGCGGACGTTACATAAATGCCAATGAAATCCTTTGTCTTTTGTATTATTACCTTGTAAAATACAAGGGTTGGAAGGGCCCGGTTGTCCGCAACCTTGCAACGACTCATATGCTTGACAGAATCGCAGAATCCTTCGGTGAAAAATGCTACGAGGTTCCTGTCGGTTTTAAGTATATTTCTTCAAAAATTGACGAGGTTGATGCTGTCCTCGGTGGTGAATCTTCAGGTGGTCTTACCGTAAGAGGTCATATCCACGGTAAGGACTCCGTTTATGCAGCATCTCTTATGGCTGAGATGATAAGCGTTGTCGGCAAATCTCCGTCAGATATGATTGACGAACTGAGTGCAGAATTCGGTAAGTTTGAAATGGTTGAAGATAATCTTGTTTTTGCTCCCGAGCGTAAACCGGAAATCAATGACGTTTTAATGGTTAAAAAGCAACTTCCTGATTTCGGAAAGGCTGTTGCACGTGTGAATTATGAAGATGGCTGCAAGGTTTATTTCGAAGATGACAGTTTTGTTATCTGCCGTTTCTCAGGTACTGAGCCTCTTCTTCGTATCTTTGCAGAAAGCTCGGACAAGGCAACTGCAACATCATACATAAATTCGTTCAGAGAATTTTTGAGTATTTAAGGAGTGTTTATAATGAGAGATTTAACAAAATATATGGGTGTTATCCCTGCTTTCTACGCATGCTATGACGATAACGGAGATGTCAGTGCAGAGCGTACTGCAAATTTTGCAAAGTATCTTCTTGAAAAAGGTGTAAAAGGACTTTATGTATGTGGTTCTTCAGGTGAATGTATTTACCAGAGCAAGGAAGAAAGAAAGCTCACACTCGAAAGTGTTATGCAGGCTGTAGGCGGAAAGATGACAATCATTGCACACGTCGGCTGTAACAATACAAAGGATTCAATGGAGCTTGCTGCTCATGCCGAAAGTCTAGGCGTTGACGCAATTGCGTCTATTCCTCCGATTTACTTCCATCTTCCCGAGGATTCAATCGCGAAGTACTGGAACGATATTTCTTCAGCAGCACCGAACACTGATTTTGTTATTTACAATATCCCTCAGCTTGCAGGTGTTGCACTTACAATGCCTCTTTTTAAAAAGATGCTTGAGAATCCCCGTGTAATCGGTGTCAAGAACTCCTCAATGCCGGTTCAGGATATTCAGATGTTCAAGATGGAGGGCGGAGATGACTGCATCATTTTCAACGGTCCCGACGAGCAGTTTATCTCAGGAAGAATCATCGGTGCAGGCGGCGGAATCGGCGGAACTTATGCTGTAATGCCTGAGCTTTTCCTCAAGGCAGACGAGCTTCTTAAGGAAGGAAAAATTGCAGAGGCTTGTGAAATCCAACACGCTATTGACAAGATTATCTATGCTATGTGTGCTTGCAAGTGTAATATGTATGCCGCAGCAAAGCAGATTCTTAAGGAAAAAGGTGTCGAATGCGGTTCAGTACGTGCACCTCTTGCAGAAATTACTGAAGAGGGTATCGCACTTGCACATAATGTTAAGGTTATGATTGACGAAGCAATCGCAAAGTTTGTTGGTTGAGGTGCAGTATGAACAGAGAATATCTTATAGAAACTCAGAAATGGGTAAAAGAAGAACTCGAAAGATGCGTCAACTTCTGGCTCAAGAATGGTATGGACGAGGTAAACGGTGGTGTTTATACCTGTCTTGACAGAACGGGTAAGATTTATTCAACAGATAAAAGTGTATGGATGCAGGGCAGATGCGGTTGGATTTTTGCATATCTTTGCAAAGTCTACGGTGTAAAGGATGAGTGGCTCAAGGCTTCAAAATCCTGCCTTGATTTTATGGAGAATTATTGTATCAACAAGGATGCAGGCAGAAGAATGTACTTCACTGTTACTGCAGACGGTAAGCCTCTTCGTCAGAGAAGATATTGCTTCTCCGAGGGTTTTTACTGTATTGCAAATGCCGAGTATTACGGTGTGACAGGTGATAAGGAGCATCTTGAGCGTGCAAGACAGGCTTATGATCTTATTTATTTCCTCAACCATGGCGGAAAAGATCCGACAGGTATGGGAGCAAAGACTATCCCTGAAACAAGAACAGGCAGAGCTCTTGCAGATCCTATGATTTTCCTCAACACAACAGCGATTATGCGCCGTGTTGATCCTGAAAATAAAGAGAAGTATGACAAGTACAGTGCAGAATGTGTTCACGACATTTTTGCATACCATCACAAGCCTGAGCTTAAGTGCACACTTGAGAGTGTTGGATTGAACGGAGAATTCTGCTCGGATTACACTGCAGGCAGAGTTGTAAACCCGGGTCACGATATTGAATGTGCATGGTTTATTATGGAAGAGGCTAACCGCATAGGTGACAAAGAACTCTATAAAAAGGCAGAGGAAATCTACCGTTTTGCAATCGAAGGCGGTTGGGATAACGAGTTTGGCGGACTTCTTTATTTCCGTGACTGTCTCGGCAATCCTCCCGAGGCTTATGAACACGATATGAAGCTCTGGTGGCCACATAACGAAATTCTTATCGCTTCAATTATGGCATACCGTGATACGGGCGACGAGTATTATATGGATTGGTTCAAGAAAACACTTTCTTACTGTCAGGAAGTTTTCTCTGACCCTGAATTCGGTGAGTGGTACGGATATCTTCGCCGTGACGGTAAGCCGACTGAACCTGCTTGTAAAGGCAGTACGTTCAAAGGTCCGTTCCATCTGCCGAGAATGTTGATTTTCATCGACACAATTATCGGAGATATTCTTGAAAAATAAATTGTCAGTCGGATATTATCTGTCAACATCGGACTGATAACAAATAAGCCGACACGGAAAAACTGTGTTGGCTTTATGTTTATGGTACGGAGGTGGATTTGTGAATCCATACATTATTGTTATTATTATGATTGGTTTTGATATTATCTCAATTCCGTTTATGATTCGTTCGTTCCTGAAAAAAGACATAAAACATAAAGGCTTGATTGTGACAGCTGTGCTTGCAGCGTTTATTGCAATCGAAGCAGTATTCTCTGTTTTTTATATAAACGCTAACAGCTTCTATGACCGTGAGGGAAACACATACACCTCACAGGAAGATGTAATCTACTATGACCACGACGGTGTAGAATTTATTTTGCATCAGACCAAAGCAGACCGTTGGCACTTTATTTCTACAGACAGCAGATATATGCGTATTTCCGAGCGTGTTTATGTTGATATGGACGGATATATTGTTTTTGACAGTGAAAATCAGTTTGAAAAAACTGACAGGGAATATGTATATACAGATCCGCAAGGCAATGAGTATTACCTTGCAGAAGATATAAAATGGAATCATAAAGGCGAAATGAAGCTCAAAAACAAGGACTGATGTTGCTTTTTTGAATAAAATCGTTGACTTTTAATCGTGTCAATGATAGAATTTTTCTAATAAGAACAGAATATGGTTTAACTGATGATGGAGGCGCGGTTTAGTACGATTAACTTTCACCGGTCAAGGCAACGCAGAAAGTGAAAAGATTAACCGCCGAAGCAAAGGGGATTTGCCTTTTGAACCTTTGCTGGGACGTTGCAAAATATGTAACGTACTGTCACATTTTGCGGAGTGCTGTCAAGTAGGTCTTAATAACGGGACATGGTTGGAGTACTGACCATGTCCTTTTCTTTATATTTTGATGGAGGGTTTTAGTATGACAAAAACAAAGAAAATTGTCCTTGCTGTAGTCGCAGTTGCAATTGTTGCTCTTCTTGCATTTGCTGCTATTGGTGGCGGTCATCTTGCAACAGCACCATGTGTTGATTGTGCAGGTGCAGGTCTTATTGAAGATGCTGCTTGTGAAACTTGCGGCGGTGAAGGCAATGTAACGGCATCCTGGTGGGCACTTGTTCCTCCGGTTATTGCTATCGGTCTCGCACTTATTACAAAAGAAGTTTATTCTTCACTTTTTATCGGCGTTGTTGCCGGTGCTATCCTTGGTTCAAACTTCAGCTTCACCGGCACAATGGATCTTATTACCGGAAATGCGTTGATTGACGCTGTTTCAGGAACAGCAGGTATTTTCATTTTCCTTGTTGTTCTGGGCATTATCGTTGCTCTTGTTAACAAGTCCGGTGGTTCTGCAGCTTTCGGTGCATGGGCTGAAAAGCACATCAAGTCAAGAGTCGGTGCAATGCTTGCTACTTTTGTTCTCGGTGTTCTTATCTTTATTGATGACTATTTCAACTGCCTTACAGTTGGTTCGGTTATGCGTCCTGTTACAGACAGCAAGAAAGTTTCCCGTGCAAAGCTTTCTTACCTCATCGACGCAACAGCAGCACCTATTTGTATGATCGCTCCTATTTCTTCATGGGCAGCAGCAGTTGCTTCTTATGCTCCTGAAGGAGAAGGCCTTTCTCTTTTTATCAAAGCAATTCCTTATAACTTCTACTCACTTCTCACACTTGTTTTCGTCGTTGTAATCAGTCTTATGAAGTTTGATTACGGCCCGATGAGAATTCATGAAGTTAATGCAAAGCTTAAGGGCGACCTCTACACATCAGGAGAAAAGGCAGAGGTAGCTGACGAAGGTCATAATGCAAAGGGCAAGGTTATCGACCTGGTTCTTCCGATCATCGTGCTTATCATCGCTTGTGTATTCGCTCTTGTTTACAACGGTGGTATCCTTGACGGTTCAAACTTTATCGATGCTTTCTCAAACACAGATGCAACAGTAGGTCTTCCTTGGGGCAGCCTTATTGCTCTTGTTTTTGCAATCGCATATTTCTGTCTTCGTAAGATTGTGACTTTTAAAGAGGCTATGGAATGTGTTCCGAAGGGCTTCATTGCAATGGTTCCGGCTATCCTTATTCTTACATTTGCAACTGCTCTTAAGAATATGACAGGTGTTCTCGGTGCAAAGCCGTTTGTTAACGATGTTATGAGCAATGTTCCTGACGGTTTTGCAAGCTTCATTCCTGCAATCGTATTCCTTGTTGCTTGCTTTATTTTTTTCGCAACAGGTACATCATGGGGTACATTCGGTATCCTTATTCCGATTGTCATCACAATCTTTGATTCAGGCGATCAGCTTCAGATTATCGCGATGTCAGCTTGTCTTGCAGGTTCAGTCTGCGGTGACCACTGCTCACCGATTTCAGATACAACAATTATGTCATCTGCCGGCGGTCAGTGTAACCACCTTAATCACGTTTCAACGCAGCTTCCGTACGCAATTTCAGTTGCTGCTATTTCCTTTGTAATGTACATTATTGCAGGATTTATCAACAGTGCAGCAATTGTTCTTCCTGTAGGTGCAGTTGTAACAGTTGCATTCCTTTTCGTAGTGAAAGGCATTGTTGCAAAGAAATATGGCAAAGACAACATCTGATTGAATTTAAAAACAGGAAGGCTCTGACAAAATGTCGGAGCCTTTTTTGTATGTTTCGAACAAATAAAATGGAATCTATTTATAAACAAACTGTAAAAAAACAAATATAGACAAAAAAATTATGCTTTTACTCTTGTAAAACTCTTGCAAATAGTTTAAAATAACTGTGTTATGCCGTACTTTGGGGTGTCGTTACCCTGACGGCGAAAACATAAGAAAAGGAATGAATGTAATGGCTAACGAAAAGTCAAAGGCGGAACAGTACCGCGATGAGCGAAAGGCTCGTATTGCGGAGGCCGCAAAGAAAAATGCCAAGAATATGGAGAAGAAGAACACAGCGAAAAAAGCTGTAAGCAAGATTATCTCAGTAATTCTTGCTGCTGCAATCGCTCTGGGCGCAGTTGCCCTTGTCTTCAACTACTACGGTGCATTTGACAGAATGATCACTATTGGTGGTGTAGGTAAGGAACAGAAAGTTTCAGTTGCTGAATATGAGTACTACTATATGTCAGTTTACAACCAGTTCCTCGGCATGGTTTCACAGTACAGCTCAATGGGTATGGATTATGGTTATGATACATCACTTCCTCCTTCAGAGCAGACAGGTACAACAAAGGATGCTGAAGGTAACGAGATCTCTTGGGAAGAGTATATCCGTGACCAGGTTGTAAGTCAGATTCAGATTACAAAAGCTTACTACAATGAGGCAATTGAAGCAGGCTACGGCGACCTCACAGATGCTGAGAAGGCTTCAATCGATTCACAGATTGATCAGATCCGTGAGTCAGCAAATGCTACAACTACAACTGACGGTTCAGAAAAGCCGAAGTATTCTCTCAATGCTTATCTCCGTATGAACTACGGCGGATTTATGAACGAGCGTTTCCTTCGTAAGATGATCAAGGAAAGCACAATCGCTGCAAGATACTACAACACAAGACTTGATGAACTCGGATCAGCTTATGATCAGGCAGATATCGACGCTACATACAATAAGGATAAGGACACTTATGATGTAGTTGACTTCCGTGTATATCAGTTCAACAAGGCAACTCTTACAGCAGACAATGGCGAGTCAGATGCAGCACTCAAGAAGCGTCAGGCAGAGGCTGATGCTAAGGTCGAGAAGGATGCTAACGATTTCCTTGCAGCTGCAACAGATGAAGCAGCTTTCATTGCAAAGGCAAAAGAGCTCAATAAGGACAACGCGGATTACGATGCAGAAAAAGATACATTGGTAAGAAGCCAGCTTAAGTCTGATGTTTCAAGCAACTACGCAGAAGATATTGCAAAGTGGCTCTTTGACGATGCAACAACAAAGGGTTCAGCTAAGTTGTTTACATCTTCAGACAAGAAGACATATACAGTTGTTCTTGTTTCAAATGCTCCTCACCAGGAAGAAACAGTTACTGTACGTCATATCCTCTTCTCAACAAAAGATATGCAGACAGGTGCAGATCTCAAGGAAGAAGAAATCGCACAGAAGAAGAAGGATGCAGAAGCAGCTCTTAAGGAATTTGAAAAGGGCGATAAGACTTCAGAGAGCTTTGGTGCTATCGCAACAGAACTTACTGAAGATACAGGCTCACAGCAGACAGGCGGCCTTTATGAGAACGTTCTTCCGGGCACAATGATAACAGAGTTTGATGCTTGGATTTTCGACGATGCCCGTGCAGAAGGCGATACAGCGATTGTTGAAACAGATTACGGTTATCACGTAATGTACTTTATAAGCAAGAACGGTTCTTATTATGATTCAACAATCCGTGCGGAACAGGCATCTGCTGACTTCGAGACAGAGGCAGACGAACTCCTTGCTTCAGATGTTTATGAAGTTGGTTTTGGTCCCCGCCGTCTTGAGTATGCTGAAGATAAGATGGTTAACAAGATTATGAAGCTTCTTTCACAGTCTTCTTCAGCTGATTCACACGCTCACTAAAATTCAAACCCGGATGTTCATTTGAACATCCGGGTTATTTTTTATAAGGATTTTATTTTGTTTTTGTATTTTTCAACAAACGCTTCGTTTACCTCGTCCCCACCGTCAACATTACTGCTTGAGAAAACTTCGGGAACGAAACCGTCTGCAAACATTTTTTCAACCGTGCCTGCAACAACAGCATTAAGAATAGCAGCACCTGCTACAGTAGACGTGGGAGCGACCTTTCTGCCGAGTTCGTCAAAATGAACGCAAGCATCACCTACACAACCCATATTATCAAGTACGATGTCTGCAAATTCGTACAGCTTTTTACCACTCGGATGCCGTGAAGACATCGATTGCGAATGGTTAAGGTTAGTCAGTGCAATAACTGTCAGTCCCTCTGCCTTGGCAAGTTGGGCCATATCAACGCACACACCGTTACGGCCTGAGTTTGAGATGATGACGATGACGTCATCCTTTTTCATTAAATAGTCGGTAAAAATCTTATCTGCGTAACCGGCAATACGTTCCATTTCAGTGCTTTTTGACGCTGATTCGTGAAGCATAAGCGGAGTTTCAAGTACAGGTTGGATTTTAACAAGTCCGCCTGCGCGATAAAAGATTTCCTCAGCAAGCATATGCGAATGACCGGTGCCGAAAAGGAAGATATTGCGGTCATTTTCAAGTGCAGTTGCAAAAGTTTTTGCCGTTTCATCAATCGAACTGATTTGTTTTTCTGTTATTTCTTCAAGAATTTTTTGTGTTTCTTTTAAGTATTCAAGACTTTTTTTCATACGCTATCCTCTTTCATCGCAGCAAAAACAGCACCGTATTCAGGTGGGTATCTCAGGATTTCTGCTTGTGTATCAGGGTGCTTTTCTTTTACAAAAGCAACAAATCTTTCTCTGAAAACGTCACAGTTGACGAGCACACCGCCCCACATTCCGAGTGGAGTACCGCAAGGCATTTTCATAAGAAGTGCCGAAACTGTGGAAGCAAGCATTTTTGCGTGAACAGTAATTATATCATCGGCAACCTTGTCGTCGTTTTTTGCACAGTCAAAAAGCACGGGTGCGAGTTTTGCGATTTTGCTGTTTGAGATCGGTGGGTCATAGAATATATCAATAAGACCGTCAATATCCGTAATATTAAAATGTGCAAGAATTCTGTCGGTCAGAGCAGTTTCTTCTGCACTGCCTTCAGCACCGCATATTGCTGCTTTGACGGCAGCGAGTCCCATAGCAAAACCCGAGCCCTCATCACCAAGAATATAACCCCAACCGCCTGTATGGATAATTTCGCCGTTATCAAGCCGTCCTACAGCCATTGAACCTGTACCACTGACAACCATCGCAGTCGGACCGTCGCGCTTCATTGATTCAAGTCCGATGTAAACGTCCGAATCCATAGCAATCTTGGGGCAGTTAATTATACCGCCGCAGAGTTTTTCTGTCAGTTCATCACTTGCACGGCCCGAAAGTGCAGGCATCCCTATAAAGGTACTGCTGAGTGTGATGTCGGTGCCTTCAAGCACACCTTCAACTGTGTCTTTCAGGTTTTGTCTTGCTGTGTCCGTGCCAACGGAATTATAGTTTATGCTTTTACCGACGTAACGCGAAACAAGAGTACCGTTTTCATCACAAACGATTGCGAGGGTTTTTGTTCCGCCACCGTCAATTCCGAGATAGTATTTCATTCTGAACAACTCCAATCAGAATCTGAGTCCGAATGCGACATCATCGCCATCTTTTTCAATAAATTCAAAGCCATATTTGTTATAGAATGCCTGACCTCTTTTGTTAGCTGCACCTACAGTAAGCATAACACCGTGCACGTCTTTATTCTTAAGATGTGCTGAGAGAGTATCAACGAGTTTGTGACCGATACCCTGACGGTGATACTCGGGCAGAACATCAATGTGCAGATGAGCAGGGAAGTCCTGTTTATATTTTTCCTGAAGTTTTGTTGAGCCTGCTGCACCTTTTTTTGCATTGAAGCCCCATACAACCATATTTTCATCAAGACGGGAAACGTATTCCTCGTCAAAAATCTTTTTATAGCTGTCATAATTTTCGGCACAGATGATGTATGCAATTGCCGTGTCGTTTTCATCTGCGGCAACGAAACAGTTTCTGCCCTCATTTTCAATATAGTAATTACAGTATGTAGTGAGTATATATTCCTGCTCTGTGGGAGACATTTTACACTTACCTTCACTGTTAAGGCAAATAAATCTCACATTTTCCTTGTCTTTTTCTTCATAAGGTCTTATAATCATATCAATACCTCGCATTTTTCTATAAGAAAATTTTATCATTAAAGTAAATAAAAATCAACACTTGGAGGATAAATATGATTAACAGCTTTGTTCCTTTTCCTGTTTTTGAAGATTTTTTCTCGGATTACAGCGTAAGTGTAACTGTTAAAGAGTCCGATGCACGCAGAGTGTGCTATTGTGAAAAAACACATAGAGTAACAGACGAAAAATATGTTCTTGTTATTTCACACGCGGACAACACCCTTGTTGCAGATATTGAATGTTCCGGCGAAAAGAGTGCATTTTATGCCTTGTGCGATCTCAGACTCAGAATAAAGAATAATACGATATCAGACGGTGAATACGTCTGTTCCCCGTGCTTTAAAACAAGGGGATATATAGAGGGCTTTTACGGTACACCGTGGACACACGAAAAGCGAAAGTCTGTAATGCAGCTTATGGCACTCAACAGAATGAATACCGTCTATTATGCTCCCAAGGATGACGTGTACCACCGTGACATCTGGCGTGAGCTTTATCCGGAAACAGACTTGCTGAAGCTCAAAGAGCTTGTTGACCTTGCAAAAGATAATTATATGGATTTTTACTTCTGTATTGCACCGGGTCTGTCGATGAAATATTCTTCTGAGGAAGAGTTCGATGCGCTTATGAAGAAAACCGAACAGCTTTATTCAATCGGTATCAGATCGTTCGGACTTCTTCTTGACGATATTGATGAAGAGCTTTTCTATGACGAAGATAAGGCACTTTACGGTGAAACTGTCAATGCACACATTGCTCTTGTTGCAAAATACCACAATGCACTTCTTACGCTTGACAATTCTGTTAATCTTACAGTTTGTCCGACACTTTACAACGGTATCGGTAACGAGTATTACGTCTCAAAGCTCGGCAAGAATATCTCACCGCAGATTTCAATTTTCTGGACAGGCAGGGACATCTGCTCACGCGATCTTACAAGCCGTGAGGCACGAGACTTTATTGACGGAACAAACCATAAGCCGCTTTATTGGGATAACTATCCTGTTAATGATATGTCGATGTTCAATGAAATGCACATTTCCCCGATCATCAACCGCGATCCTGACTTGTGGAAGTATTCCGAGGGTATAATTTCCAACTGTATGGAATACGCCGAGTGCTCAAAAATTCCGTTAATAACCTTTGCAGACTACCTCTGGGACAGTGAAAACTATAATCCCGACACATCGTGGGAAAATGCAATCCGTCAGGTAATAGGGGAAGAGGATGCAGAAAAATTTATTGTTTTTGGGGATCATTTATATGTTTCCTGCCTTATGGATGAGCCGTCAAGAAGAATGAAAAAGCACTTTACAGGTGTTCTTGATTTAATCAAAAAAGGCGAGGTTGAGAAGGCTGTCGCTCTTGCTGAAGAATATATTGCAAAGATGAACGATGCAAGGGAGTATCTAAAAAAGGATCTGCCCATCTGCAACGAGCTTACAAAATGGTCGGAAAAATTCTTTGTTGCCTGCGAAATGTTCGAAAAGCTTATGGAAGTGCTAAAAAACAAAACGGACGAAAACACAAACGAGCTTTACGGAATTATTGACCGATACGAAGCTATGCCTGTTAAGTTTTCGGAAGAAATGAATTTCAAGCTCTTCCTGCCGACAATGTTCGGTATATAACGAGGTGTGAAGTGGCTTCAAGTAAGGAGTATCTGGATTTTATATTGGATCAACTGTCCACACTTGATGAACTGACATTCAGACCGATGATGGGTGAATATATACTTTATTACCGCAGCAAAATTGTCGGCGGAATTTACGATGACAGATTACTTGTAAAACCTGTTAAATCAGCAGTTTTGCTTATGCCCGATGCAAGATACGAGCCACCCTATGAGGGTGCAAAGGATATGCTGTTGGTTGATGATGTTGATAATAAAGAATTACTGGTGAAGCTTTTTGATGCTCTGTACAGGGAACTGCCCACACCCAAGAAAAAGAGATAAACAAAGTTTGATTTATGGGGGACTATTATGGATAACAACAAAATTGCAGAATTTATCAAGAAGCAAAAAGTTGCTTTTATCTGTTCTGTTGATGAAGAGGGCTTTCCAAATGTAAAAGCAATGCTTAAACCGAGAAAAATCAATGGCTTACACCAGTTTTATTTTTCGACAAACACTTCTTCTATGAGAGTAAAACAGTATATGAATAATCCTAATGCAGGGATTTACTTCTATCATAAAGGTTTGATTAAGTACACAGGAGTTATGTTAAAAGGCAAAATGGAAGTGTTAACCGACCAAAAGACGAAAGATATGATTTGGCGTAAAGGTGACACGATGTTCTATAAAGGCGGCGTTACCGACCCCGACTATTGTGTTTTGAGATTTAACGCAGAAAGCGGAAGATACTATTGTGATTTAAAAACAGAAAATTTTACAATCGAGTAATATAAATTTTAATTTGTCGGTGTCTTTTAAAATAACGGTTGCTACGCAACCTACACCTCACCACCGCCTACGGCGGAGCCTCTCCTCAAGGAGAAGCCTTGGTTTATCGCAATCTCAACGGCCTTCCCCTCGAGGGGAAGGTGGCATTTTCGCAAGAAAATGACGGATGAGGTGTTATAATTAACATATCAACAAACCCCAATTTATAGAGTTCATATCATATTAAAATGCGATAGAAATTCTGTTACGGAATTTCTATCGCATTGTTTATTTTTGTTCAGTTTTGTTAAGGTTTCGTATATCTTCAACCGTCGGCATTGATGCGTCAGCACCCATACGGCTGACGGCGATTGCACCTGCCTTATTACCCATATCGCAGGCGGCGTAAATGTCACCGCTTCGCTTGTATTCAAGTGCAAGTGCGGCTGTAAAGCTGTCACCTGCAGCAGTTGTGTCCACAACCCTTGTCTTATATGTCGGCATAATTCTGATGTTGTTCCCGTCCCATACCGAGCAACCTCTTGAACCGAGTTTAAGAATTACAAACTTTGCTTTGCTTCTGTTCATAATAATCTTCGATGCCTCAAGAATTTTATCCTCATCAGACGGAAAGATCCCCGATAGTGCCTCGGTTTCATTTTCGTTCGGGGAGATTATTGTCGCACCCTGCATTTTTTCGAGTGCAAAGTTTTTTGCAGGCCCGCAGTCGATAACGGTTGTGATACCTTTTTTAATGGCACGGTTGATACATTCCGCAACAACCTCTTCTCTTGTTTCGAACTGAACGAGAAGCAGGTCAAGGTTGTCGTCAATACAGTCTGCCGCTTCGTCAGGGTCTATTTCTGCGTTTGCACCCTCATATACGACAATCCTGTTTCTGCCTTCACCGTCAATGATGATTGCGGCAAGTCCTGTTTGTGTACCGTTTGTTGAAACACCTGAAAAATCGATTCCGTTCTTTTCGAGGTTTTCTGTCAGTTTTCTGCCGTTTGCGTCATCAGCAACCTTGCCGATCATTTTTGTCTGTGCACCGAGTCGTGCAAGACCTGTTGCCTGATTTGCACCCTTGCCGCCGCAAGCATAACCGTAAGCTGTTCCAAGAACGTTTTCCCCGATTTCAGGCACTCTTTCCATATTGAGCACGATGTCCATATTTATGCTGCCGACAACAGCAGCACGGATGTTCTTATACATAATCAAAGCCCTGCACGGAATGCGTTTGCCGATTCCGTCATATCCTTATCTTTAATAAACAGACTGCTTGTGCCGAGCACAAAGATATTTGCACCGCACTTGCTCATTTTTGAACCGTTTTCCGGACTGATGTTTCCGTCTACCTCTATGGGAATTTTGCTGAAGCCTCTGTCATCAAGGAAGGTACGTGTTTTTCTGACTTTATCACCTGCACCGGCAAAAATCTTCTGTCCTGCAAATCCCGGACTGACTGTCATAACAAGAGCCAGATCCATATAATCGAGCAGATGTTCAAAACAGTTGACAGGCGTCTGAGGATTTATTGCAAGACCTGATTTCCAGCCTTTTTCGCGGATTTTTGCAAGTGTACGCTGTGCGTGAATATCACCTTCGTAATGAATGCAAAGATAGTCGTCCGTGCCGAGATTCATCAAGTCAAGAAATTGTCCCGGATTGTTAACCATCATATGTACATCCAAAGGGATGTCGGTGATCTTTTTTACAGCATTGATAAAGTCAAACCCGAGCGTAATATTCGGCACAAAACTGCCGTCCATAATATCCACGTGGAGATAGTCAATTCCTGCTTTTTCGAGATCCTTGACAGATTTTTCGATATTCATAAGATCTGCACACATAACGGATGCAGAAAGAAGTTTAGCCATAGTCTCAGCTCCTTGAATTTTTCTGGTTTTTATTGTACCATTTTTACAAACAAAATCAAGACATTTCATATAATTGCTGTATCGACAAAAACAAAAAAAAGTGTTAAACTATAAAAGTATAAATTACCAAGGATGGTGTATCTATGAAAAAACCTACATTTTATCTGGGCGAATTCACACAGCGTGATAAAGTTTTTATCACTGCGGACAATGGCATTGATGTTGAAAACGTGACATCGGTTGCCTTTGACGGTGAAACACTCTATATCACACAGCCTGACTGCCTTGTCGAATATACAGACGGCAATATCAAAAGAATTTCTGCATCTGTCTCAAAGCTTTTTACAAGACAGGGTAAGCTCTATGCTGCGGTCGGCAACAGCCTTGCAGAAATAAAAAAGGGCAAGATTAAAAAGATCAAGGATTTTGATACTCCTGTTGTTGATATTTCAGTTGCACTTGATAAATCCGTATGGATTATTACCGAAACTGAACTTTATCTTATGCAGGGTGATGAGTTCACAAAGATTGTTGATGTTCCTGAGGCAACAGTCTGCCTCGCAGCAAAGGATAACAAGGCAAGGTATGCCGAAACAGTATACGTTGGCTCAACTGTTGAAGGCCTTCTCTCAATGAAGGGCAAGCGCCGTCACTGGTCAGAGCTTCTTCCGGATGTTACAGGTGTTCTTTCAAAGAAAATCAACTGTATTTCTGTCGATGCTCTCGGTCATCTCTGGGTTGGTTCTGACGAAGGTCTTAATATCTACGACGGAAGAAGTTATTGGCTTAACGGTAACGATTTCTATTCAGTACCTGACGGTGCAGTTAACGATATGTTCTTTGCCGCAGACGGTAAAAAGTATTTTGCAACCGATACAGGTATCATAACTCTCATCGAGGGTAAGATTTCTTATTATTCCTACGGTGCATGGCTTATGCATCCGACAGTTACAAAAATTACAGTTTCAGATAAGGGCACAATTGCTGCAGTAACCCCGAGAGGTATCAGCCTTATCACTGCGAAGTCTATGACTCTCAGTGAGAAGGCCGGTCTTATTGATAAGCTTAACGAAAAGTATTTTATAAGAAATGAAGGATACCATGTAAACAGATCACTGTGTAAATACGGCGACCTGGATTCAGGGGTACTTTTAAACTCTGACAATGACGGACTTTTCACAGGTCTCTATTGTGCAAGTCAGTGCTTCCGTTATAAGGTAACAGGCGATGAACAGGCAAAGGCTAATGCAAAGCAGGCTGTTGAAGCTATGATAAAGCTTACGGAAGTTACAGGCAGAGAAGGCTTCACAGCACGTGCAACACGCTATTCACACGAAGAAAACTTCGGCACCGGCAACCGTGAAGAGTGGCACATCTGTGAGGATAATCCTGATTGCGAATGGCTTGGCGAAACATCAAGTGATGAGATGACAGGTCACTACTTTGCATACGGTATCTATTTTGATCTTGTTGCAGATAAGAAAGAAAAGAAAAAGATTGCCGAGGTTGTAAAGAAAATCACAGACCATATCATTGACAACAACTTCCACCTTACAGACGTTGACGGCATCCCGACAACATGGGCAAACTGGGAGCCGGATCTCCTTAACAACGATGACAGATGGTACTACGAGCGTGGTACAAACTCACTCGAGATTCTTTCATTCCTCAAGACGACTTACCACGTAACAGGCGATGAAAAATACGAGAAAGTCTACGAGATGCTTATCAGAAAGCACCACTACGCAATGAATTGCATCCAGTACAAGTGCGAGGACGGTCACGTTGCACACATCGACGACCAGCTCGACTTTATAAATATCTATCCGCTTCTTGTTTACACGGATAACGAGGCGCAAAAGGAAATCTACAAAATGGGTCTCACACATCACTGGGCTTATGAAAGAGTTGAGCGTTCACCGTTCTTCAATATCGTTTACGGGGCACTTACAAATAACTATTGTGATATTGAAGAGGCTGCGAAGTCACTCTCTGAGATGAATCTCGACTTTGTCAGATGGCCTGTTTACAACAGCTACCGTAAGGATATTGTCTGGGATACCGAGCAGGAGGAATCAGGTGTTCCTGCACAGCTTAAGTATCCGGTTGAATACTGGTCGAGACTTCTTGTGAACTACGACGGAAACCAGTTTATCTGTGACTCAGGTGCAGAGGAGTTTGTTGCAATCAATTCAAAGAGTACAAACAGGACAAGCACACTTCCGGGTACGTCAGGTGCAAACGCAATGTGCACATCAATGCCATATGTTTTTCTTCTTCCTTATTGGATGGGCAGATATTACGGTCTCCTCGGTGACTGATAAAAATAAACGGAGGTTATGTTATGCAGACGGTATTATGTTACATTATGGCAATCATTATGACAATTTCCGGGATTCTCGGAAGTGTTGCAGGAATTGATTTCGGTAAAAAAGAAATCAATCTTGATGACTTCACTCTTGTATGGTCGGATGAATTTGACGGCGATACAATCGATGAAAATTCGTGGAAAGGTGTATATGGCGGTACTACAAAAGCAGTTATGCGTAAAGGCGGCTACATACATTCTGATCTTGCAGAGGTGAAGGACGGTAATCTCCATATTTATACAAAGTATCTCGAAGAGGGTACAGGCGGCGGACCGGCGGGTTATTATTCGTATATGATGTATACTCGCGATTTCCACGAGCAGAAATACGGCTACTTTGAAGTGCGTTGTATTCTCCCGAAGGGTTCGGGCCAGTGGGCAGCTTTCTGGATGAACTCAAGAAATATGGAAAATGTAGATGGCTCTTCAGCTGACGGTGCGGAGATTGATATTTTTGAGTCGCCTTATTACCATAAGCCGATTTTTACTAATTTTGTTTCATCAAATGTTTATTATGATGGTTATGGTGAAGACATGGTCAGCGGAAAAATGGGCATTTACGAAGCAAACAATCCGTACGAAGAGTACAACACTTACGGTCTTGAGTGGAACGAAAATGAGTATATTTTCTACATCAATGGCAAGGAAACAGCAAGAACAGATTTTGGAATTTCTCATTCACCCGAGTACCTTATCCTCTCTGTTGAGGTGGGCGGTTCAAACGGTACACCTGATCCTGATTCATGGGCAGGAGATATGAGCAAGAACGACTGTCTCCCGTCAGATTTCGTGGTAGATTACGTCAGGGCATATCAGTACAAATAAATCGCATGCCGACAGAGAAAACTCTGTCGGCATTTTTCTGAGCAAAAAACAAAGAAAACTAATGAATACAACCAAATCGGAGGGAAACCATGATGTCAATTTTTCTGACTCTGAAAAACATCTTTCAGGGTATTATCGCTGCATTTATGCTTATCCCGATTCTTCTGACAATGGGCGAGGCGGGGGACCCCAATACACCTGTTGAGTATTACCCCGAATCGGACAGTCCGTATATAAACGAATATCTTGACCCGGATATTGCAGCCCACCGTTCAGGTGCAGGTATTGCGCCGCAGAACACTCTTATGGCTTTCGAAAACATAATTGAAGAGGCGGACACTATCGGAGTAGACACTCTCGAATTTGATGTGCAGATTACAAAGGACGGTGAGCTTGTACTTCTTCACGACCTTACTTATGATGCTACAACAAATGCTGAGGAAGCCTTTGGCAGAAAGAATGTGTTTGTTTCTTCGATAACGCTTGAAGAAGCGCAGGTACTAAACCTCGGTGAAAATTTCAAGGGAAACGGTGACTATCCGTATCGCGGTCTTCGCGGTGATGATATACCGTACAATCTGCGTGTTGTAACCTGTGACGAGATTCTGGATTACATCGAAGCAAACTGTGGCGACAAACAGTATAAGTATGTAATAGAGATAAAGAGTATTGGTATTAACGGCAGAAAAGCGGTGGATAAACTGTATTCAGTCGTTACCGAGCGAGGACTTGAAGACAGAACGGTCTGGTCAACCTTTGCACCCGATGTTTCATCATATATGGTGAAAAATTATCCCGATTTTGCACGTACCGCAGATGCAATTGAGGCTGTGCAGTTCTATTTTTATTACAGATTGGGTTGGGATTTGCAGGATGTAAGTCCGTCTTATGTTGCATTGCAGATCCCTTACGGTGAAAATGCATTTGATAACATCATAAATCTCGGTAACCGTGAGATGGTGAACTATGCCCATAAAAACAATATCGCTTTGCAGTATTGGACAATCAATAACGCAGATGATATCCGTCATCTCACACTTGCAGGTGCTGATTGTATTATGACTGATTATCCTCAGATGGCTTATGAAACAGTAAATGGTTGCAAGTGAGTTTCTTTAATGGAAAATATCTGTTATCCTCTTGACGAAAAATTTTTTATAAAGTAGAATGTACGTATAATCAGAAAAAGGAGGCGGGTTATGGCTACTGAGTTAAAAGAACCTCAGGTTGAAGAAAAAGCTCACAGGCAGTTGCCGAAGGGCCGACGATATGTCGGTGCAATGGAAACGGCGGCGTACATTGCTCAGGACTTTGCGGACAGCTTTTCAATCGGTAAATACCAGAACCGATTTATCTGGGACGTTGTAGGTATCGACTTTAATATCACGGGTATTGTAACACTTTTTACCGGTGCATGGGATATCATCAACGATACATTCATCAGTGCAATGGTCGACCGTACAAGAACACGTTGGGGTAAGTTCAGACCTTTCCTTTTATGGATGAAGATGCCACTTACACTGTTCGGTATGCTGTATTGGTTTATGCCGATTTTTTTCCCGAACACGTCAACAACGTTTCTTCCGAAGCTGATATTCTATTTTGCATTCAGCGTTATCAATGAAACAGCAGGTACGTTTATTTCAATTTCGCAGACGGGCTTGTTGTCTACAATAACACCAAACCCGGAAGAACGTGTGCGACTTATTGCAAGTGCAAAGCTGTTTTCACGATTCCTGGGTGAGCAGATTCCCGAATGGGTAATGGGTATATTTATTGACCTTATCAACACGAACACAGTCAAGTGGAAGATGCAGAATCTTTTCATCGGAATGGGTGCTGCAACAAGCATACTTTCCGCATTGATGACAGTATGGTTCTATATGGTTTCAAAGGAACGAGTTCTGCAGGCGGTCGAAAAACCGAGTATTAAGGACGGATTCAAGGCTATTTTCAACAACAAACCGCTTCTGATTCTTGTTCTTTCGGATTTCCTTGGCGGATTCAGTATTGGCCAGAGCCGTTCGGACTATTATATTGACGTTCTCGGCTCAGCGTCGTTGCAGACTATTGTCGGTATTCCGGCTTATCCGATACTCAACCTCAGCTACACCTGGGTGGCACCACTCAGAAAACGCTTTACATCCAAAACGCTGTGGATTTTTGAAGATATATGGACGGATATGTGTTGGCTGATAGTTTTCGGATTAGGCTCAATAAACAAGAACTTTATGAAGCGTAGCTTTATGATACCGACAATGGCAATCGAAGAAGTTTTTGAAATGATGGTTTACGGCGTGCGCCACACCATCCCGGACGAACTTTACAACGAATCTATGGACTACTGTGAATGGCGTAACGGTTACCGTGTTGAAGCGATGACAGGTGTTGCGAGAGGTCTTGTTAAGAAGATGCAGAATGTTGTTATGAACTCTGTCAAGAACTTTGTTCTTGCAAGAGTAGGCTACGTTCAGGGCGCAGCAATCGGCACACAGAGTGACAAGGCAAAATGGTGGCTTTTCGCACTCGGTACAGGTATTCCGATTATCACAAGCAGTCTTGGTATTATTCCGAAGTTTTTCTATCCGATTAACAATACGGTACGTGATACAATGTATGCAGACCTTGCACAACGCCGTAGTGCAGTTGCAAAAGAAATGGAGCAGATCAACGCATCCGTTGAAGCATAATGACGAAATTAAACTCCTGAAGTTTTATGTGAACTTCAGGAGTTTTTCTGCATTTTTTAAATTTTCACGGCTTCTTTTTTCGGCGTAACCGTTGAATCCTTTTTATCAAAGAACGATGTAAAGTTTATGATGAATAACAGTGCATACGCAACCCACATGGGCAGGTTTTCTATAAAAGCACTCTTGCCGACGGTTACAAGGAGCACCAGCATAAGAATAAGTACCGCACAGAAAACGATTGTAGCAATCATATACTTTTTGTCCTTTTGTCTGAACTTATGGAAAAGGAAGATGATTACGCCTGCGGCACCGAGGAATGCAAAGATAAGAGCTGTTGCCCAGTGTGAAAGACATCGTGCAGTCATTACAAGGTCAAGTCCTGCTGACGGAACATTGATTGTTACAAAAATCGATGCACAGCCAAGTGATGTAACGATGACACCGACCTTACCTTTATAATTATTCTTACGGTACATATAAAGTGTATTTGTGAAAATTGAAAGAGAAGCAAGAACACCCCAAATTTTGAAATACCACGGGTAACGCAGGCCGAGCATACTTGCCGTGACATCTGTCAGGATATTACCGAACTGTTCAGGAAAACTCAGAAATCCGTACCACGTGATAAATGCAAAACCTGCAACAAGATTAACGGCACAGAAAATTGTTGTAGTTTTTGTCAGTTTTTCTGCAAAAAGTATTTTATTTATAAACCATGCGTAAAAGAATAACAATGCTGTTGAAAAAATTACCCACAGCCAATAAACCGTTGCATTTGAATACAAAGGTTCATACAGCATACCGTCGAACTTTGAAACGAATTCTTCCGCAGGTAACTGCATATCTGCATCTGTCGGAATTATGTAAGGATATTGATCCCAACGCATAAACACTGACATCCATACTCCGTATACTGCGGCAATTGCACTGCAAAGCCCGATGTATACCTTTTTCATTTTGTTATCTGTCATACGATCACCTCTTAATCTAATTCTAACATTTAATTTCCTGAAACGCAATATAGATATGCTATTGAATTTAAATTTTTTTCACGCTATAATGTCCTTACAAATGCTTTTTGTGAGGTTTTTGTTATGAGTAAAAAAATACGGTTCGGAATTGTCGGAACGGGTACAATTGCCCACCGCTTTGCACAGGCTATAGCTAACGTCAATTGTGCTGAACTTGTCGCGGTTGCATCAAGAACAAAGGAAAATGCAGAAAAATTCGGCAATGAGTTTAATATTCCGGTTCGGTTTGATAGTTATGAGAAGATGGCTCAGTCTGACTTGATTGACGCAGCTTATATAGCTGTGCCGCATTCGGGTCATATAGGATGCTCCTGTCTTATGATGAACAACGGTAAACACGTTATTTGTGAAAAGCCTATGGCTGTCAACACAGCAGAGGCGGAGGAAATGTTCAACTGTGCAAAGAAAAATGATGTTATGCTTATGGAAGCAATGTGGGCAAGGCTTGTACCGGGTACGCTCAAGATGCTCGAAATTGTGAATAGCGGTATGCTTGGAGACATACTTGGTGTTGAGGGTAAATTCTGCTATACAATGGATGAAGATGAAATGGATCATCATGTTTTTAACCCTGAAAACGGCGGCGGCTCGTTGCTTGATGTCGGAGTTTACGGCCTCAACTTTGCAAGCTGGTATCTGGGTAAGGACGTTGAAGAAATCAAGGCACAGTCCGATTTTTATAACGGAGTGGACAGTCATACCTGCGCTTTGATTAAATACAAAAACGGTGCGATAGCTGATATTTCCAGTGCAATACTTCTGCGTAAACCTAACGAAGGGTATGTTTACGGCACCAAGGGTTATGCACATCTTCGCAGATTCTATGCTCCGCAGGAGATTGACCTTTACTTCAACGACGGCAGAAGGCAGACTATTTCCGCACCGTATGCAGGTAACGGTTTTGAAGAGCAGATTACACACTTCAGTGAATGTGTAGCCCGCGGACTCAGGCAGAGTCCGATTGTAACATCCGAGCAGACACTTTACATAACACGTCAGATGGACGAAATCCGTAAGATAACAGGCATTGTATATCCTCAGGATAATTAAAAAATAAATTTGTATCGCCGCGGACAGAGGTGTTCTGTCTGATAAAGGTATTGAATTGCAAACGATAAAAGCCTATGGAGTCAACACTGATTCCATAGGCTTGATTTTATTTAAAACATTCAATTACATCCGAGCCGGATTTTACAAAAGCAACAAACTCATCAATGCTGGCTGTTATTTCGTAAGTGCCCTTTGTGTAAACTTTTTTATCTTTTGTAAGAATCCATTCACCGTCAGGGATATAGACTTTCTTAAGCGTCTGACCTTGTTCAACGATAGGTGCAAAAATGATGTCATCACCAAACATATACTGGCTGTCGAGAGTGTAACAAATTTCATCATCAGGGTATTCAAAGAACATCGGTCGGATGACAGGATAGCCTTTTTCGGATGCGACATCCATCTGTGCAAGAATGTACGGTCGGAGCTTTTCACGGATAAAAATAAGATTTTTGATGATTTCAAAATTCTCTTCACCAAAACTCCAGATTTCATTCGGATCGCCACTCGGTTCAAGGAGACCGGGGGTCGGCTCAAAGTGTCTGCACCGTGAGCCGTGCAACCTCATCACAGGACTGAACAGTCCGAACTGGAACCAGCGTACGATCAATTCTTTGAAATAGTCGCTTGTGATGTCTGCACCGTAAAAGCCTCCGATATCAGTATTCCACCACGGAATACCGCACATCGAAATATTCATTCCTGCTTTGACCTGATTTGCCAGACTTTCAAATGTAGATTCGATATCACCTGACCATACAAGAGAGGCGAATTTCTGACTGCCGAGATATGCACAGCGTGTCAGAGTTATAATATCGTCTCTGCCCATTGATTTGAATCCGTCATAAGCCATTTTTGAATAGTAATACGGATACAGTAGTGCGACCATATCACCTCTGCCTTTGTACCATATAAGGTTATCAAAATGTTCCGGATGAATTTCAGGCTCTGCTTCATCAAACCACAGGGCATCAACACCGTTGTCAATATAGTTCTGTTTGAGTTTACTCCAGACATAGTCTCTTGTGGCAGGGTTTGTAGCGTCAATTTCTGCTTGCCAACCGTAAAAATCAAAAACTCTGTCGGGACCGCGTGTTGTACGCATAAGCATATTGTTGCTACGCATAAAATGGTAATTTTCGCTGCCGCCGTTTACCGTAGGCCAGACGGAAACCACAAGCTTCGTACCCATATTGTGCAGTTCATCTGTCATGGCCTTGACATCGGGCCAATATTTAGGGTCAAATTTATAGTCACCCTGCTCAGTCCAATGGAAATAGTCGGCAATAATTACGGAAAGCGGTATTCCGAGCTCTTTGTATTTCCTTGCAACATCAAGCAATTCTTCCTGGGTCTCATAGCGGAGTCTGCTCTGCCAGAATCCTGTTGCCCAGTCCGGCATTTTCGGCGCATAACCTGTCAGGTCCGCAAGGGTTGTACAAGCCTCTTTCGGCGTTCCTGCAATAACCACGAAATCCATAAACTTACAGCAGTCGCAACTCCAGCGTGTTCTGTTGTTTGAAAGCTCACACAGTCCCGTTGACGGATTATTCCATATAAAACCGTAGCCCAAGGATGAATATACATAGGGGATGGTACATTTTGCGTTAACGTTGCGAATATCGATCGAAGAACCTTTCAGGTCGAATTCATTGTCCCAGCTGTGTCCGAGACCGAAGAAGTGCTCGTCTTTGTTCGGTTCAAAGGTAACTCTTGCTGTCCACAAGCCACTGCCCTTGTTATCAAAGTGACGGAAATTGCTGTGGAAGGTAAGCTCAGGTTTTTCTTCGATAATTTTTCTCTCACCGTCAAAGAATGTCAGTTTACCGTTTGGCTCAAGTTTTACCTTGAGAGTGCCGCAGGTTAATGTTACGTAATTGTCGAATTCCTCGATTTTTGCATCAGCATTCTGAGGCATAAGGGTATAGTTCTCATCGTCTGCCTTACAATCGGGAAAAGACTGAAAACGTATGGCATTATTTCCGCAGGCACTTATCCTTATGAGTTCCGTATATCTCATATAGAGCAGTTCATTGTCTTTAACAACCAGATTATTCATAATAACCTCTCCATGTTTCTGTTCGAAACAATTGTTATTTCACTTCTTTGAAATAAACCATAAAGTTCATTCCGCCGTTGATGTCTCCACCGAGTGTAAGATTTATTCCTGCATTCATAAGAAGAGCACCTGAATAAATCTCACCGTCAGCCTCGTTCTGATACATCTTGTTTTCATCAAGACCCTTGAGACGTACGTTAAGGAAATTGTGTGGTGTTCTGTTCTTTATGACGACTGTCAGTAGTGTTTCACTCTTGTCTTTTGCGACAAAGGACCAGGCGCAACGGAATTCATCCTCCGTCGGAGCGATAATTCTGTAAAGGTCGCCGTAGTGAGTCAGATCGTAATACTTATGGTAAAGTTCAGATGTCTTTCTTACCGTTGCTTTATCCTCTTCGGTCAGGTGTTTCGGGTCAAGTTCGTATCCGAATGTACCCCACAGTGCAACAGCTGCCTTTGTTTCGAGTCCTGTACGGTTGCAAGCGGAAACGTGTGCACCCATACTTGAAGCGGGATAACACATTGAGGTGCCGAACTGGATACGCAGACGTTCAATCGGGTCGGTGTTGTCGGAACACCATGTCTGAGGCATATAGTAAAGCATACCCGGGTCGTAACGTCCGCCGCCACCGGCACAGCTTTCAAAAAGAATGTCAGGGAAAGCTGATGTGATTCTGTCCATCAATTCGTATGTACCGAGGATGAATCTGTGGAAGAATTCCTTCTGATGTTTCTTGTCAAGAAGCATTGATGCAGGTTCGGAAATAGGACGGTTGTAGTCCCACTTGAGATATGCGATGTTATTTTTCGAAAGCACGTCGTACATCTGATTGAATATATTATCGCGGACATCCTGTCTTGTCATATCGATAACATACTGCTGTCTGCCGGGGGATATATCTCTTCCCTCAACGTGTACGCACCAGTCGGGATGTGCTCTGTAAATATCTGAATCAGGCGAAATCATTTCAGGCTCAAACCAGATACCGAACTCCATGCCCTCCGCGTTGACTCTTTCAATCAGCTTTGAAAGCGGACCGTTGAGCTTATCTTCGTTAACAAACCAGTCGCCGAGTGAGCAGTTATCACTGTTACGCACGCCGAACCAACCGTCATCCATAACGAGCAATTCACAACCGAGATCTTTTGCCTGTCTTGCGTAACGGACCAGAGTCTCGTCATCAAAGTCGAAGCCGGAGCCCTCCCAGCTGTTGATAAGCAAGGGGCGTCTTTTCTTTTTCCACGTACCGCGGATAAGATTGTTTGCATAAAAATCGTGGAAAGTGCGGCTCATTTCGCCAAGACCATTTGCGGAGTAAGCCATAACAGCCTCGGGGGCCTGGAATTCTTCGCCCGGTTCAAGAACCCATGTAAAGTCAATCGGGTTAATACCCATAACAAGACGGGTGCAGTCCATATAGTCTGTCTCAATGTCAATTGCAAAGTTACCGCTGTAAACAAAGTTGAAGCCGAAAGCATCACCGTAATCTTCGCCACCCTTGTCGTCGACAAGTGCAACAAACGGGTTATGATTGTGGCTGGATGAGCCTCGTTTACTTGCAACGGACTGAATGCCGTGTGCAAGGTGACGTGTTTGTACAGTTCTTTCGCGTAACCACGTACCGTAAAGATTTACCATATTATAGTTCATTGACGGGAAATTTACGCAGCAACTTGCAACTTTTTCTATCTCAAAAGCTTCTTTGCCTGTATTTTCTATCTTGACACTTTGTGTAATTATGCTATGATTTTTAAAAGCGGTATAGCAGAGTGTGACTTTAGCACCTGTGAACTTGTCAACAGCATAGATTTCGAGTGTATCTGCTTCATCATCCGTGTTGCAGTATGTATGAGGTAAACCTTTGAGTCTGGGCTTACCGCTATAGATTTTATGATCAACATATCTTATATCTGTAGTGCTTCTGCCCTCGCTGTCCCTGATTGAAAGCGCAGCAAGTCTGTAGTCACCGCTGCCGTTGCAGGAATATGCCATCGGCTGAATATCTGTTGAAAAATATCCGTCATCCGCAGTTGAAGCTGTAAGGGGAGAAATAGAAGCGAATCCGCCCCTGAAAGCGGTTGAAACAAGATTTGTATCAGGCAGTTTTTTGCCGTAATAAAGGTGGATAAGGAATTCACCTCGGAAAATTCCTATTGCATAAGTTGAGTTAAGGGAATCAATTTTAAAAATTCTTCGTTCTTTATCAAAAGAAATTGGCATGGTATCGTCCTTTCTGAGCAAGTTTTTGCTTGTGTTTTGACTTTTGTCAGATTAAATTCTATCACAACGTTTATTCATCGTCAATAATAAAGGGAGTTCAGTATTATGGAAAAGAAAAATATTCACAAAGACCACAGACAGCGGGTCCGTGCCAGATATCTGACCGACGGTGTTGATTCGATGGCAGATCATAATATTGTAGAATTGCTTCTGTTTTTCGGAATCCCGTACAAGGACACAAACAACATTGCGCACGCGTTGATTGACAAATTCGGTGATCTGAACGGTGTTCTTGAAGCACCTGTCGGTGAACTGATGAAAATTGACGGTATCGGTGAAAATGCTGCTACGCTTATAAAACTTACCCGCGATATTGCTTTGAAATACGTTGAAAGGAAAAACCTTGAAAGAACAGATATCAGTGAAGAAAGACGCGTTTCGGATTTTCTTACCATGAAATATGCAGGTGAATCCCGTGAGCTTGTTTATATGCTTACACTTGATTCCCACGGTAACCTTCAGCGATGCGTCAAGGTCTGCGACGGTTCACCTGACAATGCTAAGGTTGATAACAGAGTTATTGTTGAAACTGCAATCCGTTTTGATGCCAAGAATATTGTACTTGCACATAATCATCCCAACGGCTTTGCTGTTCCGTCTGTTGCCGATGTACGGGCGACGGAGCAGGTGATCCCTGTGCTCAGAACACTTGGAATCAATCTTGCCGACCACATTATAGTTTCACACGATGATGTCTTTTCGATGGCACGCAGTGACAGATACCGTGATTTATTCATTTAAAGGTTCAGTTGTTTCTTCAATTTCGAGGCTGACACGTTCACCAATGTTTTCATAACAGAAATATTTACCGCGGACGGTAAATCCGTCGTCAGTTTCTGCAAGACCGACTTCTTTATCAATTATCTGTGCGTGCAGAGTACTGTTATAACTTTCAAGAGCATAATCGTTAATTGCCATAAGTTCAGCCTCGGCAGAACTTATGGTTTCTTCTTTTTCTTCAAAGGTTGTATACAATCGGTAGTTTATTCCGAAGGGGAGTACTTTGCCGTTTATGGTAAGTCTCTTGCGATGTTCGTAACAGACTCCGTCTTCTTTGCGCGGAGGCAGAATTTCTTTGCCGAGAAAATAAAGAGACCATATCTTTTTTGTTTTTGGTATAAGTCGGGTAATTGTACGTGGAGTAAAAGTTTCTACGGAAATATTTGTTTTTGCAACAACATAGCCGTCAGCGTCATTAAATAGAGTCTGTTGAGTCTTGCTTTCAGAAATACCGCTTATTATAAGATCACCTTTCGTCACTGTCTGACCGTGAATAATTGAAGCTGAACCGCGGTAAACTTCAAGAATTTCCACCTGACCGTCCTTACGTGCAATTATGTTTGAATATCCTGTATGTGTTTCGATTTCAGGCTTTTCGTCAAGTTCGCGAACTTTGATTTCTGCAACGCAACCGCGGAAATTTATTGCTGCCCACGATACATTTTCAAGGTAGGGCACAGCTTTATTTTCTATTGCAGTAATATCAAGTTTTTTGATGTTACTGCCGATTTTCAGTCCTGCATGCTCGAATGCTTCAACCACTTCCAACCGGGAAATATTCTCATTGCCGCTTACTTCAATTATCCATACGTGCCCCGATAACACAACGAGTATCGCAGCAAGTACGGCAAAACCGAAAATCAACCCCTTTCGTTTTATGTAACGGCCTATAAAGAACGGCAATCCGACTTTTCGGGTTATCCTTATCTTCATAGAACTTCTGCGCGCTGCAGAACGGATGTTCCTGTAACCGTTGATCGTTGTTTTTGCAGACATACTGTTGCTGTGTCTGTGCATATCCCACAGCGGAATATTTTCTGCTGTGCAGGTGTTTATGAATCGCTCGGCAAATCCGTTTTCGGCTTCAAATTCAACACAGCCGAATAATAAGTTTAACAAGTCTCTCGTAGCCATCAGTTGCAAAACTCCACACTTACAATAAAACCTTCAACAAGAGCCTGTTCCATAGACAGTGACTTTATTGTCAGCGAATTTCCCCTGAAACATACAGATTGTCTGCCGAGGTCAAGTTTAATCAGACTGTCGTCATATTCAAGCACACCCTTGCATCCGTCAGCAAGAGCAAACGTATTGGAAATGAGTTCTATGTATCCGCAGTTTGTACAGATGTCTTCGGGCAGATCTAGCTTGTCGCAAATCCTGTGTGAAAGGGGAGTTCTGAATTGCTGAAAATCGGATAATGCCATAAAATTCTCCTATCATAATGGTATAATGCATCTACATATATATTTACGGGTGATTTGCGTGAATAATTACAGGTTTAAGGTTATTTTGTCATCAGGTGCGGTAATCGCCTTTGTTGTGTTGTTTTTTTGTGACCCTGCAACGATGATAAACGGTGTCAGCGGCGCGTTGACTCTCTGTGGCTCAGCTGTCATACCTTCTTTGTTTCCTTTTCTTGTTATTTCTGATTTTCTTGTCAGATCCGGGCTTTGCGAAGTTATGGGTAATATTTTATCCGCGATAACGGGTTGGCTGTTCAAACTGCCGGGTAGTGCAGGCTGTGCAATTCTTATAAGCACTGTCGGCGGTTACCCCGTCGGAGCAAGGATGACGGCACAACTTCTTGAAAAAGGTAAAATTACTCTTCGGCAGAGCAGGCGAATGATGCTTTTTTGCATCAATGCAGGTCCTGCGTTTGTAATCGGAACGGTTGGTTCAACAATGCTTTTAAGCCGTAAGGCAGGAGTTATACTCTATATTTCGCTGATTGTTTCTGCGATGTTTATCGGGATTATTATGCGTTTTATCAGTGAAGGGGAGTTTGATATCAGACAGGAAAAATCCGATTTTAACCCGAGTGTAATGTCAGAGTGTGTTTTGCACTCAACCAACTCTATGCTGACAATGTGTGGCTGGATTATGCTTTTTTCCTGCATCAATGCTTACATAAGTAAGCTGCCTTTTAACGAAAGTACTTTGGTATGGATAAATATTATAACGGAAGTGACAACTGGTTGTGCATCCGCGTCTGAGAGTTTTCCTGTCAGCGTGCAGGCGCTTGTAATGGGATGGGCAGGTCTTTCTGTGCATTGCCAGATTATGCCTTTTGTAAAAGCTACGGGATTGAAAATAACACACTTCTTTCTCTCACGAATAATCCACGGTTCACTTGCAACTGCAATTGCTATGATATTATTCAGACTTTTTCCCTGTGAAACAAGCGTTTTCTCCGCCCGACCTGAAATCCTGCCGGCTGCATTTTCTGTTTCTGCCCCGGCAGCGGCAGCGATGCTTGTACTTAGTGTATTTGTCATAATGGAAAACCATCAACCCCAATACACAAAAAAATAACAGCGAGGCAAATGCTTCGCTGTTATTTGTTTATTTCGGGATTATCGTTATCGTTCTTTTTGGTTGGATCTGGTATTAATATCAGATTGATTCTTTGATAAGATACGGCCACAAAATGACCGAAAACTCAAAAGGGAAAGATTATTTTAATGTTCAGGCTCGTCGTAAGACGGGCCTGTTGTTTTATACTTGAAAGAAGTTTTGCTGTGTGATATAATTACTGCAGAGTAAAATTTAAGGATGATAAAAATGAGAAAATCTGTTCTTAATAAAGAAACCACACCTGCGTGCGGAATCTGTGCGCACGGAATTCTTTCACCCGATGGTGAGAGTGTGCTTTGCGTTAAAACGGGGATACGTCAGCTCGATTCAAGTTGCCGTAGTTTTAAATACGATCCTTTGAAACGAGTACCGCTTCGCCGTAAGAGTATGGGTAGTTTTACAAAAGAAGATTTTGAACTTTAATTTTTCAGGGACGGGTTCGTCCCTTTTTGTTTTGGAGGTAAAGATATGTTGCGTTTTGACAGCGATTATATGGAAACGGCGCACCCGGAAATTCTGAAAAAATTCCTTGAAATCAACTTTGAAAAAAACACGAGTTACGGTTTTGATAAATACTCGGAATCAGCGAAAGAAAAAATCCGTAAAGAATGTAATTGTCCCGATGCACTTGTTTATTTCCTCGTAGGAGGTACTCAGACAAACAAGGTTGCGATTGATGCTCTTATTGAAAATTACGAGGCGGTTATCTGTGCTTCAACAGGTCATATCGCAACACACGAAACAGGTGCGGTAGAATCCTGCGGACATAAGGTCGTAACTCTTGAAGGAATGAACGGCAAACTTCTGCCTGAAATACTTGAGAAGTATATGCAGACTTTTTATGCTGATCAGAATCACGAGCATTCGGCACAGCCAGGAATGGTATATATTTCTTTCCCCACAGAGTACGGTACAATTTATTCCAAGGCTGAGCTTGAGGAATTGCGTGCAATCTGTGACAACTATGCACTCCGACTTTATGTTGACGGTGCAAGACTCGGCTACGGACTTATGTCCTATGATTGTGATATTACTCTTGCTGACCTTGCCAAACTTGCCGATGCTTTTTATATCGGTGGAACAAAGGTTGGTGCGATGATAGGTGAGGCACTCATTGTCCCGGATCCTGATTCGGTGAAGAAGCTTTTTGTACAGATTAAGCGTCACGGAGCATTGCTTGCTAAGGGTTGGGTAGCAGGTGCACAGTTTGACACCCTTTTTACAGACGGACTGTATTTTGAAATTTCAAAGAATGCAATTGATAACGCGATGTATCTGCGTGACGGACTAAAAAAACTCGGCTATGAAATGTATCTTGATTCTCCGACCAATCAGCAGTTTGTTGTAATGGATGACGGCAAACTTGATTCAATCAGGGACAAGGTAGGATACGGCTTCTGGCACAAGCTTGACGGACGTACGGTTATCCGATTTGCAACCAGCTGGGCAACCGAAAGGTCTCAGGTAGATGAACTTCTTAAATTGTTAGGATGATTTTATGATTATTATTGCTCCCGATTCTTTTAAAGGCACAATGTCTGCAATCCAGGTATGCGAAATAATTAAAAATGAATTTCTCAAGGCCGATCCGTCGCTCGATATACGGTGTATGCCGATTGCAGACGGTGGTGAGGGTACGGTTGATGCTCTGTTGTCAGGCGGAGGTGAACGTGTCAGTGTTACGGTGAATGATCCGTATTTCCAAAAAATCGAATCGTTTTACGGAATTCTGCCGGACGGTACCGCTGTCATTGAAATGGCTGCCGCGAGTGGCCTGCCTCTTGTAGGAGAGAATAAAAATCCTTTGCTGACTACAACCTACGGTACAGGTGAGCTTATTAAATCAGCTCTTGACCGCGGGTGTACAAAGATTATCCTCGGTATAGGAGGTAGCGCTACCAATGACGGAGGAATGGGTTGTGCGACTGCACTGGGTGTCAGATTTACGGATGCGGTCGGCAACGAGGTGCCTCTGAACGGGAAAGGTCTTGCGGACGTAAGGAAAATTGATTTAAACGGCATAGATTCGCGACTTAAAAATACAGATATCAAGGTTCTGTGTGATGTAACAAGCCCTCTTTACGGCAAAGAAGGGGCGGCTTATGTTTTTGCACCACAGAAGGGTGCTGATGAACAAACGGTCAGGGTGCTCGATGACGGACTGCATAATTTTGCGAAAGTAACCCGCGAAACAATCGGAACGGACAATTCGCAACTTGAGGGAGCAGGTGCGGCAGGAGGTCTCGGTTTTTGTCTTGTCAGTTTTCTCGGAGCCGAACTCGTCAAAGGCGCACCGACGCTTCTGCGTTCAATGGGTCTTGATATACTTGCACGGTCTGCCGAACTGATTATAACGGGTGAGGGATGCTTTGACGAACAGTCACTTCTCGGAAAAGCTCCGTCGAGTGTTGCAGAGCTTTCAGGCAGTACGCCGGTTATTGCTGTTGCCGGCAGATGTAAAATTGATTTACCCGAGGATTCGAAAATCCGTAAAGTTTATGTTACCGATAAAATCGGAAAACCGTTTGACGTGTTAAAACGGGAGTGCTTCGATGATCTTTCAGCCACTGCAAAAGAGATTGCGAAGGATTATATTTTCAGTAAAACGATATGAACGAGAAAATGCAAACAATAAATTTTGCACACTTTCAACAGAGTTTTCCACACCCTTTGTATATATAAAGCATAGATTTAGTGCCTGAGACACAAGATATGGAAAAGAAATCGGTTTTCCACACCGGTTTCCACAAAAAGATGTGGAAAATCAGTCTGAAATATATTAAAAAAAGACTTGACAAGAGTCGGTTTATAATGTATAATCTCTGCCTGTAAAGAAAAAAACTTTACAGGCATTTTTCAGTAAAGGAGCTTTGGTTGTGAGTAAGAATCTTGATATAACTCTCTTGCTTGATTTTTACGGCGATATGCTTACGGACAAGCAACGCAGTTTTATCAGCTACTATTACAACGACGACCTTTCTCTTTCCGAAATTGCCGCAGACGAGGGAATTACACGTCAAGGCGTCAGAGATGCTATCAAAAGGGCTGAAACCCAGCTCATTTCAATGGAAGAGCGTCTCGGTCTTGTTTCCAGGTTTGAAAATATGAAAATCGGCTTAAGCGAGATTATCGAGTACGCTGAGGAAATAGCAATATACAACCGCAAACATTCCCTTTCAATGGAAGTCAACGACAGCACCGCTAAAATCAAAGCGATTGCACAGACACTTCTTACAGAAAATTATAATTAAAAGGTGGTGCCTGTAATGGCATTTGAGGGTCTTTCGGACAGACTCGAAGCCGCTTTTCAAAGGTTGAAAAGCAAGGGTGCCTTGACAGAAGCCGATGTTAAGAGTGCGATGCGAGAGGTTCGTCTTGCATTACTCGAGGCTGACGTTAACTACAAGGTTGCCAAGGACTTTACCGAAAAGGTTAGCCAAAGAGCCGTCGGTGAGCAGGTTATGGAAAGTCTTACTCCTGCACAGATGGTTATAAAAATAGTAAAAGAAGAACTTACCGAACTTATGGGCAGAACGAAGTCCCGTCTTGCGATTGCAAATCATCCGCCGACAGTCGTTATGATGTGCGGTCTTCAGGGTTCAGGTAAAACAACTCACAGTGCAAAAATCGCATTGAGGCTCAAAAACGAAGGACACCGTCCTTTGCTCGTAGCCTGCGACATTTACCGTCCTGCTGCTATCAAACAGTTGCAGGTTGTTGGTGAAAGTATCGGTGTGCCTGTCTTTGAAATGGGACAGATCAACCCCGTTGAAATTGCGCGTGAGGCAATCAAACTCGCAAAAGATCAAGGTTATGACTACGTTTTTCTTGATACAGCAGGTCGTCTTCATATTGACGAAGAACTTATGACTGAGCTCAAAAATGTCAAGTCAGAGGTTAAACCTCACGAAATTCTTCTTGTTGTTGACTCAATGACAGGTCAGGATGCAGTTAACGTAGCAACATCATTTAACGATGCACTCGGTATTGACGGTATCGTGCTTACAAAGCTCGACGGTGATACACGAGGCGGTGCGGCTCTTTCAACAAGAGCAGTAACGGGTAAACCGATCAAGTTTGTCGGTATCGGTGAAAAGCTTACCGATCTCGACCTCTTCCATCCCGACCGTATGGCATCAAGAATTCTCGGTATGGGTGATATGCTTTCCCTTATTGACAAGGCGCAGGAGGCTTTTGACGAGAAAAAGGCAATGGAGCTTGAGAAAAAACTTCGCGAGCAGAAGTTTGACCTTAACGACTACCTTGAACAGCTTCGTCAGATGAAGAATATGGGTTCTCTTGAAAGCATTCTCAAAATGATTCCCGGTATGGGTGCAAAGCTTAAAGGCGTAAAGCTTGACGACAAGCAGATTACAAGAACGGAAGCAATCATTTGTTCAATGACCAATTATGAAAGAGAAAATCCCGAGGTCATAAACGGCAGCCGCAGAAAGAGAATTGCACAGGGTTGCGGACTTGGTGTGCAGGATGTAAACCTTTTCTTAAAACAGTTTGCCCAAATGCAGAAAATGATGAAAATGTTCTCCGACCCAAAGAAAATGAAGAGAATGAGATTTCCTTTTTGATTTAAATTAATTTTATTATATATTTTATTTATGAGGTGAAAGAAATGGCAGTAAAAATCAGACTTAGAAGAATGGGTGCGAAGAAAGCGCCATACTACCGTGTAGTAGTTGCAGATACGCGTTATCGCCGTGACGGCAGATTCAT
>JAZNCK010000123.1:0-12679 GCA_045587505.1 Acutalibacteraceae bacterium
AGCTCATCCTCGATTTTAACTCTTTCAAGACCTGTCAACTGACCAAGACGCATCTGCACGATAGCCTGTGCCTGAACATCGTCAAGTCCGAAGCGCTCCATAAGAGCTTCTTTACCTTCGTTGATGCTCTTTGAAGAACGGAGAATGTTGATAACCTCATCAATGAAGTCAAGAGCTGTGAGAAGACCTTCAAGAATGTGCGCTCTGTCCTGAGCCTTTTTAAGGTCAAACTGTGTGCGTCTTGTAACAACCTCCTGCTGGAAGTCGATGTAGTTGCGAAGGACATCCTTGAGCGTAAGAACCTTCGGCTCACCGTTAACGATGGCAATCATAATTACGCCGAACGTCGTCTGCAACTGTGTGTATGAATAAAGCTGATTGAGAACGACCTGCGGATTTGCATCGCGCTTGAGGTCGATTGAGATGTGCATACCTGCCTTTGAGGAATAGTCGTTGATATCGGAGATACCCTCGATTCTCTTATCCTTAACAAGGTCAGCGATGCTTTCAATAAGCTTTGCTTTATTTACCGTGTACGGAATTTCCGTAACCTTGATTTCAAATCTGCCGTTTTTCTTCTCAACGATTTCCGCCCTTGCTCTTACGATAACCTTGCCACGGCCTGTTGCGTAAGCTGCACGGATACCCGAACGGCCCATAATGATTCCGTTTGTCGGGAAATCAGGACCCTTGATGTGTTCCATAAGGTCATCAAGAGTTGCATCGGGATTGTCAATAAGACAGCACATACCGTCAATAACCTCTTTAAGGTTGTGTGGAGGAATGTTTGTAGCCATACCGACGGCAATACCCATTGAGCCGTTGACGAGAATATTCGGAAAACGTGACGGAAGAACTGTCGGCTCTTTAAGTCTGTCATCGTAGTTTGTTGTGAAATCAACTGTATCCTTGTCGATATCGGTCAGCATTCTCAGAGCCATCTTGCTCATCCTTGACTCGGTGTATCGGTAAGCAGCAGCCGGATCACCGTCGATTGAACCGAAGTTACCGTGACCGTCAACAAGAGTGTATCTCATTGAGAAATTCTGTGCAAGACGTACCATTGCATCGTAAACGGAAGCATCACCGTGAGGATGATAACGACCGAGAACGGAACCGACGGTGTCGGCACATTTACGGTAAGCCTTGTCGGGAGTAAGATTGTTCTCATACATAGTATAGAGAATACGGCGGTGAACGGGCTTAAGACCGTCACGGACATCGGGAAGTGCACGGGACACGATAACCGACATTGAATAGTCAAGGAACGACTTGCGGACTTCCTTATTGATGTCTACGTTATAGATTTTAGTGTCAGCCAGATTGGCTCTGAAATCTTCGTCATTATGTGTAATTTCTTTAGCCATTTGTCAATCTTCCTCCTTTCTTATACGTCAAGATTCTGACCGTACTTTGCGTTCTTTTCAATAAATTCACGGCGAGGCTCAACCTTATCACCCATAAGGATTGAGAAGGTCTCATCTGCCTCCATTGCGTCTTCAAGAGTTACGCGAAGCATAATTCTTGTTTTCGGGTCCATAGTTGTCTCCCAAAGCTGGATGGGGTCCATTTCACCAAGACCTTTGTAACGCTGAATATCACAGCTGCCGCCGAATTCTTCGATTTTTTCATCACGTTCTTCGTCTGAGAAAGCGTAAGCAAACTTCTTGCCCTTGCTGATTTTGAACAAAGGCGGCTGTGCAAGATACACGTGACCTGTAGCAATAAGAGGACGCATATATCTGAAGAAGAATGTGAGAAGAAGTGTTCTGATATGAGCACCGTCGACGTCGGCATCGGCCATAATAACGACTTTGTCATATCTGAGCTTTTCAATATCAAATTCGTCACCGATACCTGTACCGAGTGCAGTAACGACAGGGATAAGCTTTTCGTTTGAGATAACCTTATCAAGTCTGGATTTTTCAACGTTAAGCATTTTACCCCAAAGCGGAAGGATTGCCTGGTACTGTCTGTCTCTGCCTTCCTTTGCAGAACCACCCGCAGAGTCACCCTCTACGATGTAGAGCTCGGTACATTCGGAGCTCTTTTCGGTACAGTCGGCAAGTTTGCCCGGAAGCGAATTGCTTTCAAGCACACCCTTACGTCTTGCAAGGTCACGAGCCTTACGAGCAGCTTCTCTTGCACGGGATGCATCAAGTGCCTTTGTGAATATCGCTTTTGCGACCGAGGGATTTTCCTCAAAATATGTCATAAGCTTCTCGTATACCATTGCGGAAACGATGCTTGTGATTTCTGTATTACCGAGCTTACCTTTAGTCTGTCCTTCAAACTGAGCCTCGGTGAGCTTTACGCTGATAACTGTGGTAAGACCTTCACGTACATCCTCACCTGAAAGTTTCTTATCACCGTCTTTGAGAATGCCGTACTTCTTGCCGTAGTCGTTGAAAACACGGGTAAGAGCAGTCTTGAAACCTGTTTCGTGAGTATCATCGTCGATGGTGTTAACGTTGTTCGCAAACGAAAGAATAACCTCGTTATAACTGTCGTTATACATCATCGCAACTTCAGCGTACTTGTCGTCCTTTGATGCTGAGAAATGAATCGGTGGAGTGTGAAGAGGAGTAAGTGCACGGCTTGTGTTGATATATTCAACAAAGCTGGAGAGACCACCCTCGTAGCAGTAAACCTTTTCGACAATATTCTCGGGATCACGAGAGTCAGTCAAAGTGATTGAAAGACCTGCATTAAGGAATGCAGACTCACGGAGTCTTCTTTCAAGAACATCAAATTCATACTCAACTGTTTCCGTGAAAATTTCGGGGTCAGCCTTAAAACGGATAAGCGTACCTGTTTCTTGCGTGTCGCCGATAATCTTCATATCACAGACAGCGTTGCCGCGTGAGAATTTCTGATAATGCACGTGACCGTCACGGGAAACCTCTGCCTCCATCCACTCGGAAAGAGCGTTAACAACGGAAGAACCAACGCCGTGAAGACCGCCCGAAACCTTATAACCGCTGCCGCCGAACTTACCGCCTGCGTGGAGAACGGTAAGAACAACAGTAAGAGTCGGGATGCCCATTTTATCGTGAATTGCAACGGGAATACCACGGCCGTTATCACGTACCGTGATGATGTTATCAGGTAAAATTTCTACTTCAATATGAGTACAGAAGCCTGCAAGAGCTTCGTCGATTGAGTTGTCAACAATTTCGTAAACAAGATGATGGAGACCACGGGGACCGGTTGAACCGATGTACATACCGAATCTTTTACGGACAGCTTCAAGACCTTCAAGCACCTGAATCTGGTCAGCACCGTATTCTTCGGTAACTGCCGTGTTCATCGCTTCTTCAAGCATTGACTCGTCCGTTACGTCTGCCTCTACCGGCTGATACTCAACTTTTTCTTCATTAGCCACGGTTAATTACCTCCGTTCAACTGATTGAGGAAACCTGACGGTTTCTTCTGCTTCTTCGGCTTCCAGAGAGGCGGATGCTCGAGCTTCGCTCTGGTGGAAGAAGACTTTTTAAGAATCTTGTTGGTTTCGATAACAAAGAGTGTCATCTCATCCATATAGTCAACACAGTTTGCAAGAAGATTTTCGTCATCGTAGATCGAGCCGAGAATCGTAACAACAATTACACTCTGTGTCTGGTTTGTGCCGTCGTTGTAAACTTCATTGAGCATATTGAAAAGCTTACGCATCTGAATGGGATCGTTTTTCTTCACGGTCTCACGGAACTTTGCATTACCGTAATTCACAAAGAAATCATCTGCAAGGAATTCGCCGTACTTTTCAATGTTCTGCTTGTATTCATCCTTAAGTTCAGGATAAATCTGAACAAATCTGCTGCCGAGAGTAACAAGGTCGTAATAAACAGAGCCACTCTTTGCCGCTGACTTTGAAACAGGCTGAGGAAGTTTCTTTGACTTCTCTTTTTTGCCGTAAGTATCGTTGATACCGTCTGAGAAATCATTGATAATATATCTTACATCACGGTCATCAACTGTTTCGGGATTAAAAAGGCTTGTGGTAACTTTTTTGAAATCGGAATCAACTGCGCTGTCTGCCTGTGAGAGTGCACAGAGAAGTGAAATCTTACCTTCAAAGTATTCGATTTTAGCTGTTCCGTTCTTGCCGCCGTAAGTAATGACAGATGCACCGTTTTTTTCACTGACGGGCAGTGCACCTTTTTCTGTATCTGCAGGGACTATTACCGAAAAGCCGTTTGAATTCATCGTGCTTTCGATACCCTTGATAATCATCGCGAGTGCTGAGTTAAGTTCCATATTTTCAAGCTCCTTATGCTATATTTATAGTACAAGTCAATAATTATAAGAATTATATCATATAAAGATAAATTTGTCACTATTTTTTGCTTAAAAAATTGGTCTTTTTATTGTATTTTTATCGGGCAAAAACCTTGATTTTCCTTGACTTAACGGCATAACTATGGTAATATGTTAAATTGTCTAATAATGCAAACGGAGATGGTATAAAATGTTGAACGCACTTGTTCTTTTCGGCGGTGTTTCAAGCGAGCATGACGTTTCTGTCGTATCCGCAAAATCTGTTATAGAAAACATCCCCACAGATAAATATAACGTAATAATGGTCGGCATCAGCAAGGACGGCAGATGGTTCAGATACAACGGCGATGTTGCAAATCTGCCCGAAGACAAATGGCTTGACGATGCTGAAAACCTTACAAAAGCAGTCATTTCTCCCGACAGAAATGATCATGGACTTTTAGCTTTTGAGGCTGACGGAGTCAAAACCGTACGCATTGATGTTGCCTTCCCCGTGCTTCACGGTAAGAACGGTGAAGACGGTACAATTCAGGGCTTTCTGCAGGTTGCAGGTATCCCGTTCGTAGGCTGTGATATGCTTGCTTCTGCTTGTTGTATGGATAAGGTTATGACAAATACACTTGCAGATGCAGCAGGAATTCCGCAGGCAAAATGGCTTGGTTTCAACTCCTACGACTATGGTAAAGACCCCGGAAAATATATCGAAAAGGCTGCCGATTATCTCGGATTCCCGATTTTCGTAAAGCCCGCGAACGCAGGTTCATCAGTCGGTGTAAGTAAGGCTGACGATAAAGAAAGTCTTGCCGTCGCAATTGAAAAAGCATTCAGAGAAGACTCAAAACTCGTTCTTGAAGAAGGTATAGACGGCATTGAGGTTGAATGTGCAGTTATGGGTAATGACGAGCCTGTTGCATCCGTCTGCGGCGAAGTTGTTCCCTGCAACGATTTCTATGATTATGAAGCTAAATATGTGAATCCCGCAAGTGAGCTCCACATCCCTGCTCGTCTTTCTGACGAAAAGCATGAAGAGGTCCGTGCTGCAGCAAGAAACGCATATAAAGCTCTCGGTTGTTCAGGTCTTACAAGAGTCGACTTTTTTGTACGCAAGTCCGACGGACTTGTTATGCTCAACGAGCCTAACACCATTCCCGGATTCACATCAATCAGTATGTATCCGAAAATGTTCGCTGCTTCGGGCATCCCCTACGCTGAGCTTATTGACAAGCTCTTCACCCTTGCATTGGAGAAGTGGGCAAAATGAATTGCGTTATAACTTTATGTGACTACCACAACGTACAAGGTCAGAACGAAAAAGCTGAGCTGACCACCACGGCAGAAATCAGCGGTACTGCCGACGATTACCGTATCGTTTACGAGGAGCAGTCCGAAGAACTTCTGGGATGCACAACAACCGTTCGTGTACAGGATTCCGACAAGGTTACGATCACACGTTCCGGTGCATATAACACAGAAATGAAGATGGAAAAAGGCAAGCGAAACCTCTGCTGTTACAATACTCCCGTCGGTCAGATTATGATGGGTGTTCACACAACAGCAATCCGTTCAGAGTACGAAGACGGCAAAACTACCAAACTCGATTTTTCATATTCACTCGATTTCAATAACGAACTTTTAAGCAAGAACAGAATTAAAATCACAGCGAAGTATTAAGCTGACTAAATAAGGAGGCAAAGATATGTCTTACATTGTAAACAAGGTACAGGAACAACTAAAAAATGCTGTTTACAACGCAGTTGAGGCTGCCGTTAATGAAGGTGCATTCCCGCAGATGCCTACTGCAGAATTCAAAGTGGAAATTCCTGCAGACCGTGCAAACGGTGACTTTTCTGCAAACGCTGCAATGGTATGGGCAAGAGAACTTCGCTCTGCTCCGAGAAAAATTGCAGATACAATTATGGAAAAAATCAGCCTTGAGGGCACATACTTCTTGCGTGCTGAGGTTGCAGGACCGGGCTTTATGAACTTCTACCTCAGCGACAGCTACTATGCTGATATTCTCAAGGACATCCGCGAAAAAGGCAAGGACTACGGCCGTTCAGATTATGGTCAGGGCAAGAGAATCAATGTTGAATTCGTTTCCGCAAACCCGACAGGTCCGATGCACATGGGCAACGCCCGTGGCGGAGCTCTCGGCGACTGCCTTGCTGCCGTGCTTGATTATGCAGGTTACGAGGTAAGCCGTGAGTTTTACATCAACGATGCAGGTAACCAGATTGATAAATTTGCACTTTCACTCGATATCCGTTATCAGCAGATTTACAAGGGTGAAGACGCTGTCGAATTACCCGAAGACAGCTATCACGGCGAGGATATCAAGGTAAGAGCTCAGGAATTTGCCGATGTTTACGGTGATAAATTCATCGATGCAAGCGAAGATAAGCGCAGAAAAGCGCTCGTTGATTTTGCACTTCCCAAGAATATTCAGGCAATGAAAGACAACCTTACAAAATACCGTATTGAGTATGATACATGGTTCCACGAAAGCACACTTCACAACGGAACCGAGCTCAAGGACACACTTGAGCTTATGAAAGCAAAAGGTCTTACTTACGAAAAAGACGGTGCTCTCTGGTACAAAAATATTGAAGTGCAGACTGAAAGACTGACAAAACAAGGTTATTCGCAGGAAGATATTGACAAGCTCGAACTCAAGGATGATGTTCTTATCCGCGCAAACGGTAACCCGACATACTTTGCAGCAGATATCGCGTACCACCGCAACAAACTTGCTGTCAGAAACTTTGATACGGCAATTGACATCTGGGGTGCAGACCACCACGGTCACGTTGCAAGAATGCAGGGTGCACTTGATGCAATCGGCGTAGGCGGTGATAAGCTCGATGTTATCCTTATGCAGCTTGTCCGTCTTACACGTGACGGGGAAGTTGTAAGAATGTCCAAGAGAACAGGTAAAGCAATCACGCTCGTTGACCTTCTTGAGGATATCCCCATTGATGCGGTACGTTTTCTCTTCAATATGAGAGAACCCGGTTCACAGATGGAATTTGACCTTGACCTTGCGGTTGAGGAAAGCTCACAGAATCCGGTTTACTACTGTCAGTATGCACACGCAAGAATCTGTTCAATCATCAGAAAGCTCGAAACTGATGGTATTTCTCCCCGTGATTGCTCTGCAAATGAGCTTGAAATGCTCAAGGAAGCAGAAGAACGTGAGTTAATCCGCCATTTAGCAGGCCTTACAAACGAGATAATTGTTGCAGCAAGGAATTATGACCCTGCAAAGATAACTCGTTATGCAGTCGATCTGGCGACTCTTTTCCACAAGTTCTATAACGCTTGTCGCGTAAGTTGTGACGACGAAAACCTGATGCAGGCAAGACTTTATCTTTGCATCTGCGTTAAAGATACAATCAAAAACATCCTCGAAATGCTCAAGATTACTGTTCCCGAGTCGATGTAATATAAAACCAAGCGGTAAAGGCAAAAAACCTTTGCCGCTTTTTGTGTATTTTATGATAATTAAAGCTCTTATTTTTCATCATTTTTGCTTGATGCAGGTGTTTTTTCGGTTTTATTTTTCAAATCGGATAAGCACAGATATCCTTCGTTGTTTTTTAGTGATTTTTTGTTACTTTTAGCAAAAAAACTGTAACAATTTTTAACCGGAAAAACTCTTTACAAAAATGGAAAAAAATAGTATTTTATGAGTATACAGAGAATACATCTGTAAAAAAGTGAGAAGGAGAAATTTTTATGAAAAACAAGCTCAAAAAATTACTGTCCGTAATGCTTGCCGTTATTATGGCAACATCAGTTTTCGCCGTCAGTGCATCGGCATTCTGGTGGGATGAAGAGGAAGAGGACTTCTACGAAATTGAAGAGGTTATCCTGGATAACATCATTTACTTCCTTTATCCGGATACGATGACAGCAACAATTATCAGTTATGAAACCACCGACGAAGGCGAGAGCATAGTTCCTTCTGTTGTCACAGTTCCCGAAACCATAGAACACAACGGTGACAATTACACTGTTGATACAATCAGCTTTTACGCTTTTGACAGTTGTACGACACTTTCTGAAATAACCATTCCCGAAACCGTCATATGTATTGAAGATTATGCTTTCAACGGTGCAAGTCACCTCGAAAAAGTTGTTATTCCCGAAACTATCGAATTTGACTACTTCGGTTCATACGTTTTTGACGGAACTCCCGTGCTCGGTTACTTTGCAGAAAATTCTGATGACGGTGCTGTTATCCTCGGCAAGAACGTACTTTACGCTTATGTCGGCACAGAAAACACCTACACCGTACCCGAAGAAATCACAATAATTGCAGACTCCTGTTTCTTCCTTTCAGGTGTAGAAGAGGTTATCCTTAACGACAATATTACCGAAATCCGTGATTACACATTTGCAAGTTGCCGTAATCTCGAAGAGATAGACATTCCCGAAGGTGTTGCCTGGATTGGTGAAAAAGCATTCGCTGATTGTCTGAGTCTTGAAAAGATCAATCTCGGTGATTCTATATCGTCAATCGGTTTAAAAGCTTTTGAGAATACTAAAATCAAAGAGCTTTATCTCGGTGACAATCTTGAAAGCACATCAGGCGCTTTTGCCGGTTGCAATACTCTTGAAAAATTTATAATCAGTGAAAACAACGGTTATTATATGGATGGTAACGCACTTTGCTATCATTTTGAGTTTGACGAAGATGGTCTCGAAGATTTTCCCGAAGATTTACTCTCAGCTTTCAATTACCTCGATTATTATCTGATAACTTCCGAAGAAACATCCTACACCGTACCGGAAAACATTATGAATATCGGTGACTATGCTTTCTACAACTGCAAGCAGATCAAAGAAGTTATTCTTACTTCCCCTGTTGAAATCTATCCTTGCGCTTTCGAACATTCTAACATTGAAACAATTGACTTTTCAAAGGTAGTAGCTGTCGCTTACAACGCATTCCGCGGATGCAAAAATATCAAATCAGCAGATCTCAGCAACGCTTTTATTGTTGACGATTCATCCTTTGAAAACTGCACAGCACTCAAAGAGGTAACTTTCGGGGATGAATTGTCATACATCGGTTGCCGAGCTTTTGCAAACACCGCACTTGAGACAGTTGATATCGGCGGTGACTACTGTTGGATTTATGAAGGTGCGTTCTACGGTTGTCCTGAGCTCACCAGAATAAACTTTAACGATGGCGTTGAGTTCATTGACCTCTATGTTGCCCCGAATTGTCCGAAGCTTGAAAGAGTTTATATCGCTGAATCGGTTACAGATATCTCTTATGAGGCATTCGAAGGAAACGACAATATCGTTTTCGAGATCATCGAATATTCTGACGGACACGACTTTGTTGAAGAGATGGGCTATGAATATGAGATTGTCGGAAAAGTTTCCTTCTTCAAGAGAGTAGCAAAATTCTTCGCAAATCTTTTCGACAAACTCTTCGGTTGGTTAATGTTTATGTAAGCCAAAAGCGGTAAAGGTTCATCACCTTTACCGCTTTCTTTATTTGCTGTATTTTTCAATCGCTTCACGGATTTTATCCGCGCCCTCACCGTTCTGCGCTGAGAACGGGATTGCTTCGATATCACCAAATTCCGCAAGTTCTTCCTTAATTGCCTCAAGGCGTTTTGTGCGCTCGGTTTTGTTGAGCTTGTCACTTTTCGTCATAACAACGATGAAATCAAAACCTGCTGCCTGCATAAATCTCATCATATCCAGGTCATCCTTTGTTACAGGGTGACGCATATCCGTCAGCTGAACAACAAGACGGATGTTTCTGCCTGAGTTGAAATAGCCCTCCATAAGGTCTGCCCAACGTTTTTTCTCGTTAAAATTAACCTTGGCATAACCGTAACCGGGCAAATCAACGAGTTTGACACCGTCACAATCAAAAAAATTAACTGTAACGGTTTTACCGGGAACAGAACTTACTCTTGCGAGATTTTTGCGGTTGAGAACCTTGTTAAGCATTGAGGATTTGCCTACATTAGACCTGCCTGCAAAAGCAATTTCGACTGCATCCGATTTCGGCAACTGCCGGCTTGTTCCGTAGGACGCTTCGTATTTCACCTTGTCAAATCTCATTCTTCAACCTCCTCAGGTACGCATAATATTATAACCGACTTCATTTTTGGTTGCCACCGCCGCAACCGTATTTTTTTCGTCTTTTGTCAGAAGTACATTATCAAAGACCTCGTCAAGGTTTGTCGCCGGGATAAACTTAACCGATGCCTTTACTTTCTCATCTACATCTGCAAGGTCAGACATATTCTTTTTCGGGATAATCACCTGCTTCATACCCATACGGTAAGCAGCCATGGCTTTTTCCCTGAGTCCGCCGATAGGCATCACTCTGCCACGCAGAGATATTTCTCCCGTCATTGCTGTACGACTGTCTGCAGGAGTATCAGTCAAAGCTGAAAGCAGGGCTGTCGCCATCGTAACACCTGCCGAAGGGCCGTCTTTCGGCACAGCTCCTTCGGGAACGTGGATATGAATATCTTTTTCTTTATAGAATTTAGGATTTATGCCGTATTTGTCAACACGGCTTCTTATAAAACTGACTGCCGCCATGGCAGATTCTTTCATAACATCACCGAGTGATCCTGTCAGTTCAATCTTGCCTGTACCGTCAAGCACCGCAACCTCAACCTGAAGCATCTCGCCACCGACACTTGTCCATGCAAGTCCGTTAACCACGCCGACAGCTGACTCCTCGTCAATTGTTTCAGGCAGATACTTTTTAGGACCGAGCAGCTTTTCAAGGTCACCAACCTTAACAGAAACAGCAGTTTCCTCGCCACTGACAATAGCTGCCGCACCCTTTCTGCAAAGAGAGGCAATCTGCTGTTCAAGACGACGGACGCCTGCTTCTTTTGTGTAACAGTCGATAACGTCACGCAAAGCTTTATCATTGATTTTAAATGTCTTTGAATCAAGTCCGTGCAATTTAATCTGCTTTGGCACAAGATGTTTTTTAGCAATATTGAACTTTTCCTCGTGAGTATAGCTCGGAAGCTCAATAATCTCCATTCTGTCAAGAAGAGGAGCAGGTATTGTTGATTTGTCGTTTGCCGTTGTGATAAACATCACCTTGCTCAGATCAAACGGCATATCTACATAATGGTCGGTAAACGTACCGTTCTGCTCACCGTCAAGCACCTCAAGAAGTGCAGACGACGGGTCGCCTTTATAATCAGAACCGAGTTTGTCGATTTCGTCAAGAAGTATAATCGGATTTTTAGTTCCTGCTGACTTCACGGCAGCAATAATTCTGCCGGGCATTGATCCGATATAAGTCTTTCTGTGGCCACGGATTTCCGCCTCATCATGCACACCGCCGAGTGAAACACGGGAGAACTTTCTGCCCATTGCCTCAGCAACACTTTTTGCAATCGAAGTTTTACCAACGCCCGGCGGGCCGACGAAGCAAAGTGTCTGACCGTATCCGCCGTCAGAAAGTTTACGCACGGCAAGTGCCTCGATGATTCTTTCCTTGATTTTCTCCATTCCGTAATGATCACGGTCAAGAATTTTCCTCGCATGCGCAAGGTTTAAATTATCCTCTGTCAGCTTATTCCAGGGCAAATCAATACAGGTTTCGATATAGACTCTGCTCACCGTCGCCTCAGGTGTTGTCGGGGACATTCTTTCAAGACGTGAGCATTCTTTGAGAAGTTTTTTCTCGCTTTCCTCCTCAAGACCGAGGGCCTTGATTTTTTCGCGGAACTCCTCACACTCTTCAAGCGAAGAAACACCGTCATTGAGTTCCTCGGAGATAACCTTCATCTGCTCGTGAAGGTAATATTCGCGCTGACTTTTATCTATATTTTCCTGCACCTTACGGTTAATATCATTTTCAAGACGCATCAGATCACCCTCTTTTGCAAGAAGGCAACAAACTTTTTCAAGTCTGCGAAGAGGATTTACCTCGTTGAGAATAGTCTGACGCTTTTTATACTCAAGCATAATATTGCCTGCAATATAATCTGCCAGTTCACCTGCTCCGTTTTTCTCAAGCACTTCGAGGATAAGGTCGCCCGGCATCTGCGGTGCAACATCTGCATAATCTTCAAAGTAATCCTTTGTCTGACGTACAAGTGCAATTTCGTAATCTTTATCCTCTGCTCTGATAGCAGTTGTTCTGCGTGTTTTAACATCGGCAATGAGATACGGCTGAGTCTGCAACATATCAACAAGGGCTGCACGGTAAAGACCCTCAACAGAAATGCGGATTGTATCCGTATTGGGAAGCCTCAGGATATGGCTGATTTTTGCAACCGTACCCATTTTAAAAAGCTGGTCAACCTCTGGCTCATCGTCGCGGACATCCTTCTGCGCTACAAGAAAAACCTCGCGTTCGTCAGCCATAGCAGCCTTGATTGCATCTATCGAACGA
>JAZNCK010000124.1:0-22357 GCA_045587505.1 Acutalibacteraceae bacterium
CGATACTTTGTGAGATTTTTTAGTTAAGATTATATTTTAGATTTGTTTGTTTTAACTTATATTAAAACAGTATTGTTGTTCTTGTGCGTTTATCGACAGTCTGTGAGGAGAGCTTAGGGCTCTCCTTTTCTTGACTTTTGGTTATACATATGATATAATCACCTCTGCAATTAAGCGCATGAGGGTGTAGCTCAGTTGGTCAGAGTACTTGCTTGACATGCAAGGGGTCGGTGGTTCGAGCCCACTCATCCTCACCAAAGAAAATCCGTTCTCGTAAGAGGACGGATTTTTCTTTGTACTATTATCTATTCATTAGTATCTCTTATTTATTATTTAAGAAATGCAAAATTATTGAAAAAAGCTACAAAATTATTGAGGCTTATAAATTAAAGCAATATTGACATTTTTGGCATTAGTGATAAAATGAGGGTGTAAAATAATAGTGAAGGAGTATTTATATGGGTTCTGTTGTATTATTTTTTCTTTTTCCGTTTCTGTTTATAGGAATGCTTTTTAGTTCAATTCCCGGAGCAATCACAGGTGAAGACAAGACTGTAATTGAACTACCCTACAACAAAGAAGCAGGTTTGGTTTGGGAATGTAAAGAGGATGCAACGTGGTTTTCTGTTGTTGATAATGAAATTAAGGGTGATAAACAAATATTCACATTTAAGGGTACTTTTGTTTTCAAAGGTGACGAAACTGATGATGATATCGAAGAAGTTAAGTTCAACGCCCAAAATTCTGAAACTATTACATATTATGGCGTTATGGATGAAAAAGTTACCCTTTTTCGCAAGGTTGTCCTGTATTCACCCGATGAATATGGCGTGATTACATATACCCCTGAAGCGGACTATCCTATTGACGGTGCATATTGGAATGGGGATAGTGATAATCTTTTCAAAACTGAAACAAAAGACGGAAAAACATCATTCACTTATGTGTATTTGTCTAAAGATGATGGGAAAACAACTTTTACTGATAGTGTGCGATATGAATATATAAACGAAGATAATATTTGGAGTAAACACGAATTGATCAGATTCAAAGTAGAACTCGAAAATGGTGAGGCTACAATAACAGAAGAAACACACCAATACTATGTAAATGATGTATGGAAGGACTATATGCCTGGGAAATAAAGTATATAAGAAACAACAAAGACTGATTTTTTATTAAGCATCTAAAAGCAGACATTAACCAATGTCTGCTTTTTCTTATATCAACTTTCCAAAAGAGTAACGTTTTTATAAACCGTATCCCTATTCATATTGTTGCCCCTTGCATGTCAAGCAAGTACCCAAACAACTGATACACACTTCTTAAATAGTGCTGTACAAAATGTATTTTAAATAAAATTTTTCAGTATTTGCAAATTTCTCAAAATGATGTATAATACAGAAAAGGGGTGTGGCTTATGAACACAGATAGAATAGTAAGAAAATCTTTATATGCGCTTGCAAAAGCAATCGTTTTTTCGATTCCGTCAAAGAATTTTATTGCAAGCGAAAAAGCGAATAAATATATGCTCAGGGGTGACGAAAAGTTCACTTTACAAACAGGAGAACACTTTACCTGCGGATTCGGCAAAATTGTCCTTACTCCCGACGATGTAAAAACAAAACGTTATTTCATCGCAGGCTATGACTCGAATAACCCTGCACAGGGCGTTCTTGACGATATGTATGCGCGTGCCGTTTATATGGACGATAACACCGGCAGAGGCGGCGTGGTAATGTGTTCGGTTGATGCGGTCGGCATCAGTCGTCACGACATAAATATTATCCGTAAGCTCGTTATCGAAAGCGGAAAAATCCCGAACCTTAAATCAATCAACATTATGGCAACTCATTCCCATTCTGCTGTTGACACACAAGGCCTCTGGGGCGAAAAAATTCTCAAATGCGGCAGGGATGAGGAATTTATGGCTCGTCTTCAGCGTCTGACTGCCAAAGCAATTGTATCAGCTTACGAAAACCGTGCAGACGGCAATTTGTTCTACTCCTTTATAAAGGCTGAGGATATGCAGTTTGACTGCCGCACACCCGATACATTTGACGATAATCTTACAAAGATACGCTTCGAGTCCTTCGATAAAACCAAAAATATCTGCATCGTGAATTTTGCTTCTCACGCAGAACTTCTCGGCAGCTGTACAAAGGTTATCAGTGCGGATTTCCCTGCATATATGATTAAGGAAATCGAACAGGGCAATCCTGATTGCGATGCTGTGTTCTGTAACGGTGCAAACGGCGGTATGATTTCTGCAAAGGAAATCAAAAAGGTATACCGCGAAACTATCGATTGCGAGGCTTATACAAAGGAATTTGGCAAGAATCTCGGTCAAATGGTAAATGCTATGACCAATGAGACTCAGATAAAGCCGTGCATCAATGTCAAGTCTGCACCGCTTATGCTTGAAGCTTCAAATTTTGTCCTTATCCTGGCACGCTTTTTAAAGGTGCTTAATAACGATATTGCACGAAGCAAAAACCGTATTGTACCTTACATCCATTCTGAGGTTGGTTATCTTGAACTCGGAGACAAAGAAATCGGTATGTTCCTTATACCGGGTGAGTTGTTCCCTGAACTTTTTAACGGTGAATTCCTTACTATGGAAAATTCGGCAACAAGAGAGGATGCTCATTACAATATCCTTGCTAAACAGGGAGAGGCAAAGCACAAGTTTGTTGTAGGTCTTTGTAACGATGAGCTGGGTTATATTATCCCTGATAACGATTTTATGCTTGACAGTAAGTTGCCGTACATAAACGGTGCTCACGACCACATGGACAGACATCATTATGAGGAGACTAATTCCACAGGTCCAAAGACCGCAAGAGTAATTCTTGAGGCTATGGAAAAACTGATTGCTTCGACTAAATAAAATACAAAATCAACCCCGCAGTTCATTGAACTGCGGGGTAACTTTATACTGTTAATTATTCACCGATTTCGCCTTTTGCAACCTTGTCAAACACGTCTGTAACGTCCTTTGAAGGAGCCTTTGTAAGAAGTGTTACAACAACTGTTGCGATAAGACCTGCGATAAAACCGGGGATGATTTCATAGATACCGAGGTCTTTAAGGAAGATAAGCCAGAGAATATCTGTAGCTGCACCAACAACGATACCTGCAACAGAGCCTGCGAAGTTAAGTCTTCTCCAGAAGAGAGAAAGCATAATAACGGGACCGAAAGCTGCACCGAATACGCCCCAGGCATTTTCAACAAGATCCATTATTGTACCCGAATTGGGGTTAGAAGCAATAAGCACTGCGATGACAGATATTGCAAGAACAACGAATCTGCCTGACCAGAGCATCTCCTTATCGGATGCCTTGTTCTTACGAATAATTGGCTTATAAACATCAACCGAGAATGCAGAAGCTGAAGCAAGAAGCTGTGAGTCAGCTGTGCTCATTGCAGCTGCAAGGATGGCTGAAAGAAGAAGTCCGCTGATAAGAGCAGGAAAAATCTTGCGTACCATTGTGATGAATACTACTGAACTGTCAGCGATTTCACCGAGGAAGAGGTGTCCGATAATACCTGCTGCAACGGAGAAAGTAAGGATAAGCACTGTCCATGTGATACCGATTTTTGCACTCTTCTTAAGGTCCTTGTCAGAACGAAGAGACATAAAGCGGATGATAATATGAGGCATACCGAAATAACCAAGACCCCAACCGAGACCGGAAATGACATCCTTCCAATTTGAGAAAAGATTCCAGTAGTTTGCGGGAAGCTGATCCATTGTTGATGCACCTTCGCCTGCATTGATGAGACCAACCGCAAAGATGGGAGCGATAAGAAGAGCACCGAGCATAAGAAGACCCTGGAAAAAGTCTGTCCAGCAAACAGCGGAGAATCCGCCGAGGAATGTGTAGCAGATGATGATAACTGCTGCTATGTACATTGCAACGGTAGCGTCAATACCCATAACTGTGTTAAAGAGTGTACCGCAAGCCTTGATACTGGATGCAGCATAAATTGTGTAAGCAACAAGGAAGATAACAGCACAGATAACCTGTAAAGCACGGTTGCTCGAAAGGAATCTGTTTGTAAGGTATTGCGGAATTGTGATTGAGTCATTAGCCGCAATTGAGTAACGGCGAAGTCTGGGAGCTTCAATTAACCAGCTAAGAGTATAACCGATGCCAAGACCGATAGCAATCCAAGCCTGACCGAGACCGGCAGCATAAATTGAAGCGGGGAGACCCATAAGAACCCAAGCACTCATATCTGAAGCACCTGCTGATAATGCGGATACCCAAGGACCCATCTGACGACCGCCGAGAAAATAGCCCTTATCACCGCCGGATTTTGAGCGTAAAAAGAAGAATACGCCGATTCCGACCATGAAAACAAGGTATACGCAGAATACGATCATTTCTGCATTAAACATAATAAAACTCCTGTTTCCTAGTGTAACAACACCGAATTTATATACACACAAAAGTGCATTATATATAAATCGTATTATACTACAAAAATCAACAGACTGCAAGCCTTTTTTGCAGTATAATAAATTCTTATTTGTGAAAATACAGAAAAAGACCACTCTCGCTAAACAAGAGTGGTAAATTATCATTCTTCGGAAAACATATCCTTCCCAACACCGCACATCGGACAAATAAAGTCATCGGGTAATTCTTCAAATTTCTGTCCGGGTTCAATACCGTTTTCAGGGTCACCGATTGACTCGTCGTAAACCCAACCGCAAACATCACAGATATATTTCATTAAGAAAACCTCCCTTTACTGAAAGTTTTCTCCACACCGTCAAGATTATTCATAAGATTTATCAGGCATAAAATATCTTGCCGGGTAAAAACCCGTAACAGTTTTACTGCTACGGGTTGCGCCTTATTTCATCAATTCGTCACAAAGAGCGTCAATCATCGCAATGCTGTCATCGTTGAGAGCAGATTTGATCTGAACAACAGTATCTGCAAAAGCGATGTTTTTTGAGCTTTCAAGCATTTTACGCATCATCTTGGCAGCCACCGGACCCCAGGAGCCGTTTTCGACAAAAGCTACGGTTCTGTTCTGATAGAATCTTTCTGTAAGATGGTTAATGAATTCTTTCATAAACGGGAATATGTCACCATTGTAGGTTGTGGTTGCGAGTACAATTTTACCGTAACGGAACGCATCTTCAATTGCCTCATGCATATCACAGCGTGCAAGATCGTTGACAACAACTTTCGGGCAACCTTTTGCGCGGAGCTTTTCTGCGAGTAATTCTGCTGCGGCTTTTGTGTTACCGTAAACAGATGTGTAAGCTATAACTATACCTTCACTTTCTACACCGTATGATGACCAGATGTCATAAAGATTGATGTAATAACCGAGATTTTCATTGAGCACGGGACCGTGTAACGGACAGATAATTTCAACGTCAAGTGTAGCAAGCTTCTTAAGAAGTGCCTGTACTTGTGCACCGTACTTGCCAACGATACCGAAATAATATCTTCTTGCTTCACAAGCCCAGTCTTCCTCAGCATCGAGTGCACCGAATTTGCCGAATCCGTCAGCAGAGAAAACGACCTTGTCCTTTGAATCGTAGCTGACCATAACCTCGGGCCAATGCACCATGGGAGCGAGGAAAAAGGTGAGTGTATGCGTACCGAGACAAAGTGAATCACCTTCGCCAACAACAATACGTCTGTCAGCATAATCCACTCCGAAAAAGCCTTTCATCATATTGAATGCTTTCTGTGTTGCAACAACCTGAGATTCAGGATATTTCTTCAGGAATGCATCAATATTGGCTGAATGGTCAGGCTCCATATGATGAACTATGAGGTAATCCGGCGTTCTGCCGTTAAGCTCTTTATCAAGGTTTGCGAACCATTCATCACCAAAATTTTTATCAGTAGTATCTGTAACTGCGATTTTTTTATCAAGAATAACGTAAGAATTGTATGCAATTCCGTCAGGTACATCAAACTGACCCTCGAAGAGGTCTACTTTACGGTCGTTAACGCCGACATATTTAATGTCATTTGTAATAAACATATTTTTCTCCCTTGTCTTATATTTCCACACTATTATACATCATCGTTATATAATTCACAATACTTAATTTGAGAAAAACAGCGTAAAATATTGACAAAATGTGCACAAACAGATATAATACCACTGCGATCCAATGGGGGAGTAGCAAGCGCACGGTAGTGTGTAACAAGTCAACATACTGACTGCAAAGTCTGGCTTGTTTTAAATTGCGAGACTCATGTATAACTGCAATGGCTGTACATGGTGTCTTTACATCTTTTAAAGAAAAGACCGGGTATGGCAATTGCCGTGCCCGATGTTTTTTTGGAGGTAAAAATATGAATTTGATGTTCTATTTCAACAGTGCCCTGCTTGGTGTAGGATTGGCTATGGATGCATTTTCTGTCTCACTTGCAAACGGACTTAACGATCCGAAGATGACGAGGGGAAAGATGTGTGGTATGGCCGGTGTGTTTGCGTTCTTTCAGGCACTTATGCCGATGATAGGCTGGATCTGTGTACATACCGTTGTACAGTGTTTTACGGCGTGTGAAAAATTTATACCGTGGATTGCACTTATTCTTCTGGGTTTTATCGGCGGTAAAATGCTCATTGAGGGATTTCGGTCAAAAGGTGAGGAGTATACGACCGAGGCTCCGAAAGTAGGCTTGATTTCCATTCTTGTGCAGGGTATTGCAACTTCAATAGATGCTCTTTCTGTCGGGTTCACAATTTCTGACTACGATCTTAAGATGGCAATAGTTTGTGCACTTATTATTGCTCTTGTCACCTTTTTTATCTGTGTAGGCGGTATTATCATAGGCAGAAAGTTCGGAACAAAACTTGCAGGTAAAGCAGGTATATTCGGCGGTACAATACTTATTCTTATAGGACTTGAAATATTTATAACAGGAGTTTTTTAATCAGACAAAGTCAAAACCGACTTGCAACGCAAGTCGGTTTTGACTTTATATAACCATTTCATATTCACCCATATTACCGTCTTTGAAATAACTGTGCAGGTCGTACGGAGTATAGATTCCTGTGTCCGTAACAACACCGCTGACAAGCTCGGGAGGAGTTATATCAAAAGCAGGGTAGTAGCCTTTAAGCCCGTCTGCGGCAGTTTTCACTCCCATCGCCTGAAGAACGAAGTCAGGGTCACGCATTTCGATTTTGACTGTATCAATTGTCGGGTGTCCGTGGTCAGGTGCACCGGTTACAAAGTAGGGTATACCTGTGTACTTTGCGGCAATTGCAATCTGATATGTACCGACTTTGTTGACAACATGGCCGTCAAGGCAGATCGCGTCTGCAGCAGAGGTGAAAACATCAACGTTTTCTTTCTTCATAACGTAAGCCGGCATATTGTCTGTAATAACGGTGGTGTCAAAGCCCATTTCGTTACATACGGTTGCCGTCAGTCTTGCACCCTGGAAATAGGGACGTGTTTCGGGGCAGAAGATACGGATGTTTTTCCCTCTCTCTTTTGCAACTTTAAGCATCATACCGACGATTGTTTCACCAAAGCACTGCGTCATAACAGTACCGTTCTGCGGAAACATATCCACAAGGTGCTCTGCCATAAGATTGACTTTACCGTAACGCAGATTGTTGGCTTTGACTGTATAGTTAACAATTGCTTCACTTACGTCAGTGCCGTCACGCAGGGCGTGTTTTGCTGCCTCAAGACAACCGCCCGTAATCAGTGACATTCGTGCAACAGTTGTCGGACGGGCGTGCGATATGTTGTCTGATGCGGCAAGCAGATATTCAAGCTGTTTGTCTGCCGTCATATTTCTGCACTCATACGCAGCAAGTGCCATACCCATAGCCGCAGCCGTGTACGGTCCGGCACTTTGTGTTACCATATCGCGGATAGCCTGCGTAACTTCCTGATGAGTGTTACATACAACAAATTCAACCTTACGCGGATATACACGTCTGTCAAGAATTCTTACCTTACCGTCCTCATACCAAGCTATATTTTCGTATCGGAGCATAAAGGCAAGTCCGTTATCAGCTCTTTCCATTTTCGTCACCTCAATATAATTTTGCAACAGCTTTTTCTACGTCGTAATAGATTTTTTCTTTATCAAGCGTTTTATACTCTCCGTTTTCATAAAGCACCTTGCCGTCGACCATTGTCATACAGACATCACTGCTTTGTGCGGAGTATGTGATAAGTGATTTCTCGTCAATAATCGGTCTTAAGTGCGGCGCATCGAGGGATATTGCTATAATGTCAGCCTTGTTGCCGATTTTCAGGTCACCGCAATCATTTCTTCCCTGAAGCTTTGCACCGTTGAATGTAGCCATTCGGATGACTGTGTCTGCATTCATAACGGTAGCATCCTGTAAATATCCGTTGTGGATAATTGAAGCGAGATGAATTTCTTCAAGCATATCAAGGTTGTTGTTACTTGCTGCACCGTCTGTGCCGAGAGCTACGTTGATACCCATATCAAGCATTTTGGGGATTCTTGCAAAACCGCTGCCGAGCTTCATATTGCTTGTTGGGTTATGAACAACATTGACATTCTTTTCAAGAATGGTTTCCATATCACTGTCTTCAAGAGTTACGCAGTGTGCGGCAAATGCTCTTGAGTCAAATGCACCGAGGTTGTTGAACCATTCTGTCGGAGTTTTACCGTATTTTTCTTTACATTCGTTATGTTCTTTAACTGTTTCAGACAGATGAATATGCAAAAGGCCGTTTCTCTTGTTACACTCTTCAATGTAGGCACGGGCAATTTTTTCTGTGCAGGTGTATTCAGCGTGGATTGAGAAGTCAATAAGAATTCTGTCGTTTTCAGCACCGTTCCACTCGTTATAAAGTTCAAGAGACTGAGCAATTCTGAAAGAATCTTTCGCTTCTTCATTCGGGTCGAAACTCTGAACGGGACGAGTGAGGTTAGCTTTCATTCCGGCATCAGCCACAGCTTTTGCCGTGACATTGGGTTCAAAATACATATCTGAAAAGCTGACTGTACCACCTGCGATCATTTCAAGCAGAGCGAGGTTTGTGCCTGCATAAATCTCATCTGCAGTCAGTTTATCTTCAATCGGGAAGACTTTGTTGAACAACCATTCGTTGAGAGGCAGGTCACTGCCGACACCGCGCAGAAGTACCATCGGACAGTGGTTATGACAATTGTAAAAACCTGACATGAGCAGTTTACCTGTCATATCCTTAACATCATCAAAAATATCTGTGGGTTTGTCCTTACCTATGTAGGAAATTTTGTCTGTGTCAACGGCAAGATAAGCGTTTTTCAGCACGGTATAAATTCCGTTTTCATAAAGCAGAATGTCAGCGTTTTTAAATAAAGTTTTCATACTACACCTCTCAGGTACATAATACATTCATTTTACCACGATTTTTATATCAAATCAATAAAAAAGAAAGGGTGCGTTTGCACCCTTTCAAAATATTTACCACTCAATATCTGAGATTGCTACATCTGTGTGAGCTTTACCGTTTGCTTTAGGAACATTGATCAGGATTGAGACAGAAATTTTATTAATCTCAACAGCCCAGTCAAAAGATGCTGTATAAGAAATCATCTTACCGTTTTCTGCATCAACTGTAATAACAATCTTTGTGTTTGATGTTGTAGCTTTTACTGAATCAGTTTTTGCTCCCATATCAATAACACTTTGGTAAATACTTGCGCTGTTAATGTAGTCATACTCGATACCTGCATTTTTGCCTGCGACCAATCCTGTCTTTGCGATTGGGGAGTTGTCTTCTTTTTTGGATTTTGTTGCAGAGCTTGTACCATCTTTCAGTTGAAGTGTTATTGTATATATTCCGTCAGCTTCCGTGCAGGTAGCACTTGTAAGATCTGCTGCGGTAAGTGATGCCTCTGAAAGGTGCTGTGAACTGCCTTTTGCATTTGTGAAGCTGTTTGTGCCGGCACCAAGGAAATCTTCAACAATTCCGCCTGCCATACTTGTGTAAGTGCCTGCATCAAGGTCCGTAACATTTGTTGTTCTCTGCTTTTTGAATCCTGCTTTTTCAGTTACAACCTTATTAACTGCATCGTTGTAACAAGAGACGATCTCTTCAACTGTAGACGGTGCTGTGGGTTTGTCGTTCTCACCGGGGTTCTCGTTCTCGCCGGGATTCTCATTTTCACCGGGGTTTTCATTTTCGCCGGGATTCTCTTCAGGAATTTCGACTTTTTCGTCAAGTTCAACTGCAACACGAAGAACAAGAAGTGCGTCTGTAGAACTTACTTCTCCGTTACCGTCCATATCTGCAGCTTTTGTGTTGATTTCAGTGATTTTTTCAACGGAATAATTAAGTACGATAAGTGCATCTGTTGAGGTTACTTTTCCGTCTGCGTTAACGTCACCTTTGTACGCAGCAAAAGAACAAGTAACAAGACTCATTGCAATTGCGAGTGCCATTACAACGGCCATGATTTTACTGAATGATAATTTCATTTTTTCTCTCCTTAAAATAAATTTTTGAAATAATATTTTCTATCTCGAGGCATAGCACCGATCATATCGATAAGCTCGAGGTAAAAACTGTGTGTGTTCTCCAAATCGGCATTCAATCCGATTACAGTGCCGTGATGTCCGCGTTTAACGGGCATAACGTTCCACTTGCCTGCAACAATATTTTCTGCGTCATAATTCTGCCACTCATCACCTGTCGGGTGTTTTGCGGATACGACGTTGACGAGTCCGTCGTTTTCAAGCCACGTTTCATCAATCGGGAAATCTGTAACAGTATTCTTGGAATATCTGCCCATGAGCGTTGCAGTCGGAATAAGTATTGCGAGTGTACTGCTCATATCGGGAACCTGATTGCCTGTAAGTGAACTTACATTTGTTGTTGAATAAGCGTATGAGAAATAATAAACACCGTCAACAAGCTTTATGTTTTTGTTTATTTCGGTCGCACCGTCAGGTGAGAGATCGTATGCTGCATTGTCCGTGCCCTGACTGAAAACAGTGTTGATAAGTGTATTTTCATCTGCTGTTGATGAATCAATACCGAAATGCTCAAGGCGGAAATCATAGAAGTTACTGATGGAGTTATTTTCGGTCAGACGTCCGCCGAGGTTAACAATGTCCATTGCAAGATCGATGACCTTATATTGATCGATAACATAGAAAAGTGTTGATCCGTTATGCGGAGAACAAAGTGTCGTAACGCTGTTTATGTAGTTGCCCTTGCCGCCTTTGAAAAGTTCGGAAACGTTTTCACCGCTTGCCTGAACTTCAGCTTCGTTTCCGTACTCAAGCAAGGATGTAAGCATACGTACCGTAGCACCGCCGAAACTGTGACCTACAAGGTTTGCTTTGATAAGCTGACCACCCTCAGTTTTTGTACCCCAACCGGGTGCAAGCTGAGTTGTATATTCTTTACCGTAACGTTCGTGACCGTGAGCTTTGCTGTGTGCTTCACCGTAGTCAACTTTTGTGCCTGCAAGCTGTGCATACAGTTCACATGCTCTGTCCCATGTACTGGAGAAAGGCCCCACGGTTGCCTCGTATGCAGTGTAATTTTCACTTGCAAGATATTCGACAAGACTTCCTGTTGAACTGCCCCAATAAGGACTGACGTCGTTTACCTGTGCTTCAGCACCCCAACCGCCAAGTCCGTGAACAAGTATGTACGGATACTCGACAGGATCTTCAAGAAGTGACTCGAAAGCCTTTTTGTAAAGTCCGGTCGGAATAGGAATAATAACTGCAATTAACAGACAGGCAGCAACAACAAAAGCAACGATCTTTTTTACCGGCTTCTTTTTACTGCACGGTTTTTGCGGTACCGGAGGAGGGGGCGTATCAACTACCTGTTTGATCGGTTCAGTGACCGTATCAATAACCTCCTCGTCACGGACAAATTCTTCTGTATCCCTTAAGAGAAAATCTGTCGAAACACCGAAAAGTTCAGCAATCGCAAGAACTTTGTCAGAGTCAGGAACTGCTTTGCCTGATTCCCATTTTGAAACAGATTGCCTCGAAACGTCGAGCTTTTCGGCAAATTCATCCTGTGACCAATTGAAGTCACGTCTTAAAATACTTATTTTTTCACCTATTGTCATAAGAAAACACCTCGCTTTAATATTGACATAATTATAGGAGAATTTTGTTCGATTTTCTATCAACCGAGGTTGATATTGATAAAAAAATTTTATGTAAACTCAGGTTTACATCAGATTTTATTTATAATTTTCCTTACATAACCTGCAAATTTATGTTCAATTTTTGATGCTGCAATTCCTACTTCTTCATCGGAAAGCTTGCAGTCAAGCACACCTGCAGCCATATTGGTCATAACGGAAAGTGCAAGCAACGGCATTGAACAGTGTGCCGCGGTCAGCGCTTCGGTTACCGTGGACATACCGACGGCATCAGCACCGAGTATTCTTGCCGCACGTATTTCGGCAGGTGTTTCAAACTGCGGACCTGTGAAGAACATATAAACACCTTCATGCACTGTAAGACCGCTACCTTGTGCACAGTCAAGAGCAATTTCACGCAAAGATTTTGTATACATATCGGTAACGTCGAAAAATCTTGGCCCGAATTCTTCAATATTTTTACCGCAAAGGGGACTTGCACCTGTCAGTTTAAGATGATCTTTGACGACCATAACATCACCGACATTGTAACTTGTATTGACTGCACCCGCCGCGTTTGTAAGTATGGTTTTCTTAACTCCGATGAGTTTGAAAAGACGTACAGGTATAACCAACTGTTCAAAGTCGTAACCCTCGTAAAAATGGAATCTTCCTTTCATACAGACAACCTTTTTACCCTCAAGGTCGCCGAAGATAAGTTTACCTGCGTGTGACTGAACAGTAGAAACAAGGAAGTTCGGAATATCCCTGTAATCTATAACAATCGGATTTTCTATATTCTCAGCAAAGTTTCCCAACCCTGAGCCGAGAATAATACCTATTTCAGGCTCATAGGGGACAATGGACTTGACATAGTCCGCACTTACTTTGAAATATTCGTAACTGTAATCCATTCAAATCACCTCAATTAAAATAATTTTACCACATATTTTTTACTAAATCAATAAATTGTTCAAATAAAAATCCTGCAACCGTCAGGCTGCAGGAAAATTTTTATTCAAAATCATTTTGGAAATTTTCGGAATCATCGGGAGACTCATTAGAGTCATCATTACCGGTGTCGTCATTGTTTCCGCCGTTGTTAAACCAGTTCTCCCAGAAGTTATCAGGTTGTGTTGTGGTAGTTGTGGTTGTAGTAGTTGTGGTAGTCTCGGGTTCACCCCATACAAAGAGGTAAACTACGGTACCTTTTTCGTATTGACCGCCGGCTTCAAGTGAAGCACCTGCAACATTGCCGGCAACCTGATTTTCGTTGTTGAGCTTATCTGTTTTGTAAACAGTAAAGCCCATCTTTTTTAACATATTTGCGGCATCTTCATATTTTATACCGATGATGCCGGAAGTCGGGAATGTTACTATTTCTTTACCCTTGCTGACGGTGAGCTTTATCAGACTGTTCTTGGCAATCTGAGAATCAACGCCTGCACTCTGGGAAATTACAACGCCTTCTTCAATTGTTGAACTGTAAACTTCTGTCTTTTCAAACTTGAAGTTTCTTGTGTAGTATGGGTCATCAAGAATATCTGTATAAGCCTTGCCTACAAAGTTAGGAACGGAAATGAGTTCCTGCTGTGCCGCTGTTGTGCTTGTGTTACCAAGGTCAATAACACCGAACTGCCAGAGAACAAGGAAAGCAACAGCAAGTACAATTATAATAGAAGCAACAGCGATAATTACTGCTGAATGGTTATGTCTTCTGTGTGCAGCTTCACGTTTTTCAGCGGTATAATCGTCCTCTTCTTCGTTTTCGATACGCTGAGCTGCAACCTGATATTTCGGCTTTTTAACTGCAGGCTCAAACTCGTGTGAAGAACCTGCTGCAGCACTCGGAGAAGCAGAAAGCTCAGCGCGCAATTCCTCAACGCTTCTTGTTCTGTCTTCGGGAAGAATCTGCAAAGCATTCACGAGTCCGTTAATAACGTAAGCAGGTAACTGTTCGGCAAATTTACCGGGAACCATCAATCTGTCGTTTGTAACACGTTCGGTTGCATCAATCGGATCTGTACCGATAAGTGTTCTGTAAAGAACTGCACCGAATCCGTAAATATCTGTCCAGGCGCCCTGTCTGCCGTCAAAACCGTACTGTTCAAATGCAGCATATCCACTGAAAAGCTGAGTCTTGAGTTCACTTCTTGCTGAACGCACCTGACTGATACTGAAACCGGTGATACGGATTTTTCCGTCAGAAGCAACAACAAGAGTTGAAGGAGAGATACCTCTGTGAACAATACCTGAAGAATGAAGAGTGCCGAGGGTTGAAAGTACAGGCATAAGCAACGGTCTTGCACTTTCCCATGATATATAACCTACATTGTTGCGAAGCAGATACTCACGGAGTGTAGGTCCGTCAATGTTTTCAGTAACAGCGTAGCAAGTACCGTTACCCTCAAGAACATCGTGCACTTTGATAAGAGCAGAAAGACCACTCAGATGCATAAGCTTACGCCACATTTCAACAAAGCTGTGTAAGCATTCGTTAAAGAAAACTTTATTTCCGCCGATTGCTGAAACTTCGAGAGTTTTTGCATCACGCTCGGCAATTTCCTCCGGGAAAAACTCTCTGATGTTAACAGGAGTTCTTGTAGAAAGATCAAGTCCCATATAGGTTGCACCGTCACCGTTGAACTCAAGGAGCTTACCGACGAGATAACGGTTGCCGAGTACTGTTCGTATCGGCAGATAAGGAGCAATCTGTGGTGACTCTGTATGGAAACCGCAATGAGGACATTGTTTAAGGTCTCCGATTTCCTTCATACAACTCATACAAAGATTATCAGAATTGATCATTAGTTAAACCTTCTTCCGATCAAAATTACAGTTAATAATAACATATCATAGTAATAATTGTCAAGTTAACGCAGGTTACAATAAGGTTACAAGATGTTACTTACAAAAATTAACTATTGACAAAGCGAACAAATGTTCGTATAATATAAGCAAGATTTCTGTGGTGGTGAGGAAGTGGAAAGGGTAATCTTGCATTCGGACCTCAATGCGTGCTATGCATCGATTGAGTGTATGCTCAATCCTGAGCTACGCGGCAAACCTGTTGCGGTGGCAGGCAGCCTTGAAGACCGGCACGGAATCATCCTTGCGAAATCGCAGGAGGCAAAAGTGTGCGGAGTCAGAACAGGGGAGGCAATCTGGGAAGCAAAACTTAAGTGTCGGGACCTTATCACCGTGCAACCTCATTTTGATGAATATATCAAGTATTCAAATCTTGTCAGAGATATTTACCGCCGTTATACCGACCTGATTGAACCTTTCGGTCTTGATGAAGCGTGGCTTGATGTTACAGGCAGTAACCGCATTTTCGGTACGGGATGGGATATAGCCGAGGATATACGGAAGACGGTCAAATACGAGCTTGGTCTGACAGTTTCTATCGGGGTCTCCTTTAATAAGGTGTTTGCAAAGCTCGGCAGTGACCTGAAAAAGCCTGATGCCGTAACTGTAATAAAGCGCGATGATTTCAAGGAGAAAATCTGGCATTTGCCGGCCAATGAGATGATAGGCATAGGTAGGGCGACATATAAAAAACTTGAAAGTTTTGGTATACACACAATTGGTGAGCTTGCCGGCTGCAGGCAGGAGTGGGTTACAAGACAGTTCGGTAAATGCGGAACGGAATTGTGGTTGTTTGCAAATGGTCTTGATTCATCCCGTGTCAAGCCCGACGGCTACCGTGCACCTGTTAAAAGTGTCGGTCACGGAATAACCTGCTCTGCAGACTTAGTTGATGCAACCGAGGTGTGGCGTGTGTTTCTTTCTCTGAGTCAGGATGTCAACCGCCGTCTTAAAAACTATAACCTTAAAGCCTCAGGCGTGCAGATAACAGTCAAGGATTGCAATCTTTTATGCCGACAGTTTCAGAAAAAACTCGCCATTCCCACTCAGAGTGCAACTGAGCTTGCGCGTACGGCAATAGAACTGTTTTCTGCGAACTACAGATGGAATTACGATGTGCGTGCGGTTACCGTACGTGCAATTGATCTGATTGATGCTGATGCTCCTGCACAGCTTGACTTTTTCTCCGATATGAAAAAGCACGAAAAAATGCAGAAAATAGACGATACTGTTCTTGAATTGCGTCGGCGTTTCGGTAAGGATGCAATTTTTAATGCATGCCTGATGCAGGAAGAAAAAATGCCGCACGGGAATCCTGAAGAATCAGTGATGCCTATGCGTATGTACAGATGAAATAGAGAGATGATAAAATGAGAAAAGTTTATGTGGACGTAACCCTGAAACAAGATAAATACGGTACAGTCATTCCGCTTACTGTAACCTGGGAGGACGGCAGAAGGTACGAGATTGACCGGGTTCTGGATGTACGGCGTGCCGCAGCAACAAAAGTAGGCGGAACAGGCACTCGCTTTACCGTACGTATTTTAGGAAAGGAAACCTACTTGTTTGATGACGGTGAACGCTGGTTTGTAGAAGCAAACCGTTAAAAATTATCGGCACATATATAACGAAAGACCGGCATTCCGCCGGTCTTTAATTATGTTGTTTAAGTGCTGACTGAAGTCGTTTTTCACCACAGTATTACACCATTTAGTGTGCACACCTCTTTCGGGAGGCGGCAATGTTGTTTTATTTTAAAGATTTTGTCATTATAACTCCGCCGAAAATGCAGGCTGAATTTTGGAAACCGGCACGTTTGTAAAACCGCTGTGCCCCCTCATTATCCTTATCAACAATAAGCATAACACCGGGAATTTCCATCTCTTTGAGCTTGTTAAGGAGTGTTTCCATTAACTGAGAGCCGTAACCCTTGCCCTGATATTCGTCAAGCAAATCAATATGCAGATGAGCAGGATATTTCTTCCTGAACGGCAGATATCCGAGTGGAAGAAAATATGCCGTAATACTCTGCTTTTTATCGTGAGACCACAGTAACTTCACCTCGTTTTTACGGTAATCTCTGACGTACCTTGAATAATCGGGAGCACAGAGAATATATCCCACGGCCTTGCCGTTGTCGTCAAGCACAAAGCAGGTTTCCTGCTCTGCACGTGCATAGTAGGTTGAGTATGTGAGGGCTATTTTTTTGCCTACGTCTTCTCTTCTTCGGGATTCGGGACCTGCAGTCATACGACACACGTATTCGATGTTTTTAATATCTTTGTTTTCTGCCGGTCTTATATAAGGCATATCATTCAACTCCTCTGTAAAACAATCCTCGTGTAAATTCACCTTTTGCCTTGCCTGACTTTATATATGATGAAATTATATCACTTGTACTTTCTTTATTCTCGGTTGTGAAGTAAAGAAGCATAAAGTCCATATTGCGTATTTCTCCGAGTCTGTCAGCCATATAAACGGGTACGGAATTGAGTATATCGTTAGCGCCCATGCGGCATTCAATCGGGAATTCAACTCCCTTACGGTCCACAAGTTTACCTTTCTGTCTGCAATCGGAACAGGATTTACCGTTTTTCTGCGGACAGTTTCTTGTAAGCATCAGGGGAAGTCTACCGTAAGCAAATACACCTCTCGGTGCTTCTCCGTCAATTGCCTGAGCCTGAGCCATTGTAAGCTCTGCAGAAAGCAGTATTTTATTAACCCCCATATCTTCAAGAACCTTGACCGAGCGTGAGTTAAAAACATTTGAGCCGAAGAAAGCATTTGCCTTGAGTCCTGATTTCTGTATAAGAGCAATTCCGTCAAGTGTACCTGCCCACGCTTCAGTTATTCCGTATTCCTTTGCCTCGTTGAGTTGGCGAAGGATTTTTTCGTAATCGGAGAAAATTCCTCTGGGAACTTCAACACTGACACGGACAGATCTTTTGACTTGCTTTTCTTTACCTAACGGTACAATAACCTGATCGATATAGTCCCAGTTTTCGGGTATACTGTTGATGTCAGAAAATCTGCAGATAAGTCTTTTTTTACCGCCCTGATGCGGTTTTATTGTGACAAATTCATTATGGAATTCTTTAACAACTGATTTTTCAGCGTTTTCAAGTTTTTCGAGTGCATCACGTCGTAATTTATTCAGTTCGGAAACAGGGATGAAAACACCTTCATCAAGCTCAATGTCGATTTTACCGGCATAGAATCTTGTTCCACCGCATTTTTCGAGCTGTGTGCGTACTGCTTCTTCGGTTGTTGCCTTATTTAAAGCCGGCTGTGGTTCAGTCTGACTTTCGACAAAAACATTCCTTCCTCCTGCCTGTGCAGCAAGAGAAACAGGCTCGCTCATCACACCTGTAAATGCAAAATCAACCTTTGTGTCGGCAACTTCTTTTTCGTACAGCTTCTCGAGCTTTTTCAGCACGCCCGATGCAGCTGTAACGTCATCTTTCTGCCTTGTGCCGAACATATCGCTGCCAAGCTGATTCTTATAATATCCGTCAGTGAATCCGGAACGCGAAAAAACGCTTCTCAGGTCACTTCTGAGCTCATTATCAACAATTCCGTCGACTGAGTTTCTGCATGCCTTAACAGCAGCAGCAACGTATTCGGGGCGCTTCATTCTGCCCTCAATTTTAAAGGAGCAAACACCCATTTCAGCCATTTCACGGATATAGTCAACGAGCGACAGATCTTTAAGACTAAGGTCGTGCCCGGTGCCGTACGGTGCTGTGAACGGAAGTCTGCACGGTTGTGCACACGCACCGCGGTTTCCGCTTCTTGAACCGAGCATTGCACTGAAATAGCACTGGCCGGAAACACACATGCAAAGTGCACCGTGAACAAAGCACTCAAGCTCGATCGGTGAGTTTTCGCAAAGGTTTCTGATTTCTTCCTTGCTCATTTCACGTGGGAGAACAGCGCGGGTGAATCCTAATTTTTTCAGTTTTTTCAATCCTGCAGGAGTCTGTACACTCATCTGTGTTGATGCGTGCATAGGCATGTCAGGCGCACAACGACGGATAATATCGGCAAGCCCGAGGTCCTGTACTATGATTGCGTCAACTCCTGCTTCACAAGCAAGACGGACGGTATCCTGAGCATCGTCAAGTTCACCGTCCGCAATAAGCGTGTTCAATGTAAGATGTACTTTAACACCGTGCTTGTGACAGTAATCAACAGCATTTTTTAGTCCGTTATAGTCAAAATTATCGGCATTGCGACGTGCGTTAAAATCCTTTGTACCCAGATAAACGGCGTCCGCACCGCCTCTGACCGCGGCAATTACAGACTCCATTGAGCCTGCAGGTGCAAGTATTTCAATATTCATTATAACTTATCCTTTTCTTCAAGGCTTCTTCTGATACTGCGAAGGTCTCGTGTCATTCTCTCTGCTTCTCTGCGAGCCATCTCTGCTTCCGTTTTTGCTCTTGCAGCATCTTCCATATAAACCTGAATCTGTGCTTTAAGATAATCGGCGTTTCTCTCAGCCTGATGATATTTGTCAGCAAAGTCAAGGGCACAAAGCACGGCAGCCTGTACCTGAGAAAGCTTTGCATGACCCTGAAGCAGACCGGAGATGATCTCATCTACTTCTTCACCGAGGTTTTTCATATAGTTGATGTCCTCGTCGGTAGTAAGTCTGTAATCAAGACCTCCGATAGTAAGTCTTACCTTGTTCTTGTCCATAAATATACCTCCGCAGAATAATGCGTAAAAGTTTGCCAATATTAAGGTTGTATAATAACCGCAAACAAGCTATGTTTATCCTATTATACTATAAATTTATATCTGATAAAAGTCTTTTTCGACATTTTTTTAATTTTTTGAAAATTGAAAAGGTTCACTACACTCTAAAACAACTCAAATTTTGTGCATTTCCAATAAAGAAATAATAAAATCTAAAATATAAAACGAATTAAACTAGCAAAACGCACAAAAAAACATTGAAATTTTGTTATAATAATTTGTGTTTCGGTGTTGTATTTTTATTCATTATGGTATAAAATTGACATAGAGTAATGAAAATCTTCATTATTAACCCCAAGGAGGAATAACAATGAATTACAAAATGACCAAAAAAGAAGCAAAAGAGCAGATTACCAACAAGCTTTCTCACTTTTTCGGTGTAACACCTGATGAAGCGACTTATGAGCACTACTACAAGGCAATCGCTCTTATTCTGCGTGATATGATGATGCACGGCAGAAAAGAATTCCATAACGAGTCAAAAACTGCAGACTCAAAGAAGGTTTATTACCTTTGTATGGAATTTCTTATGGGTCGTTCCCTCAAGAATAATCTCTACAACCTTAATCTTACAAAAACAATGGAGTCTGCACTCAAGGATTTTGGTATAAAACTCGAAAAGCTTTATGACTGTGAACCTGATGCAGGTCTCGGTAACGGCGGCCTCGGAAGACTTGCAGCCTGCTATCTTGACGGACTTGCAACACAGGGTTACTTCGCAAAGGGTTACACAATCCTTTACGAGTACGGTATCTTTAAGCAGAAGCTCGTTGACGGTTGGCAGACTGAAATGCCTGATTTCTGGCTTCCCGGCGGTGATGTATGGCTTGTTCCACGTGAGGAGGAAGCAGTTGATATAAAGTTTGAAGGCTGGATCGACGAAATCTGGGATCACAGCTATCATCACGTTGAACAGCGTGATGCAAAGGTTGTCAAGGCAATTCCGCACGATATGTATGTTGCAGGCAAGGACGGCAGAGGAATCAGTGTTCTCAGACTCTGGGCTGCAAAGGCACCGGGTCTTGATATGGATATGTTCAATCAGGGCGATTATATGCGTGCTATGGAACAGAACGCTATGGCGGAAGTTATCAGTAAGGTGCTTTATCCTGCTGACAATCATCCGGAGGGAAAGAGCCTTCGTTTAAGACAGCAGTATTTCCTTGTTTCATCTTCAATTCAGGATATCATCAATAACCATCTTCGTATTTACGGCAGAATCGACAACCTTGCTGAAAAGGTTGCAATTCATATCAACGACACTCATCCGACTCTCGCTATCCCTGAGCTTATGCGTATTCTTCTTGACGAATGCGGTTACGGCTGGGACGATGCATGGAAGATTGTTACCGATACTATCGCATACACTAATCACACTGTTATGGCTGAAGCTCTTGAATGCTGGCCTGAAGATCTTTTCAAGCGTCTTCTTCCCCGTATTTACAGCATCACAAAGGAAATCGATAACCGTTTCCGCAGCTTTGTATGGGCATCAACAGGAGATGCTGACAAGGTTGAGAGAATGGCTATCGTTTCCAACGGTGTTATCCGTATGGCTAATATGTCCGTTGCGGGCTCACACAGCACAAACGGTGTATCGGCTCTTCACTCTGAAATCCTTAAAGAGAGTGTTTTCAATGATTTCTACTCAGTAACACCTGACAAGTTCAAGAATGTTACAAACGGTATCGCTCACAGACGCTGGCTCTGTCAGTCTAATCCCGAGCTTACAAAGCTTCTTACAGACCTTATCGGTGACGGCTTCATTTATGACGGAAATGAGCTCGAAAAGCTCCGTAAGTTCAAAAATGACAAAAAGGTTCTCGCTAAAATCGAAAAAATCAAGCTCGAAAATAAAAAAGCCTTTGCTGATTATGTAAAAAAGACTACAGGCATTGAGCTTGACCCCAATTCAATCTTCGATGTACAGGTTAAGAGACTTCATGAATACAAGCGTCAGCACCTTAATGCCTTGCAGATTATCGCAAGATACCTTGAAATCAAGGATAATCCCGACGGAGATTATGTTCCTCACACCTACATTTTCGGTGCCAAGGCTGCCTCCGGCTACTTCGTGGCTAAAAAGATTATCTCTCTTATCTGCGCTCTTGCCGATCTCATCAATAATGACCCGGATATGAGAGGCAGACTCAAGGTAGTATTCCTCGAAAACTATAACGTTACTATGGCTGAAAAGCTCATGCCCGCTGCAGACATCAGTGAGCAGATTTCTCTCGCAGGTACCGAAGCCAGCGGTACAGGTAATATGAAGCTTATGATTAACGGCGCTCTTACTCTCGGTACTCTTGACGGTGCTAACGTAGAAATCAATGAAGCAGTAGGCGACGAGAATATGTTCCTCTTCGGTATGAAAACTCCGGATGTAACAGAACTTAAGAGAACAGGCTACACTCCAATGAACTACTTCAATAATAACGCAGAGCTCAGAAGAGTTATCGAATTCATTCAGCAGGGCTTCGGCGGTAAGCAGTTCCCCGAAATCGGTAACACCATCATCCACCATGACCCCTATATGGTTCTCGCAGACTTTGCTGATTACAGAGCTACTCAGAAGAAAATTGACGAGGTATGGAAAGACAGAGACAAGTGGAACAGAATGTCACTTATGAATATTGCAGGC
>JAZNCK010000125.1:0-14113 GCA_045587505.1 Acutalibacteraceae bacterium
ACTTTCCTATTTATTAGCGAATAAATATTGAAATAAAAATCTAATAATGTTATAATAAATCGATTATATCGCAAGGCGATAGGTTAATTTAAAAGCGAGGAGCGTAATTATGGCGAATGATGTAAAAAAGACCATCCCCTCAGTTGAAGGTATGGAAGCTCATATCGACACTTGGCGTGGTCTTATCAAAAACAAACAGCGCGGTATCTTTGCCTTTGATGAGCTTGCTGAAATCAAGTTAAAGACTCTCAAAAAGAGAATCTATACTGATTTTGAGCTCACCGACGCATGGAAAATGCGTGAGTGTAACTACAAAGATATCGGCGAATATGAATTTTTCTATGATGAGTGGAAAGAACTCAACGTCGGCGACTATTGGGGCGGCAACGGAGTAAGTGCTTTCTTTAAAAATAAAATTGTTATTCCCGAAAAATTTGACGGTAAGAAAGTTTCTCTTTACGTTTATTTCGGCGGTGACTCTCTTGTTTCCGTCAACGGTGTCCCCTTCCAGGGTCTTGATCCGTTCCGTAATGCTGTTGTTCTTACTGACTGCGCTAAGGCAGGCGAGGTCTTCGATATTGATATCGAGTCTTACTTCGTATGGCATTCAAACGAGAGTACTCTCAAAAAGCTTGAATGTTCTTTCATTGCAACAACAGATGATGAGATAAATGAGATTTATTGGGACTTCAAAGCAGTTTACAATGCTCTCTTTATGCCGGGTATGGGCAATGATTACGCTACTCTTATCCGTGAATCACTCAAAGAGGCTTTCTGTTATGTAGACTTTGACGAGCCTGATTTCGATGTATTCAAGGCAAAGCTCCGCATGGGTAAAAAAGTTCTCTACGACAGAGTATATAACAATCCCAACTACAAATGTATGGGTAAACTTGACCTTATCGGTAACTCTCACCTTGATATGGTTTACATGTGGGCTTACAAAGAGTTCGTTCGTAAGGTAGGCCGTACTCACGCTACAATGCTTCGTCTTATGGAACAGTATCCTGATTTCATCTTCTCTCAGAGCCAGGCAGGTATGTACGAAGAAATGAGAGTACACTATCCTAACCTCTTCGAACAGGTTCAGCAGAGAGTAAAAGAAGGCCGTTGGGAATACATCGGCGGTATGTGGGTTGAGCCTGACTGTAACATTATCTCCGGTGAGTCTTTCGTCCGTCAGTTCCTTCACGGCGTACGTTATGCCGAAAAGTGGTTCGGTGTAACTCCCAAGACTTGCTGGCTTCCCGACGTTTTCGGTAACAGCTACTGTATGCCTCAGATCATGAAAAAGGCAGGTATGAAGTATTTCGTTACTCATAAGATGGGTATCTGGAACGATACAAATCCATGGCTTTACAATGCTTTCTGGTGGGAAGGTCCCGACGGTTCAAAAGTATTCGCAGCTGTTCCTCCTACACATTTCATCGGTTCAATGGAGCCCGACTCACTTAAGACAAACTGGGTTAAGTTCTCAGAAAAAGATACAATCGGCGAATCAATGTACTGCTACGGCTGGGGCGACGGTGGCGGCGGTGTTGACAACGAGATGCTCGAGTATACCAAGAGATATAAGAGTTTCCCGGGTCTTCCTGAGACACAGATTTCAAAGATCGAAGATTCACTCGAGAATATGAGACAGAAGGCTGTTGCTGCCGGAGACAAGGTTGTTACCTGGAAGGACGAGCTTTACCTTGAAGAGCACCGTGGTGTTCACACAACCAAGGCTGCACTCAAGAAAGCAAACCGTTACTGCGAAAATCTCTTCCGTGAAGCTGAAATGTATGCTTCAATCGCTGAGAAGTACGGTTATGAATATCCGACTGAGGAACTCAGCCTTGCATGGAGAAAGATTCTTACAAATCAGTTCCACGACTCTCTTCCCGGAACTCATATCACCGAAGTTTTCGGTAAACTTATGGGTATTTACGATGAAGTTATCGCTACAGGTGAAAGAGTCCGCAAGGAAGCTCTTGAAATCATTGCGAAGAACATCGGATTCGATGCTGACAAGGGCAAGCCGTTCGCTCTCTTCAACTCCCTCGGTGTTGCTTCAACATCAAAAGTTGAGCTTGATTGGCAGGATGTTGACATTCTCGATGAAAACGGAAACAAGGTTCCCGTTCAGCTTTACGAAAAGTTCAACGGTGAAAAGAAACTTGTATTCATCGCAAAGGATATTCCTGCAGTCGGTTATAAAGTATATTATAAAGTACCTGCAACTAACACACCTGCATACAACGAATCAAACGGTAAGGAAATTGAAAACGCAAGATTCAAGCTTACATTTGACGACAATGCTGTTCTCTGCTCAATCTATGACAAGACTAACCGCCGCGAAGTTCTCCGGAAGGGCGGCAAAGGTAACGATTTCAGACTCTTTGAAGATATGCCGGGCGGCTACGATGCTTGGGATATCGTTGCAACTTATGTTGACCGCGAGTATGAGCTCAAAGACGGTGTTGTAAAAGATATCGTTACAGGTGATGTATACACAATGATTTCTATTGAGAAGCAGATCCTCAAATCTGTTCTTCATCAGAATATAATCATTTACAACGACCTCGACAGAATCGATTTTGATACACATATCAGCTGGCACGAGGACCAGAAGCTTCTCAAGGTATTCTTTGACGTTGATCTTCAGACAAAGAATTACACAAGAGATATTGCTTACGCTACAATGGAGTGCTGTTCATACAGATATAATCCATATGATAAGGCAAAGTTCGAAGTCAATGCACATAACTGGATTGATATGTCCGATGAAGATTACGGTGTATCACTTCTCAACGACTGCAAATACGGTCACGAAGTTAATGAGCACAAGATGATTCTCACTCTTCTTAAGGCTCCTATCAAACCCGACCCGACATCTGACCGCGGTGAGCACTATTTTACATATTCAATCTATCCTCACGCTGATACATGGAAGAAAGCACAGACACTTACAAGAGGTCTTGAAATCAATAATCCGCTTGTTCCTGTTGAGCTTGAAAACAGCGGCAATATGGGTAGCAGTAACTCATTCATCACTCTTACAGCTGACAATATGACAATTGAAGCTGTTAAAAAGTGTGAAGAGGAAGATGCATACATCATCCGTATGGTTGAAAAGAAGGGCAAAAGCGTTGATGCTTCTGTTAAATTCTTTGCACCGCTTACATACGCTGCCGAATGTGATCTTATCGAACGTAACGACGAGCCTATAGCATACGAAGGAGATACAATCAACTTCCACGCAACTCCGTTCGAAATCAAGAACTTCAAGGTAAAGATCAAATAATTCAATCAATTCACATATCCCGTCTGAGAAATCAGACGGGATATTAAACAGAAAGGGAATTATCATGACCCATAAACAACGTCTTTATAATAAACTTGTATCATTTGCCAATAACCCGGAAAATGAATTTGATAAGTTTATTGCACAGAATAAAGAATGTATTGATCGTATGACTGAGCGACAGCTTGCTGAAATATATACAGTAAGAAGCAATGCCGCAAAACTGTGCCGTATTATTCCGTTTGCAAGAGAGGAAATTGTTTCTCTGCTTGAAAAAAATGAGGTAAGTCTTTATGACAAAATCGCTGAACTTGAGAATCAATTTCTTATAGCCGAGTATATTTTCACACGTGTACGGGGAGAAAAATATTAAAGCATAAATTTATCAAAATTTTTAAAGAAAAGTCTTGACATTTTGATTTAAATAATATATTATATTCAAGCGTCAGATACGCATACGATTCATTAGCTCAGTTGGCAGAGCACTTGACTTTTAATCAAGGTGTCCGGGGTTCGAATCCCCGATGAGTCACCAGGAACGACAGAGTTCATTTGAACTTTGTCGTTTTTTGTTTTTTACAACACTATCAAATTGTTTTGTTGACAAAAAAAAACAAGAATGTTAGAATAAAATGAATACATATGAAAGAGGTATAGTTATGAGAAAGATAATTTCTGTAATCCTTGTAATCTCAATAGTTGCGTCAGCACTTGTTATCGGTGCTTTCGCTAAAGAAGACGGTTCAATGAGTTTTGCTGTCGCATCTGACTTGCATTATGTTGAACCCACAGAGCCGGTTGAACACTATAGTGATGATCCGATTTTTTACTATGCAAACAGACGCGCTCAGATGGAGCATGAAAGCGGGTTCATTATTGATGAGATGCTTCGCCAGTGTGCCGAAAATGAAGATTGTGAGTTTCTGCTCATCCCGGGCGACCTTGCTAACGACGGTAAGGTTATTCTTCAGCAGCACATTGATGTAGCAGAAAAACTTGCTGAATTTGAAAAAGAAACAGGTAAGCAGGTTTATGTAATCGACGGCAATCACGACCTGGGTTATGACTGTGAAACTACACCGGAGGTCTTCAAAGAAGTATATTATGAATTCGGTTACAAAGAAGCTCTCACTGTAGTTGAAGATGATTGCTCATACACAGCAAACCTCGGTGACAAATACAGACTTATAGCTCTTGACAGTTGTGATCCCTCAAAGTCTACGGAAGACGGTATGACAACAGAAAAAGTAACCTGGGTTCTTGATCAGGCAGATAAAGCCAAGGAAGACGGAAGACACCCTATCCTTATGATGCACCATAACCTTCTCGATCATCTTCCTGTACAGAGAATTATCAGCCGTAACTTTATTATCCGATTCCACTATTCAACAGCTGAGCTTTTTGCTGACCACGGAATCAAATTGGTATTTACCGGTCACGAGCATTGCAGTGACGCTGCAACATTCACAAGTGCTCTCGGTAATGTTATTTATGACTTTGCTACAACATCTCTTACAATGTTTCCTCTTGAATACAGAATGTTCTATGTAACTGACGAAGAGATCAAATACGAAAACAAGAAGATAACAAGCATTGATACACAAGCTCTTGCAAAAGCTGTTCCCGACCTTACAGATGAACATATTGCTCTTATGGACAAGGACTTCGAAACATACTGTAAAGATTTCTTCCACAACGGTATCAAGTACAGACTCGGCCGTGACCTTAACTTTGACAAGATGGGTATTGAAGAAGCTGCAATTTACTACAACATCGCACACGCTGCTGTTGTTACTCTGACTGATATGCTTGATGCTCCGTTCTACGGTGAAGGCGGTATTCAGGAACTTGCAGCTGAATACGGTCTTGAAATTCCTGACAGTGAGTACGAAACTCCGTGGCACCTTGTTACATCACTTCTCGGTATGCACTATTCCGGTTCTGAGTACTATGACCTCGAAAGCACTGAAGTAACAATGCTTCTCAGAACACTTGTTCTTATTCTCCGTGTTGATTTTGCAAATATTATCGACTCATTCTTCCTCATCAATCTTGCAAATAAAGCGTTGGATAATCTCGGAATTGATCCTCTTGCTCACGGACTTACAAAGCTCGGCATCAAGGTGTTCGGTTCTGTAAATGCTCTCGAGTATGCAATTCTCGGCCTCATCTCTCCCCTTCTCTATTCTTTCGCTTATGATGATGACGGTGTTGATGATAACAACGGCACGCTCCCGGGTTACGGTACAGTCAATACACAGGATAACCTTAACAATATTGCAAACAATATAACTAACATTATAGAAAGCATCGTTTTCAATATGTCTATGATGGTTAAATATGCACTTAAAGGAACCGGTATTGCTCCGATTTCATAATTGACAACCGTAAAATTATTAAAAGTACGGACGGTGAAGCCTTTGAATTACAAATACAGACTTCGCAGTTTTGCAGTAAATTCAGTCAGAAGAATGTTCGGCTGGATGATATTGAAATACTGTCACGCTAAAATCGAACCATATAAACCCAAGCACAAAGCATTTATTGTTATCGGAAACCATGCTGACGGTATGGATCCCGGATATGAGCTCATCGCATTCAGACGATATATACGCTTCGTCATCAGTGATCACCTCGCCCGAAGCAAATTCACTGATATTGTGCTTGAGAAAATAGCAGGTGTTATCGTTAAGCATCGCGAAAAGCCTACATCAGAACTCAACAAACAGGTTATCGCAAGTATCAAACAAGGCATACCGGTAAGCATTTATGCTGAGGGCGCAATGACACCAAACGGAGAAACCGGATTTTTCTCTCCCAGAACCGGTCAGTTGATCAAAGACAGCGGTGCTGCTCTGATTACATTTAAACTTACCGGAGGATATCTGCACGCACCTAAATGGGCCAAAAAGCTTCGTAAAGGACCTGTCCACGGAAAAGTCGTACGTGAATACTCTCCGCAGGAAATTGCAGCAATGACTGTCGATGAGGTCAATGCTGCAATAGCAAAAGATATTTATCACAACGACTACGAATTCCAGAAAGAACAGCAGATTGAGTACAAAGGCAAACGACTTGCAGAATTTGTTGAGCGTATTCTTTATATGTGCCCGGAATGCAAACAGGTCGGTTATCTGCACTCACACGGCAATTTCCTCAAATGTGATAATTGCGGATACAACGTTGAACTTAAATTTGACGGTCTGTTCCACGACACGGGAACGGGATTGCATTACAGCACTATACTTGACTGGGATAAATGGCAGAAAAACACCTGGAAAGAACGGGTTCTGAACAGCCCTGATGAATTGATTTTTGAAGAAAAAAATCAGATTGTTTCTACAATAATCAAACATCGCAAAAAACTTCTTTCAAACGACTCAACCTTAAGACTTTATAAAGACAGATTTGAGGTAGAGCTTGCGGAGAATTCTATAATCACCATACCGCATAAAGACATAAAGCTCGTCCTCAACGTTTCTATCGAGGCGCTTATAATTATATGCCCTGATTACTATCTTTATATTCAGAGTCAGAGGCCACGTGCTGCAGCCAAATACGTCGCTGCATGGAGATACCTTATAGGTAAGGAATACAAATAAAAGATACCGCTACATTTTACTGTAGCGGTATTTTTTATACATTGATCTCCGAAGCTGATAATCTGCTGTAGCACTCAGCTTGTTTTATTACTCGCAAAGCATCATTGTACGGTTTTACTGCTCTGAAATAGTCTGCATATCTCTTTTCTGCCCGTTTGATTTTTCTGTCGATATCAGCCTTTTGCCTCTTGTTTTCTTGTAAATGGATTTTCAGCTTTCCCACAGATTCAGCATCCTTATTCTCCCTGGCTTCTTTAAGCTGAGCAGACAACTTCAAAAATTCAGACTGAGCCTTATCAAAAGAAGTATACAGCTCTTCAAGTTCAGATATATCTGTTCTCTCAAGTCCGTCCGGATAATGTCTTTTTATAGTTTTCTTTGCAGCCTTTATGTTTTCGTATTGCACAAGCGCATCACGTCGAAAATTCATCTGAATCTGAGTTGCAGACGGCATTGCTTTGATCGATTTTTTATCAGGAAGCAGTGCATTAAGAAAACTATCCTCTCCGCCAACAGTAAGCAGACGTGCAACTTCAAGTGCAGATTTGCCCTCCGGAGTTTTATACTTGTCAAGCTCGTTAACAATAAATCCTGCAATTATAATCTCTTCATTTTCTTTTCGCTGTGTATATTTGTTTTTCTTCGACAAATTCACGTCTGACGGAGCTTTTAAGACAATCTCGCGAGACTTTGCAACAATACCGTAAACTTCTTCAAGTTCGTCAGAACGCTCCCCTGTGAGCGAATAATCCTCAAGTGCTGCTCTTATCTTCAAAACCTTTACAACAGCCTTTTGCTTTGTCTCCGTAAAATCATAAAAGAAATACGGAATTGTATTTAAAGCAGCACCTACTGCAGAAGCAACAACAAGAATTGAACAAATGCTTACAAAATAATCCCTGTTATACAAAACATCATAAACAATCGAACCGTCATATCCTAACGATTGGGCAACCTCACGGTTAAGACCCGCCTTTTCATAAATTGCAGGTAAAGCAAGACCTGTAACCATAGTTATAGCATTACCGATAAGACCTACCGCCGAGAACATGCCGTCGATTCTTTCTCCGCTTATGTAGTGCTGATAGTCACGTATATCTGCATTGACACCCGGACCGAGAAGGTGCCCGAGTGATGTAATGAACTGATTGATAAAAGTGAATATCAATAAAACCCAGATTGCAGACGGTTTGCCTGCACTACTGATTATAGGTAACATACAAAGGATAAAAACCACACTCAAAGCATTAGTGCAGATGAGTATTTTTTTCTTACCGTATCTTCGGATAAGAAACGGGCCGACAAGATTAGGCCAGAAAGATGCATTGCTCGCAATAGCGGTTATCACTGAATACTGTGCAGCTGAACAGGTTCCCTGATAATTATACATCCATTGCATAATATTGTGAAAACCAACCTCAAGGAAGCCTATCCATCCTGCCAATGAAATTATCCAGAAATACTTATTCCTTGCAACTGCTCTGAATGCATCGCCAAAACGAATACCGGTACGGTGAGTTTTGGGCTGAACAATTTTTTCTGACGTGTTTTTATAAATAATCATTGAGATTATAAATCCGAACAACAACATCGGAGGGTATAAATATCGGTAAATCTTAATATCATACAGTTTATCTTCACCTGTAACAAGGCGTGCGAGCAACGGAAAGATGATTCCGACAATTGACGGAGAAATATTTTCAACAACATAACGGATTGAAAGAACATCAGAACGTTCAATGCTGTCGGGTGACAGAACGTTTATCAGACTGTCATACGAATCATTGAAAAAGCTAAAGAAAAACTGAAAGGCAATATTGAATCCTAAAACAACAGCACACTTCATAAACAATGACATATTCTCATACGGCATCCAGATAAAGAATGATCCGAGAATAACCGTCGGGATACCCATTGTCAACAGATACGGACGGTATTTACCTTTCATACTGCGAGTGTTGTCAATCATTTTAGCTCTGACGGTAGTAAGAGGAAAAGCGGTCAGGAGACTTATCATATAAATCGCTTGTAATGCCATAGGATCGATTCCGATTGTATTACCAAGCAAAGTATTACCTGTTGAAATAGTCATCTGTGCAAAACAATAGACAATAATTCTGACACCTATTCCGCCACCGGCAAGAGAAGCAATCTCTTTATATGTCATATACCTGCCTTCAGGCGGTTTATTCCAATGATTCTTGATATTTTCAAATAAATTGAACAATATCTGTTTGATTTTCACCATAATCAACATCCTTTAATTAAAATACAAGAGTTGTAACAGATTCCGGTGTAATAGTAATCAACTCACCTTCTGAATGTTTGCTTTCAACAAGGTCGGAATCCTTATCGGTTACGGCAACCAAAGCGTCATCATTGAGAAGATATGTGTGACTCTTGGAAGACGGATTTATGATTATAACAACAGTTTTGTTTTCGTCTTTAAAGCCGAGCAAGTTCAGAGCAGTATCATCACTCATCACTTCAAAACGTGTTGCTCCAAGAGGTATGTACTTTGAAAAATTACCGGTAACCCAGAGGCGTTTCGTATATTCATAAGATTTTTTCTCAGGATCAATATATAACAGACCGTCATGATAATCATAATGAGAACACGCAATCCAATGTTGCCAGGATGTGACGTTCAACAAAGTAAAATCTTCGTACATTACCTTTGCTGTTTCAAGAGCAGAGCTCATTCCCGGATTCTTACCGCCAACCATGTGAGTCCATTCACTCATTTTAACGGGCAACCCGGGATAATGCTTATTCATCCACTTCCTGTATCTTTTAAGAAAAGCAATTCTGTTATTAAAAAACGGTATCGGCATATGTAAACAGTATGAGTGAAGATCAACTGCATCTATACGCTCCCTGACCTCAGGATAGCGCATAAGCTCACGAGTATATGATTTGTTAAACCAGCGGATATCTCCGTTTTCTACACCCGAAAGCTTCACGTTTTTTAGTGTATTTCTGTTTTTAATCTCAACAGCAAAGGCTCTCATGACCTTACCGGCCTGTCTCGGACTGTAATGGCACCCCTCCTGGCCGCCTGTCCATATCCAGAAAGGCTCATTTATGGGAGAAAGATATTTTACGGGAATTCCTTCATTTACAAAATGCTCAGTCACATCAAGACAATACTTGACAAACGCAGGATAGTTCTTTTTACTGAGATTGGTACGGAAAGCCTGTTTCTTGCCAAGGTGCGCAAGATTATTTTTCGTAAGACGTTCTATTGGAGAATTTACAAATAACACTACTTCTTCTGCTCCGTCTTTAACCGCCTGCTTCATCATATAAACAGCATTTTTATCGCGCGAAAAATCATATTTTCCGTCACCGTCATCAAAACTTTCCGTACGTCGTGCGAGATCCGAATACTCACCGTTGCCGCTGTGTACCGAACCGCCACCTATATTGTAGCGGTAAATATCAAGACCTATTCCTTTTTCTTTACTGTAAAGGATTCTGGAAATTACATTACGAACTTCCTCTCCGTTTTCATCAATATTCTTCCAACCGCCTACAATCTGTGCCCACCAGGCACCACTTGCACCGATCCCCTCATATTTCTGATATTTTTTATCGAAGTTCATAATAATTTTCATAAAATCCCTCCATAAATTTTATTTTACCATAAAAGAAAAAACATCTCAACACATAGTGCTGAGATGTAATATATTATTTTAACAACAGATTATATAGCGTAGGTTCAACACTGAATTCTTTCATCACGTTTTCAACTTCCTGTAAAGCTTTTGCTTTAGCTTTTTCAGACTCACTTTGTTTACGGACCGCCCTGATTAAAATGTTTTTAGGGGTATGCGCAAAATCGATAAACTCAAGAAGCTGCGTCTTATATCCGCAGTATTCAAGAAGGTTTGCACGGATAGAATCCGTAAGCAATGCAGCAAAGCGTTCCTGAATAATACCGTAACGAGTTAAAAGAGTAAGGTTATGAGTTGACATCTGCTTGTTTAATTCATGCTGACAGCAAGGAACGGAAAAAATCATCTTTGCATTCCAGCTGATCGCGTTGTAAAGTGCATAGTCAGTAGCAGTATCGCACGCATGCAGCGTTATAACCATATCCACATCAAACGGACATTCAAAACCGTTTATATCTCCGAGTTCAAAATGAAGGTTTTCATAACCGTATTTTCGGGCTGCTTTATTACACTTTTCAATTACATCTTTTTTAAGGTCAAGCCCGATTATGGTAGCATCAATCTTTTTAATATGAGTAAGATAATAATAAACAATAAAAGTCAGATACGACTTTCCGCAACCAAAGTCAATAATGTTTAGTTTTTTATAATTCGATTGGCGTATAGAATCGTCAATAATCTCAATAAAACGGTTAATTTGCTTGAATTTATCATACATTGAGTTTACAACTTTGCCCTCTTTTGTAAAAACGCCCATATCAACAAGAGGTTCAATAACTTCGCCTTCAGGAATAATATATTGTTTCTGACGGTTATGTTCAACTTTCAGCGCAGAAACTGTTGAAGATGAATTTTTCTCTTTATAAAAGAGCTTTTTCTTTTTTGAAATTGTCAGAAAGATTTCTTTACCGTCAGCCCATGCATTGATCTGCTGAAAAGAATCGTCGGTAAGCTCGAAAACACGTTCCGCTATTTTGTCAGCTTTTAAATTTTCATGAAAAACCTGTTTATCGGTATACTTTGCAATCTGATAATAATCCGACATCAAATTGACTGTAATCTTTTTAAAGTCAGACTGCTTATTTACAGGCTTACTTATAACAATTTTTGAAAGATTGCAGTCAAACATCTTGAGTATATATTCTTTAAGTTCAGACATAACGACCCTCCGATAAGAAAAAATTCCGAATGCATAGCACTCGGAATTTGGTGCGAGAGACGGGACTTGAACCCGTACGGGATTACCACACGCCCCTCAAACGTGCGCGTCTGCCGATTCCGCCACTCTCGCATATTCAATTTGTCCCTCACGGAACGATTGATATTATAACAAAGCAAAATGCTTTTGTCAACACTTTTTTACATAAAATTTTAAAAATTTGGCAGAAACATAATACATAAAATAATATGCTTCTGCCAAATTGATTATGATGCTTTCATCTGCAGACGGAGTTTATCTGCAATCATGGCAATAAACTCTGAATTGGTGGGTTTACCCCTCGAAGATTGAATTGTATATCCGAAATAGGAACTGAGAACATCCACATCGCCTCTGTCCCAGGCAACTTCAATTGCATGACGGATTGCCCGTTCAACACGCGAAGATGTGGTTTTATACTTTTTAGCCACTGAAGGATAAAGAAGTTTTGTAACAGAGCCCATCATATCAGTGTTATTTACAGACATAATTATAGCCTCTCTTAAGTACATATATCCCTTTATATGTGCCGGCACACCAATCTGATGCATAATCTCTGATACTACAACCTCTATATTATCAGTTCTGCTCAGATTTTTAGTGTCTGTAGTTGCCTTCCAACCAGAAAGTTGTGAAATGCGTTGAGCAAGAACATCGATATCTACAGGTTTAAGGAAATAATAATCTGCTCCGGAATTCAACACTTCAGTTTCGAAGTGGACATTATCAACACTTGACAATACAATTACCAAAGGCATTTTGACATCATTTAGCTCACTGAGTTGTTTGATCACCCCCAACGCATCGACATGAAGCATAAAAGCATCCATAACAATAACATCCGGCTTTTCAAATCTTAAACGAGTCATTACCTGTGCACCGTCTTTTTCAATAAGAACAGTATTATATCCGTAAGAGTTGAATATTCGTATACAATTCTGACCGAAATCATTGTTTTCTGCAACAAGAATCTTTAATGAATTTTCCATAAAAATTTACCTCCGTGAATTATTTTCACGCTTATATTACCATATGTTGGCATTTATGTCAACATATTTCTGGTATTTTTTGGTAATTATTTTGTTTGCAAAAACATTGTCGATCTATGCTTATTATCGGTTTATGACGCTTTTCTTTTCTGAAGTGTTGATATATTTTTAGCTGTATCCAACATATTTTCTGCCAGAATACCGTAGCCTTCTGTGCTGTCATCAAGAAACACATGTGTAACTGCCCCGACAAGCATACCGTTCTGGATAATCGGACTACCCGACATTCCCTGTACAATTCCGCCGGTTTTATCAATAAGTTTTTCATCGGTAATCCTGATCGTCAGATTTCTCACAGTACCTTTTCCTGCTGAAAAAATTTTTGTAATTTCAATGTCATAATACTTCGGACCGTTCTCATCTACAGTACAAATTATCCGGGCAGCACCTTCTCTGACTTCTTGTTTTAATGCCACAGGTAATACTTCTGCGTTATCATCATATTCTTTCAGAACTCCGTAAACACCGGTACTTGAATTTATATACAATTCTCCGATAGTCCCTGATGAAAACACACCGCACAGTTCACCGGCACTGCCCGAAACGCCCTTATAACATCCGTTTACAGTAGCTTTTACTATATCTCCGCCTGCAAGCGGCATTATCTCTCCTGTATCAACATCGCATACAGCGTGTCCCAATCCTGCAAAAACACCATTTGTGCGGTCATACCAGGTAACTGTTCCGATACCTGCAGTACTGTCCCTTATCCATAAACCGCCTTTATAAGATGAATCGTCTGACAGTACCGGGGTGAATTCAATTTCTTTAATCTGACCGTCACGATCTATTTGCATCTTCAGCGTTCTACCGTTGCTGTCTGCAAAAATTTTGGACAATTCCTTGTTGCGTGTTATCGTTACGCCCTCAACAGAAATTATCATATCTCCTTGTCTGAGTCCGGCCGTTTTGCCGGGACTACGGTTACCCGACGGGGTTGTTACCTCGTCAATACGGATAACCATAACGCCTTTTGTATACAGGCGAATTCCAAATACGTCGCCACCCGGAACGACATATTTTCTTTGTGTTACGGTAACTTTTGCATTTTTGACAGGAAAAATATTAAAGAGCTTTATGGAGGTTTCATATTCCTGCTTTAATGCATCGTCTTTTTCAGATAAAACTGACGTCAGAGTCTGGCAAATATAAGTATTGCCGACATTCATTCTGTCATATTCATTCACCGTAAGCGTATCGGGAATTCTGACATAGCCAACCATAAGGAGCATCAGAATTGTGCTTACAACAAAAAAACAGATTACACTAAAAATCCGAATACACTTTCGCACGAAAAGCAC
>JAZNCK010000126.1:0-14485 GCA_045587505.1 Acutalibacteraceae bacterium
AAGGTCGGTCTGTATGAAGAAATGGGAGAATATGAAAAGTCTTATAATGAATGCATGAAAATGGCAGATATCTACCGCAGCAGAGGTTACGATGTTGAGGCTGATATGGCAGAGAAAAGAGCAGAAGAAATCAAAAGAAAATCGAAAAATAAGATATAAAAATCTATAACCAAAAACGAACTCCGTTTATAAATCTAAATATAATCCCACACATTCGACAAAACACAGACCTTCTTGTAAAATGGTATTACCAAATACAAGGAGGTCATTTTTATGTTTAATAAGAAAACCAAACTGAAGCTCACGGACTTTGAGTGTAACCTGTTAGGGGGCGGAATGAACGAGTTCCGAAATCTGCTTCTCTCGGACGGTATTCCCACAGAAGATGTTGACGAACTGCTCCTGAAAATCATCACCCAAAGTCAGCTTGTAATAAAAAATCAGGGGACAAACTGACTTGTAAAAAGTGCAAATTGTTCCCTGAAATATTGTGGATTATTCTTGTTCTGACATATCTATAATTGACTTTAGTTCAAAAATATCACCGACATTTTTAAAACAATACAGATTGTTGTATGTATAAGATTTTGTTTTTGAAGTGTTTTCAAAGAATAACTTACCTTGCTCATATAAAATGGCACTTTCAGCGTGGTCAATTATTTCGTCAAGATTTTTATAAGGATAAACGACTTTTCCTATTCTGACCTTTATTGTGCCTCTGTACTCCTTCAGCCACCAGCCTTGATGACCCTTCAGTCTGTGTCTGATAGTGTTATGCTTTGTGGCAATGCCCAAATATAAGGTTGTTTCTTTGTTGCCGAAAATACGGGAAATGTAGTAAAGACCTGTTGTATCGGATTTTTTGCTTTCTATGGCTTCATCTATTGTAAGTGCATCTTCCCATTTAATTACAACATTATTATTTGATGCCCGTTCACCTTTTTTTAGATAGTTCAGAACTGTAACACCGTTTTCGATTTTTGCATTAACTGCTTCAAAGCTTGAAAGGGTGCTGTCTGTAAATAACGGCTTATCGTTTTTGTCAGCAATAATGGGGGCAACAACAAGGCTAAGCTCATCAATAACATCTGCTCTCTGAAAATATCCGTTTACAATACTTCCGCCCTCTAAAAGCAGAGTATCACATCCGATAAGATTTTTAAGCTTGAAGAGTGCAAGCTCCACATCAATTTCGGTTTCACCTGCGAATATGTATGGGATTTCCATGCTTTCAAGGTAACCTAAATATCGCTCATCTGCCTGTTCGGTCAGCACTTCGATAATCTGCGCACCGTCATACCCCGGATCACCGTCAGGGTCGATGATTTTGTTCGATTTCCAACCGAGCTTTCCTCTTGGGTCAAATGCAACGGCATAAAAGCCTGTCATATCGTCAAGTATAAAGTCCATCTTTAAATCCATATCGTGATGTACCGGCTTATATTCTGAAAGGTCGGGATAATATCCACCGGTAAAGCTGCCTTCCATTGTGACTCTGCCGCAGATAAATCCGTTTGATTTTAAGTTACGGTTAATCTCGTAATAGGTTTCGCAAGCGGCTGCACATTCGGGGTTTCCTAAAAAATCACCTGTCACCTTTCCGTCAAGAGAGGTTACCATATGGCAAATGATATATGGTCTGTTCATTTTTCCACCTCGTCAAAAAATTTTTATCGGAAAAATTATAACACATTCACAGCGTAACTATCAACACAGGAGAAATATGCTGCTTTTGGAACGCAAGTTTTTTGTGTATAATTTTTTCTTTATTCTATATTGAAAATATGATATAATATTTTTTGCAAACAGAAATTGTTTAACGATTAGTATTTCTGAATGGAAGAAAGGGGAAAACTATGGCAAAGTTAGAGCAGCTTCTTAACGCAGATTTTGAACAATTATTAAGTAAAATTGAGAACGGAATTCTTGGTGGAAGTGTGTCGGCTTCTCTTGAAGAATCCAGCGATTTTTGTGACAGTGGTGCCAGGTGCAGTGTTCGCGTGTTTGAACGGTACAGCTATTCGGGCGGAAACCGTCTTAGCCTGACTGTTACGTTATTTCAAAATGGTGGAGGACCAATTCACCTTTCTGCAATTGCATCCGGCGGAAGTCAGGCAATGTTTCTGAAATTCAATACCTTTGGCGAAGAGGCATTTCTTGAAAAACTCAGAGAATTGCTTTAAGTCAGTAAAAAGATGTCATTCCCTTTACAAAACTCCGATGGTAATGTAAAATAGCAAGGACACGGAAAAAGGAGGGGAATGTTGTGCTGCTCATTGTTTCACAGATTATCGGTTTTGGCGCAGTAGGTCTTTATCTTTTGAGCTATCAGCTGAAAAAACGCAGCCATATCGTCTGGGCTACCTGCATTTCCAACGCTTTATATGTTCTGCAGTATATACTTTTAGGTGCATTTTCAGGCGCAGTTATGGATTTTATGTCTACGGTGTCATCTTTTCTGGCGGCAAAGAAAAATGAACCGATTTTCAGAAAACACGCCCGTTGGTTAGCTTGGTCGAATATGACAGTAATTACTGTCGTAGGTCTGATTTCAGCCTTTGCCAAACGTGAGTGGATTGAGCTTCTGCCTATTGCAGGGGCACTTTTACAGACAGGCGGTCTCTGGTGTGATGACGAGCAGACTATCCGCAAATTCGGACTTTGCAGTGCTCCTTTCTGGCTTGTATATAATTTTATTTCTCAGGCCTACGGTGCTGCACTTGGCTCTGTGATTGCAATTATATCTATCAGTATCGCTATGATACGCTATCGAAAAAACAAATAAACAAATAAACAAATAAAACAGGCTTACGAAATCAAATCGTAAGCCTGTTGATGTTTTTATTCTTTGTGCCATTTGACACCCTGAGCTGTGTCTTCAAGCACGATACCCATAGCTTTAAGCTCATCACGGATTCTGTCTGCTTCAGCCCAATTCTTGTTCTTTCTTGCTTCTGTTCGCTGTGCAATAAGTGCCTCGACTTCGCAGTCAAGGTCATCAGCCTTTCTGTTGTAAACAAGACCGAGCACATCACAGAGTTCATCAAAGAGTTTTGCTGCTGCTTCACAGTTGCCTTTAACAGGTGTGTCCGTGATAACATTTGAGTTGATGTCACGAACAAGCTCAAATACAGCGGAGATACCGTCTGCTGTATTGAGGTCATCGCTCATAGCGTCAATAAACTGCTGGCGACGTTTCTCAAGCATTGCTGCAATTTCTTCATTAACATCACCGTCAACCGAATTCTTGAGTGCGAAGTCAAGGTTATCACGGCAGGTGTAAAGTCTTGTAAGTGAAGCTTTGCACTGTTCGATAACGTCTGTGCTGTAGTTGATGGGACTTCTGTAGTGTGAAGAAATCATAAGGTAACGGATAGGCTCGTAGCCGTAAGCTTCAGCAACGTCACGTACTGTGAAGAAGTTGCCGAGTGACTTCGACATCTTCACGTTATCAACGTTGATGTAACCGTTATGCATCCAATAGTTTGCAAAAGGTGCACCGTTGCAGCATTCGCTTTGTGCAATTTCATTTTCGTGGTGGGGGAATATAAGATCCTGTCCGCCGCAGTGGATGTCAATTGTGTCGCCGAGGTAACGTCTTACCATAGCAGAACACTCGATGTGCCAACCGGGTCTGCCGTGTCCCCACGGGGATTCCCAATAAGGCTCACCGGGTTTTGCATTTTTCCAGAGAGCGAAGTCCATCGGTTCTTTTTTGACCTCACCGACCATAATTCTTGCACCTGCCTCGAGGTCCTCGAGAGGCTGATGTGAAAGCTTGCCGTACTCGTCAAACTTCTTAGGGCTGAAATATACGTCGCCGTCAACTGCGTAAGCGTAGCCTTTTTCAATCAGTGTTGAAACGATGTTAATAATCTCGTCGATGTTTTCTGTTGCTTTCGGGTGAACTGTAGCCTCGCGGATGTTCATGCCCTTGACATCTTTCCAGAATTCTTCGATGTATTTTTCGCTTACATCCTTGTAAGTTGTACCTTCTTCATTTGCACGTTTGATAATCTTGTCGTCAATATCGGTGAAATTCTGAACAAAACGAACGTCGTAACCTGTGTATTCGAGGAAACGGCGAAGCACGTCGAAAACGCAAAGAGGTCTTGCGTTGCCGATGTGAATAAAATTATAAACTGTCGGGCCGCAGGCATAGATTTTTACCTTGCCCTCTTCAACTGTTCTGAGTTCTTCTTTCTGACGTGTCAGAGTGTTAAAAACTTTCATTGTTCCTGTTCCTCCATCTTTTTCTTTAGTTTATCAATTTCTGCCCTTAATTTGCAAAGTTCCTGCGAAATCGGGTCGGGAATATGAACCTGGTCAAGATCCTGAACTCTTTTTCCGTTGCGACGTACAACCCTTGCAGGTACACCGACGGCTGTTGAATTTTCAGGAATTTTATCAAGTACAACTGCACCTGCAGCAATGTTTGTGTTGTCGCCAACGGTAACGGGACCGAGTACCTTTGAACCTGCACCGATAAGCACGTTATTACCGATTGTAGGATGTCGTTTACCGGTATCCTTACCGGTACCACCGAGTGTAACACCCTGGTAAACAGTAACGTCATCACCGATAATTGTCGTTTCACCGATAACAATTCCCGTGCCGTGGTCGATAAAGAATCTTCTGCCGATCTGTGCTCCCGGGTGAATCTCTATACCCGTCCTTCTGACGTTTATCTGCGAAATCATACGTGCGATAAAAAACATTTTTCGCGTATAAAACCAATGTGCTTTTCGGTGACTGCGTACAGCCTTGAAGCCGGGGTAGAGGAGCATAACCTCAATTGCCGAATGCGCAGCAGGGTCACGGTCAAGTACACACTGAATATCTTCTCTCATTCTTTCAAACATATTATCACTCGCTTTCAAAAGCTGCCGAAAAGCAGAAAACGGTATAAAACACGCCCCATCGCCAATGGCGACGGAGGCGGTAGTCCGCGGTTCCACTCCGACTTATTACTTTTTAGCCCTGTAACGGTGGCTTCCGCACAGAGATATTCGGCACAAGCCTTTCCCCCTGCGTGCTGGCGGGTGCATTTCACAAAACACGTCATAAGAGGCTTTCACCATAATGCCTCATTCTCTGATATGACGAAGAAGAGCTACTTCTCCCGATAATCGCATTTAAGTTAATACATTATACTATTATGTTAGCAAAAAATCAAGTATTTGTGATAAATTTGTCCCCTATACAAAACCGTTGCATACAATGTATTAGGCGTATGCCGAGTAAATAAAAAGGAGTAAGTTTAACTTGAACAATCCTTCTTACACCCATCATGTTAAACCGATGGGCTATCATAGACCGCATTTTGCGGAAAGTTATGCGGGAAAAATGACGGCTTTGCCCGAATGTCCGCAGGTTGCAATGGCTTATGTCCCGTTTCAGACTGATTTTACAACCTTTGACGAAATGACGGCACTCAAGTGCGGAACACTTTTCCCTGTACTCAGCAAGCCGTTCCTCGGAAGTGGTAACAGATGACGAGAACAATGCTTTTGCAAAAACTTGATGCCGTACAGTTTGCAATGTGGGAGCTTCATCTTTATATGGATACCCACCCGGATGATCTTACGGCACTTTCACTTTACAAGAAATACGAAGAAAAAAACGAAAAACTTGTCTGCGAATATGAGGAACAGTTCGGTCCTCTTTATTCGAACGGTGATCCCGGCGCGATGTGGCTGAAAAATCCGTGGCCGTGGGATATAGGAGGTAGCTGCTGATGTTTGTGTATGAAAAGAAATTACAGTATCCTGTAAAAATTGCCAACCCTAATCCTAAATATGCGAAAATAATCATTTCGCAATACGGCGGTCCCGACGGTGAGTTGGGTGCATCTTTGCGTTATCTGAGTCAGCGTTATTCTATGCCTTACCCTGAACTCAAAGGTCTCCTTACGGACATCGGCGTGGAAGAATTAGGGCACCTTGAGATGATAGGTGCGATAGTTTACCAGCTTACACGCAATCTCACACCGGAGGAAATCAAGCGTAGCGGATTTGACACTTACTTTGTTGATCACACAGCAGGCGTTTACCCCACTGCGGCAAGCGGTTTCCCGTGGACGGCAGCAAGTATGCAATCGAAAGGAGATCTTATCACCGATCTTTCGGAGGATATGGGTGCCGAGCAGAAGGCGCGTACTACTTATGATAACATTCTCCGCCTTGTTGATGACCCGGATGTGCGTGAACCGATTAAATTCCTTCGTGAAAGAGAGATTGTCCACTTTCAGCGTTTCGGAGAAGGTCTCCGCCTTGCAACAGACAAAATGGACTGCAAAAACTTCTATGCCTTCAACCCGAGCTTTGATAAATAGCCATAAATACAACAAGAGCAGGATTTCCTGCTCTTGTTCACTTTATTTTAAAAGCTTTGGTGCAATATTGGCATGAGAATTATTTGAACTGATTTTTTTTGCAGGGATACCGCCGTACGTAACTCCTTTTTCTGAAATCGATTTTACAACAACGGCATTTGCACCTATCGCCACATCATCCGCAACGGAAAGGTCTCCTATGATTTTTGCACCGGTTCCGATGAATACATTGTCGCCTATCTGAGGTGCGGTACTGTTGCCACTTGTAGCACCGATGGTTACATCTGCATGTATACGGCAGTTCTTTCCTACTTTTGCATTAGCATTTACAACAATAGTACCGTAATGAGCAATAGACAACCCCGGCCCAAAGACATTGAGTGGTATGGAAAAACCTAACTTAACTGAATATTTGTGAAACAGAATCCTATAAAAGATATAGTGGAGAATCAGGTGCTTTTTTGAGTTTTTATATGCATTTCTGTAGTATTCAGTTTTTCTAAGCAGTCTTTCAAATTTCCAAAGCTCATCGCCGAACAACTTTGGCATTCTTTTTTCTTCACAATGCAAAGCGATCGCGTCTTGTGCTAAATAGTATTTAAGATCGTCTTTTGAAGTAATCATAATTTTCCTCCTGAGAGCTATATCTGATATGCTTGTTTTATTCAGATGGCTATCTTCAAGTCTGTTTTATTTTAAATATTTAAAATGCATATCCTGCAACGATTCCGAGTAATGCTGAAAGCACAATGATGATAATAGGATGAACTTTCTTGAAAGCAAGAACGGTGCACAGTGTAAAAATTGCAAGAGATACGTAGAATGAAATCTCTGTGAAAATTCCCGTTGAAAAACCGTTCGGAATAAAAACCGTAAGAAGCACGGATACGATTGCCGAACCGATAAGTCCGACAACTGCAGGCTTGAGTCCTGTCATACATCCCTTTACAACCTTGCTGTTTTTGAAACGTTCAAAGCATTTTGCGACAATAAGGATAACAACAAATGACGGAAGAACAACACCGAATGTTGCACAGAATGAACCGAAAAGGCTGCCGGCGAGTCCGAATGCTCCACCGACTTCTGAGCCGACATAGGTTGCCATATTGATCGCAAACGGGCCGGGTGTACTCTCGCTGACTGCAATAAAATTAACTACATCTTCAAGGGGCATCCATTTGTGGTTAAGCACCTCTTCCTGCATAAGAGGAAGCATCGCATAACCTCCGCCAAAAGTGAAGGCGCCTATCTTGAAAAATGTGAGAAAAAGGTCAAGGAAAATATTCATTTATTACTCCTCCTTTCAGCGATAAGAGAAGTAACGAGTCCGAACACTGCACAGCCGATGATAACAAAAAGCACATTGATATCAAAAAATGCCGTGATAATAAACGATGCCCCCATAACGATGTATCCGACAAGTCCTTTAGGAGCTTTTTTATACATTGCAACAAGAGCTTTGATAAGCAGAGCGAGTACACCTGCACGTATACCGTTAAACGCGTACTGTACTGCAGGGATATCCTGAAATTCTCTTAAAACAAACGAGATAAGAAGAATAATTACAAAAGAAGGAAGGACAACACCAAGTGTTGCAAACATGGCACCGAAAAATCCTGCTACACGGTAACCGACAAATGTCGCAGAATTGATTGCAATCGGTCCGGGAGTGGACTCTGCAATTGCAATGATTTCGAGTATATCATCGTCGGTAATCCATTTTTTCTTTTCAACAATTTCTTTCTGAATAATCGGAATCATTGCGTAACCGCCACCGAAGGTAAATGCACCGATCTTCAGAAAAACAAGAAACAACTGAAGAATACGACTGAATTTGTTTTCCAAAAGATAACACCTCTTTATTCTTCTGACTGGATATTTCCGTCAGCCGGTATAGTTTTCTTTTTGTTTTCAACGTCTTCGCTGATTAGCTTGTAGAGTGTTGCGGCAATCGGTACACCGACAAGCATTCCTAATATACCGAAGACACCGCCGCCGACCGTAACAGCTGCAAGCACCCATAAACCGGGAAGACCGATTGATGAGCCGACAACCTTCGGATAGATAAGGTTGCCCTCAAACTGCTGAAGAATAATAACAAAAATTATAAAAATCAAAGCCTTGACAGGAGATTCCATAAGTATGAGAAATGCACCTACGCCTGCACCGATAAGACCACCGACAATAGGGATAAGTGCTGTGAATCCCATAAGTGTACCAATCATCATAGCATAAGGAATACGCAAAACAGACATACCGATTATACAAAGCACACCGAGTATAACTGCCTCTGCACACTGACCGACGATAAAACGGTGGAAGCAATCGTTAAGAACGTTGACAACGTGTGCAATTTTGTCAATAAAGCGGACAGGTATATATTTCTTTGCGACTTTTTTGAATTGTCTGCCCAATCTGTTTTTGTCTATAAGAATATACAGTGCAAAGATAACACCGAGAATGATGTTTGATACAACGGAGAATACTGATGTAACGGCAGAGAAAGCAACACCTGCAACATCACCAAGACCGCTTGTGACTGTTTCTATAATGTCAGCAATTCGTGATTTCCAGTCAATGGAAGAAAGTGAATTGATAAGGTTTTTAGAAACAAATTCATTTTCTTTAAGTTTGCCGATAACAAAATCCATCGCACCGGGGATTTCGTTGATGAGCATCTGTATACATGCAACAAGCTGCGGTGCAATAAGACCGATAACAAGTGAAATGATACCGAGAATTGTTATAACTGCACCGATCAGGCTGATCGTTTTACGACTTTTAACCACTAAAGGTTTTGAAGATTTCGGGAAATAATGCCTTTCGTAAAATGACATAAGTATATTTAGGGGATATGCCATAACCGCACCGATGATAATTGGAGTTGCGGCAGAAAATACCGTACTGATAATCCCGGAAATATTTGGCCAGTAATGTACGGCAAGGTAGACGGTGAGTATACCGACAACGATTTTGAAAACCGTTTTCCATTCAAGTTTTTTCAGCATAAATAAAACTCTCTTTCGAATTCTTGGTGTATGAAGTTATTTAAGATTAATCTCAAGACACTCATAATTAAGAAGTCTGTTACTTACATTATCAGGCTGATGTCCTCCGACAAAGAGTCTGAGTTCACCGTCGGGAGTAATACGCTTACCGTTTTCATCAACTGCCTTGAGCCAGTAAGTATCAATGTCAAATGTTACCGTTCTGGTTTCACCGTGATTGATTTCAACCGAACTGATACCGCAAAGCTGGAAGTGTGGTGTATGAGTTCTGCTGTCGGTAAACTTAGCGTAAACCTGAGCTTTTTCAATACCTTTACGTTCACCGATGTTAGTTATTTCAACGCTTATCTGAACTTTATCTTTACTGTTTGTGAGTATCTTTGCGTTACTGTAAGCAAAACTTGTGTATGAAAGACCGTAGCCGAACGGATAAAGTGCATCTGAGTCAATGTAACGGTATGTTTTGCCACGCATATCATAGTCAAGGAAACTCGGAAGATTATGATTAGCGTCGTAGATCGTAACGGGAAGTTTACCGCAGGGTGAAACTTCGCCTGCAAGTATATTAGCAACTGCAAGTCCGCCTGTTGAACCGGGATACCACGCGTGAAGGATAGCCTTTGCTTTGCTTCGCACCTTTTCACCGACATCAACTGAGCTGCCGCACATAAGAACAACGATGACGTTTTCACATTCTTCGCATACTGCCTCAGCGAGTTTTTGCTGTGTCGCCGGCAGAGTAACATATTTTTTGTCACCACAAGCGGTGTAGTCGTTGTCAAAGCCTGTATCCTCGCCCTCAATTGAGCAGTCAAGACCGAGTGCAAGCACAGTGATATCTGCCTGAGCAGCCGCGGCAACACCGTCACTGATAAGGTTGCCGAATCCACTCCAATCATTGAGCTTTTCGTTACAGTAGTTTGTACCTTTTTCAACAGTAATATGAGAATTTGTGAATACTCGTCTTATACCGTCAGCAATTGTGATGTATTCGGAAGCGTATGCGTTGTAGTTACCCTCAAGTGCAGTAACAGACATTGAGTTCGGTCCGACAACTGCAATTCTATTTTCGATGTTTTTATCAAGCGGAAGGAAATTGTCCTTGTTATGAAGAAGAACAATACTTTCCTGAGCTGTTTTAAGGTTTAGCTCTCTGTGCTCCTTACAGTCGAGCTTATCATAGCTGATGTCAGAATAAGGTCTGACATCTTCAAATTCTCCGAGAAGGAAACGGATTGTGTAAAGTCTTTCCGTTGCAATTGTGATGTCTTCTTCGGTTATTAAATCTTCTTCATAAGCATCAATAAGGTGCTGATAGATTTCACCGCAGTTGAGGTCGCAGGTATTCTTAAGTGAAACTGCAGCAGCCTCAGCTTTTGTGTTAACATACTTGTGATGTTCATAAATGTCATTGAGTGCACCGCAGTCGGAAACAACATAGCCGTCAAAGTTCCAATCACCGCGCAGAACTTCTTTGAGAAGATACGGATGAGCACAGCAAGGGTGACCGTTGGTACGGTTATAAGCACCCATTACACCGGCAACACCTGCCTTGACAGTCTTTTCGAAAGCCGGGAGGTATGTCTCGTACATATCGTGCATTGAAACGATTGCATCGAAACCGTGGCGATCTTTTTCAGGGCCTGAATGGACGGCATAATGCTTGGAACAAGCAGTTGCCTTATAAAATTCACCGTCACCCTGGATACCTTTTACAAAAGCAACACCGAGTTCTGCAGTAAGGAACGGATCCTCACCGAAAGTTTCCTGACCTCTTCCCCAACGGGGATCACGGAAAATGTTAATGTTAGGAGCCCAGAAGGTGATACCTTTGAAAATATCGAAATCGTTGTATTTTACGTGTTGGTTATATTTGACTCTGCCTTCAGTCGAAATAGCATCGGCAACTGTATTGACGAGTTCAGGGTCAAATGTTGCAGCCATAGCAATAGCATGAGGAAAAACAGTGGCTGTTCCTGAGCGTGCAACACCGTGTGAACCCTCGTTCCACCAGTTGTAGGCTTTTATACCGAGTCTTTCAATGGGTGCGGATGTATAGAGAAGCTGAGAGATTTTTTCCTCAACAGTCATTTTTGAAACCAATTCTTTGGCTTTGATTTTGGCTTGTTCTTTTGTCATAATAACACTCCTTGAAATGATTTCTAAAATTTTATCACTTAATACATTTCAGTTCAATACAATATAAAGAAAACACAGAAAATAATCATAAATCTTTAACTGTTTGTTTGCAATAAGATATAAATTTGTGTGCAGCAGGTGAAAGAGAATTTCTGTTTTTTATCAATATACCGAGTTCTCGGTGGGATGTGGGTTCGATTGCCTTTGCTGTGAATTTTCCATGCATACCGCTGAGAACAAGCTTTGGCAGAATACTCAGTCCGAGCGAATGACTGACCATTGAAACTACAGCAGTATCGTCAAGCGCAGTGCGGTTGATAAGCGGTTTAACTCCGTTTTCATCAAGTGTACGCATAATATCGTAATCAAAACCGTACGTCGGCATAAAAAACGATTTATTGTCAAATATAGAAATGTGTATTTTTTTGTTCCCGTTATCATAATCGATCGGTAAAACGGCAAACAGAGGATCGTCCTTGAGAGCTATCCATTCACCCGGCATATTCGGTTGCAGACTTGTGAATCCGAGATCAATATTTCCGTTTATGACATCCTGTGAAATTTCATCAAAACCCGAAACCTGCAACTCGAAATCTATATTCGGAAAATCTTTTTTAAAATTACTGATTATTTCCGGCAGCCAATGACTCGTGATACTTGCATAAGCTGCAATACGGATGATTTTATCGTTACCGTTTTTGATTCTGTTGACTGCATTTTCGAGAGCAAGACCCTTTGCAGTGAAGTCCTCAATCAGGCTGAGTAATTCATTTCCGTCAGAGGTCAGGGAGACACCTGACTTGTTACGTTGCAGAAGTGTAAGACCGATTTCTTTTTCAAGTCGGTTCATCATATGTGTCAGTCCTGCCTGAGTGTAACCAAGCTCTTCGGCAGCTTTTGTCAGACTGCCGTATTCGACTGCTTTTAGTAATGCATAAAACTTTGAAGATTCCAAAAAAATCAACTCCAGACATTACGAAGTGTAATGATTATATTATAATATGCAATTTTACTTTTTTCAAGATATAAATTATAATTTATAACGCAAGTTTGTATTATTTTGTAATTATGAAAGGGGTTTTATCATTGGGTACAGAACTTAAGAAAAAGTACGGTCTCGTTACTGCAATCTGTATGGTTGTCGGTATCGTTATCGGTAGCGGTGTTTTCTTTAAAGCACAGAATGTACTTCAGTACACTCAGGGTAATATGCCTTTGGGTATTCTCGCCTGGGTAATTGGTGGCATAGTTATTGTGGTTTGTTCCTATAACTTTGCAACACTCGCAAACAAATACGAAAAAGTTAACGGTCTTGTTGACTATGCGGAAGCAACTCTCGGATCAAAATATGCATATATGCTCGGTTGGTTTACAACGACAATTTATTATCCGGGTATGACGAGCGTTCTTGCATGGGTTTCAGCACGTTACACACTTGTATTGTTTGGCTCAGACGATATCACAGGCGGTCTTTGTCTTGCCTTGTCCTGCTTCTATCTTTGTATGAGCTACGCGATCAATGCACTTTCTCCGATTATTGCAGGTAAGTTCCAGGTTGGTTCAACGGCCGTTAAGCTTATTCCGCTTATCATTATGGCTATTGTAGGTACAATTGTCGGTATCAGGAACGGTAACACTGTTGCAGCTTTCCAGACATGGGACCTTGTTGAACAGACAGGCGTAGGTGCTCCTCTTTTTGCAGCAGTTGTTGCTACAGCATTTGCTTATGAAGGTTGGATCATCGCAACATCAATCAACGCAGAGCTTAAGAATTCAAAGAAGAATCTTCCTATCGCACTTGTTGTAGGTGCCCTTATTATCGTAGCTGTTTACATTCTTTATTACATCGGTCTTGCCGGTGGTGCAAAGATCGCTGACCTTAAGGACGGTGCAGGTGCACCAACAGCTTTCCTTAACATTTTCGGTAATGTCGGCGGCACAGCGCTCAATGCTATGATCGTTGTCTCCTGTCTTGGTACACTCAACGGTCTTATGGTTGCAAGCACACGTAGTCTCTATGCTCTTTCAGCAAGAAATCAGGGTCCGAAGGTAAAGATGTTCAAGGAAGTAAGTGCTGAAACAAATATGCCTACAAACGCATCTGTTTTCGGTCTCATTGTTTGCGCAGCATGGCTGTTCTACTTCTATGGTGCAAATCTTTGGGGCAATCCCGAAACAGGAAAGCCACTCTTCGGCATCTTCAGTTTTGACTCTTCAGAGCTTCCGATTATCACAATCTACGCTCTTTATATTCCGATTTTCTTTGCATTTATTTTAAAGAACGGCAAAGAAAATATCTTCAAAAATGTTGTTATGCCTCTTATCGGTATAATCGCATCAGGCTTTATGGTATTTGCTGCTGTTTACGCACACGGTATTACACCGTATCTTAACGCTAAGGCAAACGGTGAGTTCTCTTTCCCCGTACTCTTCTATCTTATTGTGTTTGCAGTAATTATGATTATCGGTGCATTTTTCTATAAAAAGGATGCAAAAGAAAACTGATTTAGTTCAATAAAAATCGAGAGCTGAGGATTTTCCTCAGCTCTTATTTTTATAACGTTTTATATTCCGAAATAATTTTTAGCATTGTTGAATGATATATCTTTAATAATATCTTCCAACTCTTCGGTGTACGGATAAAGTCCGTTTTCGACCATATCTCCCACAAGTCCGCAGAGGATACGACGGAAATACTCGTGTCTTGGATAGGATAGGAAACTTCTCGAATCCGTAACCATACCGACAAACTTGCCGAGTACACCGAGGTTGCCGAGGGTCTTCATCTGTTCACGCATACCGTCGATGTTGTCGTTGAACCACCAGCCTGAACCAAACTGAATTTTTGACGGCGCTTCACTTGTCTGGAAATTTCCGAGCATTGTGCCGAGCACATAATTATCCTTCGGATTAAGGCAGAAGAGAATAGTTTTCGGGAGACTGTCCTCAACTGCAAGAGAGTCGAGCATTCTTGAAAGATCCTCCGCAATGTTACGGTCACAGA
>JAZNCK010000127.1:0-19305 GCA_045587505.1 Acutalibacteraceae bacterium
CATTCAAAGCCGTTGTTGTTGAGATATTTCATCAATTCTCCTCCGAACATTCCCCAATACGGCATAATCGGATAATAAAAATCATATTGTCCCCAGCCCATGAGACCGTGAACGAAGATATATTTATAGTTTGTGTTCCAATTGCTGTCATCAACCTCGTGGTTGGGCAAAGCGACACCGAAGGTTGAAAGAATGCCCATCAAAACGGACAAAAGCATTGCAGTTATTCTGCTGAAAATATTCACGTTATCAACTCCTAAATTCTATTATCGAAATTATAACAACACAGGTGATTTATGTCAATAGAGAAAAATTAAAACATATCACAAAGGCTAAATTAACACCGATGCATTTTCGGTTTACAAAAGCAAGTATGTGTGATAAAATGAATATGATAGTTATTGCCGAGAGGGGATATGTTAGGTTTTCTGTCCTCTCTGCAAAATAAGGAGGTTTTATTTATGAAACACTTTTTATCTGTTTTTCTTGTTGTGGCAATTCTCTTATCTTCAGGTTTACCGTCAGTTCTGGCGGCAGACGGCTCGGGTCTTTCTGACTTCAGCAAGCCCGAAGTTATCCGGATTGAACCCGGTGAGTCAAGTGAATACGGTTATGTAAATGATATTTATTATGACGAAAACGGCAATGTAATTGAAAAAGACAACCGTTTGTCTTTTGACGATGATTTTCATACGATGAGTGGTACTTCAACTCAAATACCGTCATCTTATGACGCTCGTCAGGCAAATGTTGTTACGTCTGTTAAATGGCAGGGTCAGTCAGGAAACTGTTGGGCATTTTCTGCTATCAGTGCTCTTGAGAGTTCCTTGATCAGTGAAGGTAAAGTTGAACTCGGCACTACGGACTTTTCTGAGTCACACCTTGCGTGGTTCGGAAACAACAGTGCAACAACCGATACAACAGACCTTGCTTACGGTGACGGTGTAACAGTCAGCAATCCTTACCTGACAGGCGGAAACTGGCTCAGAGTTTCACAGGCTCTGTCACGATGGGCAGGTATCGCAAATCAGGACGCAATTCCGTCAGATTATAATAATGTGTCCAGACTTCCGCAGTATACAGATGCACAAAGACGTAATACAAACAGTGGTTTTATTATTAAATCTGCAGATGTATTGGCTACGGCAGAACAGGTTAAAAATTACGTTATTGAGTACGGTGCAGTAACGGCCAGTTACTACCACGATGATACCTATTATAACAAAACTTCGTCCGCAGCTGCTTATTATTGTGATACGGCAACAACAACAAACCACGCAATCACGGTTATTGGTTGGGACGATAATTTCTCAGCAGATAATTTCAAAGCTGATTGCAAGCCCTCTGAAAACGGTGCGTGGCTTTGTAAAAACAGTTGGGATACATGGTGGGGAGATTCGGGATATTTCTGGATTTCATACCATGATGCAACCCTTACGACTTTTGTAGGATACAAAGCTCAGCCTGTCGGAGAGTATTACGGAAATTATTCCTACAACGGACACTACTACAATTTCCTTATAGGAATAGGTACCTCCGGTATGGTTGCGAATGTATTTAATGCAAAAGGTTATGAAAAGATTAAGTCAGTCGCAACTTATACCGATGAAGCAGATGTAACTCTTAAAATCAGAGTTTATACGGATATTCCTTCCGGAAGCAATCCTACTGCAGGTACTTTGTGTGCCAACTTTACTACAACGGTTGAGTGTGAAGGTTATCATGTAATTGATTTGCCTGAGGAGATTGCAGTCAAACCCGGCAGCAGATTCTCTGTTGTGATGTCTACTGACGGTGCAATGTTCCCGTTTGAAGAAGGAGACAAATACTCAAGCAATGGTGAAACCTATATTTATAATTACGGTTGGTCACGTTCTGAGAATTATTATTCCGGATTATATAATCTTAAAAATGCTTGTATACAGGCTCAGACGGTCTGCGATCATCAGGAGCAGACTGTGTCAGGCGGTTCCTGCACAGAGGGTGGTTACGAAAAAATAATCTGCACACAGTGTGATAAGGTTCTGAAGGAGACAACAACTTCTACCGGCAGTGAACACAGCTTTGGCGAGTGGAAAATCTCTGTTGCTGCGTCAATTGGAGAAGCAGGATTAAAAACACGCACCTGCGATAGTTGCGGTGCAACAGAAACTGAGGAAATACCTGCTTTGGCACTCAGCATTACCGATGAAATAGGAATCGATTATTCCTCAGATCTTATTTACGGTCTCGACGCAGGTTCAACATCACTTGAGAATTATATAACTCTTGCAGAAAACTACACCTGGAGTTATGAAACTACAAACAACAGACTCGGAACAGGTGCCAAGGCAGTGATCAAAGACGGCGATACCGTGATTGATGAGTATACAATTCTTATTTACGGAGATACAAACGGTGACAGCTGGTATGATGGTCAGGATGCAGTTCTTGTTTCCTGTCTGATGAACGGAATGCTTACCGAAGATACGGTTGGTGTAGCGGTTTATAAAGCTGCTGACTGCAACCATGACGGTGTGATTGACAGTATGGATACAGCACTTCTTAATGAAGCAGGAACGCTTCTTGCCTCTGTCGATCAGAGAAAGCCGTCCGGAGTTCTGCTTGAAACGTCATCGGCTTACGTCGAATATCTGGAGCTTATCGACCAGTCACCGATGATACAAGAGACTCAGACAGAAGTTGAATACGAAGTACAGGAAGGTTCACAGGATACTTCAAACGTAACTGATATCGATGTGTTTGCATTTATAAAGGCATGGTTTGAAAAACTTTTTGAGACGTTACTCTCATTCATTCCCGTACCGTATAAATAAAGGCGAAAAAGCCAAAAGGATGGCTCAGTCATCCTTTTGGCTTTTTGTAGTATTGTCTGAATCAGAGATCCATTTTCATTTTGCTGAATTTTTGTCCCCACGCGTTTGCCCACGCTTCACAATAAAGCTTATAATAGGAAACGTTATTCTTTTTTCTGTAGCCTTCAAAGCAATTGCACCATATCATTGACGGCACGGCGATAACTATATAATAAAGCGGACCGAGGAGAAGGCACTGCCATGTGTGACCGTATTCGTGAATTCGGGTATTGTATGTCCATGTTTTACTTTTATGATTGTCACGCATAAAGATGAACAGTCCGAGTGACAGTCCGCCTGATTTCCACGGGAGATAAACAATGTATGAATAACCGAAGCGCTGCCAACGGCGCTTTTTTATTTTTGTGCAGATAAGAAACGCAATTCCGCCGATAAGATTTACCGGCAGACCCCACGTCCACTGGATGAGATAGAAAAAGAAATCCTTCGTATCGTTTTTAAATGTCTTCTCTCTTTTCGGTGGATATTTTTTGGTTATGTCAATCATTTCATTGTCTCCTTCAGCTTCTTTTGTTCTATGAGAATAATATACTCGCCATTTTCATCAGTGTCAAGGTAATGTGTTTCGTTGGTGTTATCAGAAAGACCAAGCCAGGTGTTTTCGAGTTTCTGTCCGGATATGATTTCACAGCGTTTTCTCTGCTCATCAGTAAGGGTGACGCTGCCGTATTTATGCTTTGTGGCAATTGCAGCACGAATCATAGTGTGGTCTTCCTTCGTCATTGCAAAACGCTTCAGAAGAATAAGAGAAATAATGGCGGCAATAATCGGGATAACCGCAACGCAGATACGCACGCCCAGAACGGCACTGTCACTCTGCGCAAAGAGCGAGTTTGTTGTTTTTTCGTATTCGGAAACAGTGTCGCCCGTAACGAGCCCAAAGCCCTGCAACGTAAAGCCAACCATCGCAGCCATAACACCACTGATACTCTTTTTAATCAGAGTGCTGAAGGTGGCGATAACACCTTCTCTTCGTCTGCCTGTAATCATTTCGTCAACGTCGGTAAGATCGGGAAAAATATTTGTTGAAACAAATCCTAGACCCGACATGCCGAAAGGATAAAGGATCATACTCACCATCATAAGAACACTCCAGAAGAGTGATCCGCCTGACTGCATAATAAGTCCGATTGCAAGACCTGCAACCATAAGCGGCGTGACGATGTTACCGCATTTTTTCTTGCCGTGTTTCATTGTAAGAGCGTAGTTAAGCGGAAAAGCAGCAGCTTCCGCAACACCTGCAACAGCATTGAAAAGCGCATAACTGCTGTACTGATTTGCAAGGTATTTTATGTAGTAAACCTTTGAATTGGCATAGAATCCTGTTGAGAACTGGTATGCAAGGCTCATAAAGAAATACTGTCTGAAAGACTTGTTTTTGAAAACAAGCACATATTCACGGATAATGTACTTGATGTCGAGCTTGTCAACCTTATTGTTAAGTGAACTTGGTTCCCTGGTTGTCTTGTAAGTCAGGAAAACTGCAACACCAAAAAATATGGAAAGTACAATACCGATAACAAGGAACGGTGATTTTGACTCTGATGTGAGGTTATCGTTTGAACCGAAAATTGCAAGAATTGCAACAACGATTCCGAATGCCGGAACCATACCTGCAGAGTTGAACAGATAACCTACAGAGTTATACTGCGTGCGCAGATTGTATTCGGGAGCAAGTTCGGGCAGCATAGCCGTGTGAGGCACACCGATAACAGTGTATGCTGTTTTGTAAAGCATATAAACGATGATGAAATATGCCATGGCGAGTGCAGGGTTTTCCTTACCGTTGAGACCGAAAGAATTCCACAATAGAGTGTAGGAAAGAACCATCAACGGAATACCCCACAAAAGGTAGCGACGGTGTTTACCTGTTTTTGCCCGCGTACGGTCTGTGATAATTCCCATAACAGGATCAGTTATTGCGTCCCATACAGTCGCAATCATAACGACAATACCTGCCTGATTAAGGGATAGGTTAACGACGTCTGTCAGGAAAACGGTGAAGTACATACTGATAATGTAACCTGCACCGCCCATATACATATTGGCGTAACTGTAATTTATCATCGGTAGAATGGCGGTCTTGAAATCTCCCTGTACACCGACGAGCTTTTTAAGCTTTTCACCCACGGTATCACCCCAAAAAAATGGTTTATTTGTTATAACTGTAATTATAACAAATATTTTTCATAAAAGATATAGTTTTTATAAAAATAACGGGACCGCATCTGCGGTCCCATATAATTTGAAAAAGTTAATTGTCAGAAATGATTTCAGGCATTCTCTGAAGTTGAAATGTGTTCAAATAAAACCTTAAACCAATGAATAAGTGTGCTGAATATAACCTTAATTTTATCAAGGAATGAATCAGGCTTGTAGATATCAGGATCTGCATCCCAATTTTCTGTATTACAGTTTTCTTCAGTCATCGGGTAGAGTGTATCCGACTCTGTGTTATAAACCATAAACTGTGTGTACGGAAAATCATCTACAGTAAGCTGTCTGTCAGCAGTTGCAACTTCATAAAGGATTTTTAGCTCATAAGTTGTCCAGTTGGAGTGACTGGATCCTTTAATGAACCAAGTGGTGTCAGGACAGATACATGTTGATGCATCAATGAGTTTGTCAGGAGAAATATATTTACCCTTTCCTTCAGAAATTCTGAGGTCGATATATTCATCTGAAAGAGGCTCATAAACACTTGATGTTGTTGCACCGAAAGAAGAACGTTTAACAGAAGCGAACTGATCTGAGATTTCATCTGAAGATGCACAAATCGGAATTAACTGATAACCGTATTTTGAGATAACACCGAAGTTTGCGCCGCCGTCTTTGATCTTCTGGATGAGATCAGGAACTCTACGGCGAACTTCTCTGTCGTAATTGTCAAGTTTTTCGATAAGTCCTGCATATTTTACTCTCTTTTCGCTACCTTCCTGACCGAAAACGTAGTACTTTGCAGACTCGTAATCTTCAGGAGTTACGCAAGCCCAGTAGTTCGGCCATGTGTAGAATGTAGAAAGAGCAAGAGCAGAGGTAACACCCTCAACAAGTTTATCGTAAAAAATGTTTTCTGTTGTAGAGATTGCGCTTTCAAGGAAACCTGTACGAACGAGCATCTCAAGAGTTTCCATAATGAAATCGTCAATGCTGAACATACCGAGACCCTCAACGTCACGGAGAACTCTCATAAGGGCAGGAGGATCAACGTCAAACTTTGCACAGATAACATCACTGAGGATTTCTGCACCTCCAACAACGCTTCCGTCTATACCGATACCCTGAATGTCTTCAACACCGTATTTTGCAACGTAAGCCATAACTATGTTAGTACCAAGACATGTAGCAGCGATACCAACCTTTTCACAACCGGTTGTTCTCTTGATATCCTGAATGAATGAGTGGAAAACATCAGCTGTTTCCATCGGGTCAAGACGCCAGTCATAGTGGAACCAGTAGTCTTCCCAGCCGTAGTAGCCTTTCTGGCCCTTCTGGTCGTTGTTTCTCTTGTTCTCCATCTGCTGCTTACGTGATTCAGATAAACCTGAATTGTTTGTTACGTTACCGTTTTCATCAAGCAGAGAGTTTGCAAAAATCTTGCTGATTTCTGTTTCAAGACCTGCATAAAGGTCATCCCAGTTATCTGTTACAAAACCTTTTGCAAGAGCAGGAAGAAGGTTCTCAGCCATTTCCTTGTACATCTCACTGTTGTCTGCACCTTCAGACTCTCCGCTTACAAGGTTTGCAAGATCTCTGTAATGGAAAATCTTATTGCCCTCTTCATCGTAAAGAGCTTCACCGTCGCCTGAAATACGAATTACAGGTATCTGGCTTTTTGTCTCATTTACATCTACCCACGAGAAGGCAGGAATTGAAAGAGAAAAAACAAGAACGAAAGCCATAATTACTGCTAAACATTTTTTCATAATGAACAATACCTCCAAACATAATTATTGATTACAAACAATTATACGACTATGTCTAATTTTTGTCAACAGCACAATTATAAATCGCATCTATAAAATAATTATTCAAGCAGAGCATCACATCAGTGCGTAAGAAGTAACATTGCAACAAACAAGAATGCGATTACCCATGAGCTGCCTTTAATCTTTTGGAGTCACCTTAGAAAGAGCTGATGACAATGTAAGAGATTAGTCCGAAAGCAATACCGTAGAAATTTTGTATGTAAACGGCATTATTGCAAGGGTAAGGAAGGCAGGAACAGACGCTTTAATTATTTTTAACCAACAGAACAACCGTTTCGACGTGATTGGTGTGTGGGAACATATCGACGGGTTGGATTTTCTTGACTTTATATCCGTTTTTGATCAGGTACTTCAGGTCTCTTTCCTGCGTTTCGGGATTGCAGGAGACGTAGACTATTTTCTTCGGGCTGAGTGTGACCACGCTAGAAAGAAAGGCTTCGTCACTGCCTGCACGCGGAGGATCCATAAACACAACGTCTGCCGTTTTTCCGTCGGCAGCCATATTTGTCATAAACTTACCTGCGTCCGCACAGTAGAAATTTATATTCTGAGTGTCATTTCGTCTTGCGTTATTCTTCGCGTCAAAAACAGCATCCTTGTTCACCTCAACAGCAATAACTTTCTTTGCTTTTTGTGCCGCGATTATACCGATTGTACCTATTCCGCAATAAGCGTCAATTACGGTTTCGTTACCTGTCAGTCCTGCAAACTCAATTGCCGTTGAGTAGAGCTTTTCTGTCTGCACGGGGTTAATCTGGTAGAATGATTTTGCTGAAATTCTGAACACGCATCCGCAAAGAGTATCCTCAATCGTGCCTTTACCGTAAAGAACTTTTTCTGTTTCACCAAGTACAAGGCTTGTATGCTCACGGTTGATGTTCTGGATGATGGTTGTTATTTCAGGATGCTTTTTCAGCAGTTCCTTAACAAATGCATTTTTGCCCGGGAACATCGGTGTGCCTGTCACAAGAACAACCATAATCTGTCCGCTTGTGAAGCCCCTTTTGACAAGCACATGACGAAGGAAGCCTACACCCGTGTCCTCATTGTACGGAATCATTCTGTAATGCTTCATCATATTGCGGATAGTTACGATTATTTCGTCTGCTTTTTTATCCTCAAGCCGACACTCGTCAATGCAGACAATTCTGTGCGACTTTGACTGATAAACGCCGGAAATAATCTTTCCGCCTTTTGTCATACCAAAAGCCGCCTGAACCTTGTTGCGGTAATTATACGGATTTTCCATACCGATAATATCGTTAACACGGCAGAATTTACCAAGCAGACGGATAACCTTCGCCTGCTTGTAGCTGAGTTGTTCGGGATAAGTAAGATTCTGAAGCTGACAGCCACCGCATTTTTTTGCAACAGGGCAGAATTCAGCCTTTTTTTGTGCCGTTGTGTTTCGTTTACTCATTTGAAGCGTCCTTTGGTTTTTTCATTGTAAGAGAAATTCGCTTTTTGTTAAGGTCAACGGAAATTACCCATACGGTAACAACCTGACCGACTTTGAGCACCTCGGACGGATGCTTGATGTATTTGTCCGTAATCTGAGAAATGTGAACAAGTCCGTCCTGATGCACACCGATATCCACAAATGCACCGAAGTCGATAACGTTACGAACGGTACCCTGCAGCTCCATTCCTGCTGTCAGGTCATTCATATCCATAACATCGGTGCGAAGCATCGGAGGAGGAAGCTCGTCGCGAGGATCGCGTCCGGGCTGTTTGAGTTCTTTTATAATGTCAAGCATTGTCGGTACGCCGATACCGATTTTTTCGGCAGCAGTTTCCATACCGATTGCTTCAATTTTCTCTGAAAGTGAATCGAGCTTGCCGTTTGCGGCATCGTTTACACTATAACCGCAAAGTTCGAGAAGTGCCTTTGCGGCATCGTAACTCTCAGGATGAACACCTGTGTTGTCAAGCAGATTTTTGCTTTCTGCAACACGCATAAAGCCTGCACACTGTTCAAAAGCCTTTGCACCGAGTTTCGGAACTTTTTTAAGCTGTGCACGGCTTGTAAATGCACCGTTTTCTTCTCGGAAAGCCACGATGTTCTTTGCAACGGTGCTGTTGATGCCCGATACCCTTGTAAGAAGAGACGGGGAAGCAGTATTCACATCAACGCCGACGTTGTTAACTGCATCTTCAACCACTCCGTTGAGTGCGTTGTCAAGTTCCTTTTTCGGCATATCGTGCTGATACTGACCGACACCGATTGCCTTCGGATCAATTTTTACAAGTTCTGCAAGAGGGTCCTGCAAACGGCGCGCGATAGAAACGGCACTGCGCAGTGAAACGTCAAACTGTGGAAATTCCTCAGCAGCAAGTTTTGATGCAGAATAAACGGAAGCACCTGCTTCGCTGACAACCATATAAGCGGTATCACTGTCAATTTCTTTAAGGAGATTTGCGGTAAAGATTTCAGTTTCTTTTGAAGCTGTACCGTTACCGATCGCGATAATCTTAACGCCGTAGCGTCTGATCATATTTTTTATAAGAGTTTTTGCGCTTTCCTGCTGTGCTGCAGAGTGGGTGATGTAAGCAACACCCGTGTCAAGCACACGTCCTGTTTCATCGACAACAGCAACTTTACAACCTGTTCTGTAACCCGGGTCAAGTCCGAGTGCGACTTTGCCCTTTACGGGTGGCTGAAGTAAAAGCTCTTTGAGATTTGAAGAGAAAACCTTGATTGCTGCAGCTGCTGCATTTTCTGTAAGCATTGAACGGATTTCACGCTCAATTGAGGGGTATATGAGTCTGTCGTAAGCATCAGCACCTGCGTCACGGACTGTATCTGTGCAGAGTGAGCCGCTGTCAGAAAGAGTGACGGATGTGATAACATTTGAAGCCTTGACTCTGTCGAGTTCAACGCTTACCTTAAGGAAACCTTCACGTTCACCGCGGTCAATTGCAAGGACTCTGTGACCTGCTATTTTATCAACGGGCTGTGAAAACTCATAGTATTGCTCATAAACGCTCTGTGCTGTTTCGTCTGAAGCCTTTACGTTAACAACACCAAGCACGGTGAAGAGGTTGCGCAGTCTGCGACGGATATCTGCATTATCGGAAATATCCTCGGCAATAATATCCATAGCACCCTGCAAAGCATCTTCTGCGGTGAGCACTTCTTTTTCTTCGTTTATATATTCAACCGCAAGTTCAATTGCTGCTGGGCTGTCTTTGAGCTGTGCATAAATTGCGGCTGCAAGAGGTTCAAGACCCTTTTCGCGTGCAACGGAAGCACGAGTTTTCCTTTTCGGCTTGAACGGACGGTAGATGTCCTCAATTTCGGCAAGCGTAGCGGCTTTGTCAAGTGCGGCAGCAATTTCATCCGTCAGTTTTTCCTGCGATTCAATTGAAGAACGTACCTCCTCACGACGCTTGTCAAGATTGCGGAGATATTCGAGTCTTTCTGAAATCTCACGCAGAGTCTGATCGTCAAGTGTACCGTGAGCTTCTTTACGGTAACGCGCAATAAAAGGGATTGTATTGCCGTCATCAATAAGTCCGACGACGTTTTCTATCTGCCACGACTGAAGTTTGAATTCATTGGTAAGTGCTGAAATAATATCCATAAGTACTCCTGTAAAAAGTGTTAAATAGTTTTAATCTGTCTGATGTCTGCACCGTCAAACTGCAGAATTGTGTATGTACTGAGTATTCTTGATGCGATACGGTCACTGTATGCATCCTTGATTGCCTCGGGTGAAAGATTTGTGCTGATAACTGTCGGTTTTTCTTCAAGTCCACGGCAGTTTACGATGTTGTAAAGAGCAGAAACTGTCAGCTGTGTGCTGAATTCTGCACCGAGGTCATCAATTATCAGCAGGTCACAGTCGAGGATGGACTGCTCTGTGTTTTCTCCGTCACCTCTGCCGAATTTTTCACGCTCAAGACGGTTGAAAAGATTCTGAGCAGTAGTATAGATTACACCGTATCCTGCTTCAACAGCTTTGCCTGCGATTGCAAGCGAAAGATGTGTTTTACCCAGACCTGTTTTGCCGTAAAGCAGAAGACTTGGGGATTTCAGACTGAAATCTTCGGCATAATCTTTACAGTAACCGAGCACGCTTTCCATACGCTGACGGGGACTGATTCCGGCACCATCAGGATAATAGTCAAGTCGGAAGTTATCAAATCTGCACTTGTCAACGGGAAGCTTTGAACAGAGCTTTTCGTATTCGATTGATCTGAGCAGGAGCTTGAAGCAATCGCATACGTAACCGCCTACAGAGCCTTTGTCCTCGCACTTAGGGCAAGTGTATTTAACATCGAGCCAGTCTTCGGGATACCCGTTACGTGCAAGCAGAGAACGACGCCTTGCCTGTGCATCGAGGTTGACCTCGGCAAGAGTTTTTATGTAATCTTCACCACCGTTACCCATACCGACAGCCTTGATTGTTGCGAGACCTGCTTTTGCCATAGTTTCCTCGATTTCAAGGATCTCGGGAATTTTATTAACAGCCTCGTCATGTCGTCTTTCACGCTGTATAAGTGCTTCGTTGCGACGCTTTTTTATCTCACGCTCAGCTTTTTCGTAAGTATCTTTACTGAATGCCACGGTTTATACCCCCTTTTTGTAAACGGGCAACTGATTTGCTCTGCGATTGAATTCGTTCATATCATAAGATGTATCCGAGTTTGTCTTTTTGGTTTTCTTATCCCTGAATTCCTGCTTGTCCTTTTCTACATCTGCAGGGGTTTTGAGCCCTTTCTGATGCCAGTTTGCAAGAACTTTATTCATATATGCGAAGCTGATGCGGCTTGAATGGTCGAGCATTTCCTCATAAGCGAGGTAAATCATATCCACACCGAAACCGAATTCCTTTGACCACGTCTGCATATAAGCTGCTTGCGATGATGTGGGACGTGAATTCTGTATATTTGCCATAGCGGCGAATTCTGTCCATAAAGAAATACAGGATTTGAGGTTTTCTATCTGTTCGGCAGCTCTTTCAATTGTATCTATTTCCTTTTCGCCCCAGGTTTTTCCTACTTTTGCAATGTACGCAAGGTTACTTTTGCCGACAGAGACACAGTAGCTTACAAGCATATATATAACTTCCACGGGTAAACCGTACTGATCGTGCATCATAAGAAGAATGCATTCACTGTCGTAACCGAGTGTTTTACCGAGCAGTCCTTCAATGTCATTGAACATATGTGCAATATCGGGCGATTCCTTACAACGTGCAACAACTTGCTCATAGGTTGGTTTCACGGGCGCAAGTTCGGGCAACTCTTTCTTGGTTTCTGCAACAGGGGTAACGGCAACTGCAGGAGCAGGCATCGGTTTGACCGCTTCCCCGTCAGAGGAGAGTACACCCCATTCACAAAGAACGGTTAAAGCATCGCAGATGTCGCTTTTGCGGTAGTTGATTTCCTTGCTGATAACCTCGGGGTCAATCGGCTCACTTGCGTGACGGAAAATCCACAACAACGTTTTCAACTGCGAAGCACTTGCTAATTTTATGTTGTTATCAACAATCTGCGATGGTACGGCAAACATAGAGCCGAACACGGCAGGGTTAATTGAATAAGCCATTTTTTCACTGTCCTTAAGATTTTAATTTATGTTGACGCTAAAATACCAACTATCATTATACACATTTTAATGTCAAAAGAAAATAGCAAAAAACAGTTTCTACACCCTGATTTTCAATCCACAACAAATTGTGCTTTGAGCACAACCAAATCACAAGTCAATTGACAAAACAACAAAAATTAAAAAAAGGGAATAAATGAATAATCTGTTGATTGTTGACTATTATTAAATAATGTGCTATAATACTGTGGACTTTCAGCAAAAGTCCACTATGAAAAACGAAAGGAGTTAATCCATAATGGATGACCCGGCTGGGATTATACTGAAATTAGTTTTACTTATCGTACTTATTTTGGTTAACGCATTTTTCTCAATGAGTGAGATTGCGATTATATCCCTTAATGACAACAAAATAGACAAAATGGCAGACGAGGGCCACAAAAAAGCAAAGATGGTTGCAAAACTTACTGCAAATTCAAGCAGATTCCTCTCAACGATTCAGATAGGGGTTACTCTTGCAGGCTTCCTTACATCTGCCAGTGCTTCACAGAACTTTGCTGATATGCTTGCCGGAGCTTTTGCAGGTACGGCAGTTGAGAGAGTTCTCGGCGCAACGGTAATCAACGGTGTTTCTGTTGTTGTAATCACTCTTGTTATGTCGTATTTTTCGCTTGTGTTCGGTGAACTTGTTCCAAAAAAGATCGGCATGCAGAAACCTGAACAGATTTCGTTCAAGGTTGTTGGCGTGTTGCTTTTTATTTCAAAGGCTTTCAGTCCTGTTGTTAAGATTCTTTCAATTTCAACGAACGGCATCGTAAGGCTTCTCGGTTTTAATCCTCACGCTGATGAGGAGACTGTTACGGAGGAAGAAATCCGTATGATGGTTGATGTCGGCGGCGAAAAGGGTGTTATTGAGGACGTTCAGAAAGAGATGATCAACAACATCTTCGAGTTTGACGACCTTGACGCAGGTGATATTATGACTCACCGTACGGATATGACAGCAGTTGAGCTTAATGACCCGATTATGGAAGCGGTTAATCTGAGCATTGAAAACGGGTATTCCCGTATTCCTGTCTTTGATGATGACCCTGACAATATTGTCGGTATTGTATATATCAAGGATTTGCTCAAGTTTGTAGGTAAAGATATGCCGGACACGTCACTCAAGGATGTTATGCGTGCTCCGATGTTTGTGCCGGAGTCAAAAATCTGCGGAGATTTGTTCAAGGAAATGACATCAACAAGAACGCAGATGGCTGTTGTTGTTGATGAATACGGCGGAACCGCAGGTATTGTAACTCTTGAAGATATAGTTGAGGCAATTGTCGGCAATATTCAGGACGAATACGATAATGAGGATGAAGAGTTTTCACGTATTAACGAGACTACCCTCACTGTTGAAGGTATTATGAATATTGACGAAATATATGAGCTTACGGGCAAAAGGTTGCCCGAGGATGATTATGATACTGTTGCAGGCTTCATAATCAGTGAGCTTGGTTATCTTCCTAAAGACGGAGAAATGAACGAGGTTATGTTTGAAAACCTCAAGTTCACGGTTCTTGCGGTTGACAACAGACGAATTGAAAAAGTCCGCGTCGAAATACTCCCGGAGGAGAAAAAAGACGAAGAAGACGATGATGATGGTGAAGAGTCAACTTTCAGATTCTCCCGTAAAAATAACGAATAAAATGAGTGCAGTAGGATGTGAAAATCTTACTGCACTTTTTAATTCAATCAATCTTTACTTAAAACTTTTTTCTGCCAGGATATTTTATGGCATTGCGGACATCTCATATATCTTGTTCTGCCTATATGGGGCGCAATAAACACCGATTTATACTGCGGTACATATTGGTGGTGACAGTGTTTACATTCGTAAAAGCCTGCAACCTGCTCAACACGCAGCAAAAACGGAATTGTCACCAACAGCGGTATCATACCGGACAGAACTATCACTACTTGTTTCCATTCTTCCATTGGTACGAACAATCCTATCACAATACCTACTACAAAAGGTATGCCGGCCATTACACCTGCAAGCGATTCCATACGGAGCAGTCGCTTATCTGCTTTTTGTTTCTGCTTTAACATTTCAAGTAAGTTGTTTTCTGATTCTTTGCTGTAATTATCCATGGTAACTATCTCCCCACTTAATAAATCATTTACGGTAATTTTAAGAATATCACACAGCTCAAGCATTATAGAAGCATCAGGAAGAGATTTGCCTGTTTCCCATTTTGACACTGCTCTGTCAGTGATGTTCAGTTTCTCTGCCAGCTGCATTTGTGTCAGGCTTGCGTTCTTTCTGCGTTCAGCAATAAATCTTCCGATTTTTTTCTGATTCATCCTATTGCCTCCTTTCACTGTCATTGTAGGTGTCTTGGTGTTAAAAATCAACATACCAACGGTTGAGTGGGGCATCAACCGCAGGTAGAGTTGATAAATTGTTTGTTTATTCAGAATATACCACAATTCAGATAAATAATCCAACTGAAATCTGATATATTTTAAATTTCGCATTTGACACTGTTATCAGGTTGTGCTATTGTAAATGAGGATAACCTACATCAACGGTGACCCCAAGCCTGTGTTTTATGTGACACGGGGCTTTATGAAAACAACAGACTAAACAGGAAAGGAAATTGTCATGAAAAAGATTCTCTCTATTTTAATGTCAGCAGTAATTATGTTTTCTGTTGTAGCGTTCTGTCTGCCGTCAGCTTTTGCGGCCGATACGGTTTGCTACTATGTTGATTCAATTGACGGTGATGATGTTACGGGCGAAGGTACTCTTGCAAAGCCATGGAAAACCATCAACAACCTCGGCAATGTTCCCATTGTTGCAGGCGTGAATATCCTGTTCAGATGTGGTGGTGTTTACGAATGTGCCGCAACACTTACAACATCAGGCACAAAGGAAAATCCCATCGTTATATCCTCTTACGGTGAGGGAGATAAGCCTCTTCTTACAACAAATGAACGCACTGAAGTGTTAAGACTTTTTGATTGCAGTTATATAACAGTTTCAAATCTGGAGATTACTGCTCCTAACGGCGGCGGTATCTGGATTGATACACTTAATGAAACATCATACGGAATAACGATTGATAACGTTGAATTCCACGATATTCAGAATTATCATCTTCCTGCACGTGATAATACTTCTGCCGGTGCGGCAGCTGCAAGATGCTGTATTATGGTGAAGGGTCTTCCTGCACGCTCACGCTATGCGGTAAATGACCTTACCATCACAAATTGCGAGATGTACGACTGCGGTAACGGCATCAATGTCTGGGGTTCCTGGAACGATTCGCAGACTCCGTGGTGTGAAACTGAGGAAGAAATCGATCCTGTTTACAACACAGGTTTGCTTGTAAAGGGATGTTATTTCCACGATATGGACAGCGAAGCAATTATTGTCGGTATGTGCGACGGTGCACTTGTCACTCATTGCCGTTCGATCAACTGTTGTCAGGGAAGCGGTATTGATGAAAAAGGAGAACCGACATATTTTACCGCTGCGATGTGGTTCTGGGGCAGTGAAAACAGTATTATTCAGTACTGCGAAATTGCAGGACAGAAAAATTTCGGTGACGGCATGTCAATCGACTTTGACTCGCACACCAACAACTGCACATACCAGTACATCTATTCTCACGACAATATGAGATTTATGTGTAACAATGCGAATTACAGCGGTCAGCACAACAACACAGTAAGATATTGCCTTTCTGTTAATGACGGAGAGGGCAGAAGCAAAACAAGTTCAGCAGCAGGCGAATACGGTTTTAAATTCTACAACAACACGATCATCGGCTGCGGTGAGTTCCAGGTAACAAACATCTATGACGGTGTTTTTGCAAATAATATCATTATTCCGAAAGACGGAAACAAGATTTATTTTGAGCTTGATGATATTATCGGTTCCGGAATGGATTTTTCAAACAACTGCTACTACAACTGCCCGAATCCGATTTACGATGTGATTTCTTCAAAGAATACAGTTCCCGGTTTTGTCGGCGGTGAAGGCCCCGAAGCATATATGCTTTCAGCTGATTCTCCACTCGTCGGGGCAGGCAAAGTAATTGAAGACGACCTGACAACGGATTTCTTCGGCAACGAGATTACAAGTGCGAATATAGGCTGTTATGCAGATAGCGGTGAAGATGCGGAGTATGACAGAGAGTGGCTTGTAGAAAAAATAATCCGTTTCTTCCGTCAGCTTGTGAACATAATCAAAAGGGAAATCAATGTCCTGATTGAAGAAAACAAGAATAAATAAACAAAACATAACAACGGCTCACTTCCTCTGAAGCGAGCCGTTGCTTTTATCAGTCTGAAATTTTGTTGCCGTTGAGCTTGATTTTTCCGACAAACGGAAGTTTGACAACGCAAACGAAAGTGTCGTCATCAAAAGTTACGGAAACGGGGATTTCCTTGCCGGGGAAAGCTTCGCATTCACCGACTGCAGTGAGAGTATCATCGTCTTCTTCAACATCCCTTACCGTGATTTTCGGAAGCTGCTCGCCGATAAGCTCAAACTTGAAATCATATTCTCCGTTAACGTCACTTATTGTAACTCTGCCCGTACCTCTGAACAACATCGTGTTAATCGGGGCTTCCCAAGTGCCAAGACCTATCATATCAAAAACTCCTTATTTTGTTTTTTTTACACTATCACAATTTTCTTTTTCTGTCAATATTTACATAGGGCAAAAGCCAGGGTTTACTTGACTTTTATGCTGTGGTGTATTAGAATATACTCATATAATTATGTTTAATTGGGGCAGTATACTTTTTTGCGGATTTTCACACATTTTTCTGTAACGGAGGGTATGAAATGAGACGTATAAATTGGAGGGATATGCTGACAAAGCAAGTCCTGATGGGATTTTATGACATTGTTGTTGTAAACGTTTCTTACGGTATTGCGCAGTTTTTTATCAATCTTGTTTACCAGGAAGCAAGTTTTGAAACATGGCTTCAGATTTTTACAGAGAGAAGTTTGCCTGTAACCGTTGTTTTTGTGATGCTTCTTAATGCTTTCCGTGTTTATTCGAGCATGTGGGAGTATGCAGGCATACGGGAACTTTCAAATATCAGTGCTTCTGTTATAATCGGCGGCCTTGCCAGTGTTGCAATTGATATTTCTATGGCTAAGTTCGGTTTTACGATGTCTGAGATAGGCAGAGGCTGTCTTAGTGCATACGTTTATGTGCTGGGAACAGTTCTTGCAATAGCGATGATTGGCGGTATGCGTCTTGCATACAGACTGATGAGACGCTTTGTCTGGGCAAAAAGACTGCAGAGACAAAAGAAAATTGACAGGGTTATGATTGTCGGTGCAGGCGATATGGGTATGATTATTATCAGTGAACTTGCTGCAGGTAATTACACAAGAGGCAAGCCCGTTGTTGCAGTTGACGACAATCCGGCAAAAATCGGCAAGAGACTCCGCGGCATTCCGGTCAAAGGTGATTGTTCCGAAATTCCCGAAATCGCAGAAAGATATAAGATAGACACAATTATTATGTGTCTTCCGACAGCAGACGCTGAACGGCAGACGGAAATTATGCGTCTTGCTGTGGGAACAGGCTGTAAGCTTAAAACCTCTCCGAGCGTACTTGAAATGTCTGAAGGTGTTGAGGTAAACCGAATCCGTGACGTTAACATTTCCGATCTTCTTTCACGTCCGGAAGTCAAACTTGATCCGCAGGTCTGTAATTATATTACAGGACAGACAGTACTTGTAACAGGTGGCGGTGGTTCAATCGGCAGTGAGCTGTGTCGTCAGATTTCAAAGTATCATCCTGACAGAATAGTTGTATTCGATATTTATGAAAATAATGCTTATCTTCTCAAAAATCAGCTTGATTCACACAACAAAGGTAAGCCGGAAGTACATATCCGTATTGGCTCAATCCGTGACGAAAACAGGTTGAGAGAAGTTTTTGCGGAATTCAGACCTACTGTTGTTTTTCATGCTGCGGCACATAAGCACGTACCTCTTATGGAGGATAGTCCGAAAGAGGCTGTTAAGAACAATATTTTCGGTACATACAACGTAGCAAAAACAGCTGTTGATTTTGGAGTAAGACGTTTTGTAAGCATCTCGACAGACAAGGCAGTCAACCCTGCCAACGTTATGGGTGCAACCAAAAGAGTTACTGAGATGGTTGTTCAGTATTTTCAGCGTAAGTGTGGCGGAAGCACGATGTTTGCCGCAGTTCGTTTCGGTAATGTTCTCGGTTCAAACGGAAGTGTTATCCCTATTTTTACGGAGCAGATCAAAGACGGCGGTCCCGTTATGGTAACACACCCTGACATTACAAGATACTTTATGACAATTCCCGAAGCATCACAGCTTGTTGCACAGGCAGGCGGTCTTGCACACGGTGGCGAGGTTTTTGTTCTTGATATGGGTGAACCCGTTAAGATTATTTCATTGGCAGAGAATCTTATCAGACTGTCGGGATACAAACCTTATTCGGAAATTGATATCCAATTCTCCGGTCTTCGTCCGGGTGAAAAACTCTACGAAGAGCTTGTTCTTGAAGAAGAAAGCAATGAACGCAGAATGACGGCAAACAACAAGATTTTTGTTACAAAACCACTTGAAATGGATGATACACTTTTTGAAAAGAAACTTGAGGAGTTGAAGGTTGCTGAAGAAGCAGACATACGAAGAATTCTTAAAGAAATTGTTCCGAATTATGTCGAACAGCAGTCTCACGGTATTGTGCACTGATTTCCAGAGAGGGTATACAGATGTATAAATTTTTTAAAAGAGCAGCAGATTTCTGCCTTGCCCTTGCGATGTTGACAGTTCTTTCTCCGCTTATGCTTGCGGCGGCAATTCTTATAAAACTCAATCGTGACG
>JAZNCK010000128.1:0-19692 GCA_045587505.1 Acutalibacteraceae bacterium
GAGTTGTTGCACCCTCGTGATTGAATGCAGGGTTGATAAATGCAGTCAGAAGCACCATCGGCAGACAGTATTTTAATAGAAAACCCACGCTCTTTTTGCCGGTTATGCTCACTGCATAAATAACAGCACACATGAGAGAAATCCCCTGTGCCAACGGATGCGACAACACAAGAGAAAAACCTATCACAAATACAAAATATATTAAATTTACAAACGGATGATGTTCCGCAAAAAAATCTCTCATAGTTTTCAATCCAATCAGAATTGTTTTTTATATCTCTTCTTTGCCTTTTTTGTCTTTTCTGGAACGGGTTTTGTTTCTTTTAATCCGGCAGCTTCCAATGCCCTTGGCCAAGGACCTAAGAAGGCTTTGATTCGTGACCGTGTGGGTTCATCAAAATCATCCTTTTTGGGCAGTCTTCCGAGTTCCGCAGCTTTTTGTCGTAAAAGTTCTTCCGCCCAGCACTTTTTCTCTTCTGATGTCACTTGTCAAACCTCCTTTACAAAAATAAAAAATACTCTTTCAACCAAAAAGGTCAAAAGAGTACAACAGATTAACGCGGTACGACAACAATAACTTCGGACTGCACAAAATAAAAAAGAACGCAATCCAAAATCTACCATACTGCGATAAATCGGTTGCACTCTTCTCACCAAAGTTGTGTTGAACCTAAAAAGACACGGCAGGTGTTCTGACTTAAGGAACAGATATCAAAGCAGATTATAAACCGCAGAAATGCAGGCAATAACCTGATTTTCAATTCCAACACAGTAATGGCGGTTGTTCAGGATTCGAACCTGATTTCCCTATTAAATCTACTCAGCTTACAACTTTTCAAAACCGTATCTCATTTATTTCGGTATTAACTTTTGCACATTATAGCACGAACATCACATATTTTCAATATGTAAATCTGAATTAATTTCTAATAACTTTCTGTAATGCCTCAAAAGCATCACGACCAACAAAATACTCCCGCAGAACAATCTACGGGAGTTCACTACTATTCAGGCAAAGAAAAAATAAATCCGAACGCTTCGCCGACTATGGCTAAAGAGTTCGGATTTATCGTATTTGGCAGCGGAATAGGGATTCGAACCCCAACAAACAGAGTCAGAGTCTGTCGTGCTACCGTTACACAATTCCGCTAAAGAACGTTAGTTATTATACACATTCCGTTCCTGTTTGTCAACACTTTTTTCAAAAAATCTTAATTATTTTTCTCTGTTGCTCCGCCGAGTAATTTGTTCATATCAACTTTAGCGTAACCGTCAAAACTAAAGTATGATACATCAATGCCCTCTTTTAAAGCAACAACCGTCTGCAGCTTCGGCATACCATCTTCGACAGTTCCCATCATAGCCCACTTACCATCCTTGAAATAGTACTGTGTCACTGTTCCGTCAGAAAGCTTATAGCTTTCACAGATGTATTCCGTGCCGTAAACAACTACTCGCTCCGATTTGATGTATTCAGCATTCGCCGACGTGCCGCTTGGCTTAAGTTCTCCGTCAATCTCACCGTAAATACCCTTCACCAAAGGAATAGGAAGATTCGGTGCAGAAATCGCCATATAAGTCTTACCTGCAAGATAAACCATTCTGATGTTGATATCACCGGTCAGGGTATCAACACAGATGTCATCTCCGTTGACAATAATGGTTACTGTACTGGTTTCACCCTCAATATCTGCCTGAGTTACAAGTGTATATTTGCCTGTTGCCATAATCGGGTCAACCAGCTCTGCTTTATATGATGTCACAAATTCATCTTCAACCTCAAGATCACCATCGTATTTGCCGACAGAAATCTGCAGGGCTACGAGAGCATCAGTTGAATTGGCTTTACCGTCTGCATTGACGTCAGCATACTCAACTTTCATATTTTCAACTGTTTTGCCCACACTGTATTTCAGAATCATAAGGGCATCAGTAGTATTTGTTTTTCCGTCGGAATTAACATCACCCACAAGTCTTGCCGAAGCACTTACGCTCAATGCTGAAACAAAAGCGATTGCAAGTAAAAGTGAAACAAATCTTTTCATCATTATTGATCCTTTCAATGTTTTTAAGTATGTACGCATTATATCACAGTTTCCGATATAAATCTACTCCAAATTAAGGAAAGCGTAAAATATTGACTGATATTTAATTTGTTGATATAATATACATACAGAAAAGGAGGCGATATTGTGGACAAAATTTCAAAGAAAAAAATTGCACCGATTATCATTACAATCGGCGTCGTTATTTTTTCGCTTGCTTATGTCTGCTTTTTTGTTGTACTTTCAATTCAGGCACCGGAAACGGTGTTAGTTTCGGTTATCGCCATCATTGTTTACCTTGGTGTTTGTGTCGGCGTTATTGCCGCACTCAGAGAAAGAATAAAAGAAATAAACGGAGGAGAAGAAGATGAAGCTCTTAAGTATTAACCACATCCCCGGCGCAGAATATGAAGCCCTCGGACTTGTAAAAGGTGCAATTGTGCAAACAAAGAATTTCGGCAAAGATTTTATGGCAGGGATGAAAACGCTTGTCGGCGGTGAAATCAAAAGCTATACAGAAATGCTGAATGAGGCTCGTGCAATCGCAACAAAGAGAATGGTTGACGAGGCAGAAGCACTCGGAGCAGATGCAATAATCGGTGTAACATACGGCAGCTCAGCAGTAATGCAAGGCGCAGCAGAGGTTATTGCATACGGCACAGCAGTAAAAATAAAATAACTTGACGTAAAAAACCGACGGAAAATCCGTCGGTTTTTTTGATTTATTTTGTAAATGTATATGTGATTGCTTCAGACTGAACACCGTAAACTGTTTCCGCAGTGATTGTTGCAGTGTACTCACCATTTGCGAGTTTACCGAGGTTAACAGTATTTGTTTCGTCAACCGTTGCGGAATAATACTTCGGGAGAAGCCAATCGTTATAAACTTCATTACCCTGAGAATCAACCACATTTATTCTGTAAAGATAAACGGGAGTACCGTCTGTTGACTTTGCAGAGTCGAATGTGAGTTTAACCTTGCCGATAGAAGTCTTTGCTGTAACCCTTGCACCGTCTGCAAATACAGGTGCTGTCGACCTGGCAGCCTGCTTTTCCGGTGTGTATTCACGGTTTGCAGGATCTGCAGGATTATCAAGAACATACTCAACAAGTATCTTTTCTTCCACAAGATCAATACCGAGAAGTCTTATACGGTTGTTTGCATCAACCTCAACAATCCAGTACTGCACCTCATCCTTGTATCCGTCGGGATGAACCGTACGCACATCTTCAACAGTAAGCTCCACATAGTAAAGAGAACCTGTACCGATTGCAGTAAATTCACCCTGCCACAATGAACGCGGATCATTAAGAGGATAGTGTGAATGACCTGAGAAGTGAACGATCTGAGGATACTGAACAAAGATATCCTTGAAGAATTCATCGTCCCAACCCTCAAAATCTGAACTGCCGTAAACTGTTTTATCAACGTGCTCGTGCTGTGCAAAGAAAATCGGCTTTGTCGGATCATCTGCTACAGCCTTATCAAGTTCAGCCTTAAGCCACTCGCGCTGGTAATCCGCATAACGCACACCGTCAACATAGGCTCGCGACATTGTGATAAAGTGGTAACCGTTGATTACATAATGATTGTCGGTTGCATCCACATCGTGAAGCATCTTGAAGTAATCAAGTGACTCGTAATCGTAAGTTCCGCCGTCGTGTGCCTGTGCAAGAAGGGGCATAACCTGTGTTTCAGGCTTGATTACAGAATCAACTGCAGACTTGAATGCACAAAATGCTGATTGAAGTCCGTCATCGGTTGTGTCACCTGCAAAGATAACACCGTCGAGTTTTTTGTAGTTCCCGTCTGCTTCTGCAATAGCATAGCTCATTTTAAGAGCCTTCTGAATACGTCTGCACTGCTTATCGTTAGCTGCCTTTACGTGAGTATCACTCGCAACCATAAAACGAAGCACAGGAACAAAATCAGTTGTTTCTGCAGGTGCTTTAGGATTCATAAACGATGCACCCCAGGCTCCGAAAAATGTAATAACTGCCATAAATGCCGAGATAATTGACTTTAACATAATCGTATCCCCTTAAATATAATTTATTTAATTGTGTACGGAGTCTCGTCCTGAGGTTCACGGTTCTTATACTTACCGCGTGTAAAATCAGGAATTTCAAGTACTTCGCCGTTATTTTTAAGTGACTTCTCGCTCAAAGCAGTAATGCTCATCCAAGCAGCCATATCGTAAACGTCAATCGGAGGCAACGTTCCGTTCTTAACAGTCTCAACCCATGCACGAAGTACATGCCAGTCCATACCGCCGTGACCCGCTTCCATCATTTCCTTTGTTGTGTTCTTCCAGAGAGGATGGCTATATTTCTTTTCATAACGGTTTGCATTACCCCAGAAATACTCCTGATCCCATTCGTGATTTGTGTGAGGTTCTCTGTCAAGATAAACAATATCGCCGTCTTCCTGATAAAGGCCCTTAAGACCTCTTATCGTATAGCCTCTGCTGTAAAAGCGCGGAAGGCAGGTATCAAGTGTAAGGTCGATAATCTCGCCGCGTTCTGTTTTAATGAATGTCTTTACAATATCTGCCTGTGCAAACTCAGTCTTTTTGAGTTCATCATGCAAATCCTTATGCTTTTTAACAAAATCCTTAAGACCGTATGAACCTGAGCAGACCGATGTAAGAGAAACAAAACGGTTACCTCTGTTGATATCAAGAAGCTTTGCAATCGGGCCGAGGGCGTGAGTAGGATAATTCTCACAGTTACGTGCAATATAGTTACGAAGTCTGTAGTGACGGTTCTTGGTACCGTAACAAACCTCGTCACGAAGGTCATGAGCATATTTACCGGAACAGGCAACGATCTTACCGAATTTGCCGTCACGTACCATATTATGTATCATAAGCTCACGCTCGCCGTAACAGCAGTTTTCCATAAACATTGCCCAGACACCTGTTTTTTCGTAAGTGTCTACAACTTCCCAGCACTCCTCAAGAGTATAAGCACCGCCTACCTCAGAAGCAGCCGGAATACCGCACTTCATAGCTTCGATAGCAATTTTAACATGTGTAGACCAGTCAGTTGCGATATAAACACTGTCGAGACCTTCAAGCTCAAAAATCTCTTTGTAATTTGTTGTTCCGAAGGGAGTTGTTCCCTTCTCTTTTTTTACGCGTTCTATTCCTTTTTGTGTTCTGTCCTCGTATTCGTCACAAACGCCGATAACATTAACGTCGTCCATCATACAGATTGTTCCGAGCATTCCGCTACCGCGATTGCCCAGACCGATAACAGCTACATTGATTTTTTCTTTCATAGGTCTTGCCTCACTTTATACTAATTGTAAGTACTTAGATTATAACATACTGAAAATAAATTTCAATAATCTAGAGAGAAAAAGTGGCATTATGTTTTATTGCAAAAGTCATCAGTTTTTGCTATACTCTGTGAGAGGTGAGCATAATGACAAAAAAAGAAAGAGCATTACTTGCCGTAGAGGCTCTTAAAAAAGAATACCCCGAGGCAATATGCTCTCTTAATGCAAATAACGATTTTGAACTGCTCGTTGCAACACGTCTTTCCGCCCAATGTACGGATGCAAGGGTGAATATCATCACCCCTGCACTTTTCGAAAAATATAAAACGCTCGAAGACTATGCCAACGCAGATATTGAAGATGTTGAAGAGCTTGTACGCTCCTGCGGATTCTTCCGCACAAAGGCTCGCGATATTATCGGAATGGCACGTCAAATCATTGACCGTTTTGACGGCAAAGTGCCTGATAACATTGAGGACCTTACTTCGCTTCCCGGAGTCGGCAGAAAAACAGCCAACCTCATCTGCGGTGATATTTACGGCAAACCTGCCGTTGTTGCTGACACACATCTGATACGCATTTCCAACCTGCTCGGTCTTGTTGCAACAAAGGACCCGTTGAAGGTTGAGCTTGAACTCAGGAAAATACTTCCTCCTGAAGAAAGCAACGATTTTTGTCACCGTTGCGTGCTTCACGGCAGAGCTGTTTGTGTTGCACGCAGGCCCGACTGTGCAAAGTGCTGTATGCGTGAATTCTGCAAATCAGCCAAAAAAGATTTTTGAGACGATAACAGTAACGGCTGCGCCCATAATTGCGGAGCATAAAAGGCGGACAGCAAGCAATAGCCTGTCCCGACGTACCTTTGAGGGTGGTGGTGCTCCTGCCTCCCCTGCGATTGTACTTGCGCGTTCGTGCAACGTGCCTTCGCTGACAGCCGAAAATTCGGGTTTTACAAAAAAAATTACTCTTTCGAAGTATTCACACGAGGGTTTGGTAACCTCGATAACCTGATGGTTTACACCTTTCAACAATTCAGACACCTCTTTGTAAATTATTCATCTGTATTGTTGTCTTTTTCACAGTTTTTTATTCAAAAAATGTACATTGTTCACAATCAGAAAATATGCATAAAAAATGAATAAAATGCGACAAACAATGACATTTTATGGACTTTCACCGTTTTTGTGTGGAAGTGTGGAAAACTTGAAAAATCGTTTAAAAAGTGTGGAAAACTGTGTTGAAAGTGTTGATAACTCCTTTAAAAAGCCTTGATTTATCAAAGTTTTCCACAATTTTAGTGTCAAATCCAACAACTTTGTTATTTTTTTAACATTCGTTAATTGTTATATGTCAAGTGTTTTTTAGTAATAAATTGCACAAAGTTTCATGAAAAAACTATCTATTTTTTCTATTCAAAACAGACAAGATTACACTTGACAGGGCAGGTTACAAAAAGTTACAAAATGAATATTCAGGAAATATACAGGTGATTGAATGAAAATTGAATTCAACAAAAATGCAATAATTTTTTCGGGTATCGACACCTTATCCGTTCCCCTTTCGCTTGATTGCGGCCAGGCTTTCCGTTGGAGTGAAAAATCAGACGGAATATGGCACGGAGTTGCTTGCAAAAAAAGTGTTGAAATCACCCAAAATGACGATGAACTGATAATAAACGGAAGTTTTGACGAAGGTGATGAAAAACTCTGGTCAGCGTACTTTGACCTTGACAGAAACTACGGTGAAATCTGTGAAAAGCTCAAAACCGACAGCCATCTCAAAACAGCGATAGAGGCATATCCGGGCATCAGAATTCTAAAGCAAGAGCCTTGGGAGGCACTTTGTTCCTTTATTATTTCTCAGAACAACAATATTCCTCGCATTAAAGGAATAATCGAGCGTCTGTGCACCCATTTCGGCGAAGATCTCGGTAACGGTGACTTTACCTTCCCGAGTGCAGAAAAGCTCGCAGAGCTCACTGTAGAAGATCTTGCACCGCTTCGCTCAGGCTTCCGTGCAAAGTACATAATCGATGCAGCACAGAAAGTCGCAAACGGTGACGTTGACCTTGATAAACTTTCCGTATGCGACATTGACGAGGCTCGCGAGGAGCTGATAAAAATAAAAGGCGTCGGTGCAAAAGTTGCCGAATGTGCCCTGCTTTACGGATGCGGAAGAGTTGATGCTTTTCCCGTTGACGTGTGGGTACGCAGAATTATGTCAGAGCTTTACCCTGACGGGTTGCCCGAATGCTGTGAAGGTGTTGAAGGTATCGCACAGCAGTATCTCTTCCATTGGAGACGAAACGTTGAATAAAAAACAAGCAAGAGGCTTTCTGAACCTCTTGCTTGTTTTATTTATACCTGAAATTAAAGAGTACTGATTTTACCAACTGTATACTGAAGAATTTTTAATGCATCAGTAGAATTGATCTTTTGATTTTTGTCAACGTCACCGGCTAAGAAATATGCGCCTTCAAGGACTGTTTTTCCTACAGAATGCTTTAAACAAACAAGTGCATCTGTTGCATTTACCTTACCGTCGGAATTAACATCGCCGATTGTATAACTATCATCATAATCATAATGAATGTTCGCAGAAACCAGGGGTTCGTTTGAATCCTGTATCGCTATAGCTTTCCACTGTTTTTCTGTACCCCCATAATAAACATCTTTAACAGCGGTTTCTTTAAATGCATCTCTGCGAATTGTCTTAACGCTTTCGGAGATAAAAACACTTTCCAGTTTTTCACAATATGCAAATGCAGAAACACCGATAGTGTTTACCCCATTCGGAATCTTCACACTTTCAAGATTTCTGTCAAAAGCAAACGCCATAATACCGATTTCCTTGACAGTGGACGGAATTATTACACTTGTAAGATTATAGCATTTACGTATAGAATAGTCCCCGATATATCTTACGCTGTCGGGAATAACATAACGCGTTCTTTCACTTCCTGCAGGATACAAAACTAACTTTGTTTTGCTCGTGTCAAACATCACACTATCTTCATCACTCACAAAATACTTATTTGCAGGGTCAACATTTATAGTCTTTATGTTAATACAACAAAGGAATGCCGATCCGGAAAAATCTTTAACGTTTTTACCTATATTTACGGTTTCAAGATTTCCACAAATTCTAAAAGCCATGTTTCCGATACTTATAACTCCGTCGCCTGTTGATACCGTCCTGAGATAATCACAGCATTCAAAAGCTTGTGCACCGATACTTGTAACTCCATCTTCAAACACGATAGATCTGATATCATCAGAAAGCTCACGCCACGGTGCCGGTTCCTCGTCATAATTATACATTTCTCCGGTACCGCTTATCGTAATCTCTTTTTCTTGAGGATCAAATTTCCATTTCAGATTTTTTCCGCATGTACCGCTATACACCTGTGCACTTGCAGTAATTCCAAACATCTCCGCAATACTGACATCCGTCAAAACGTTCAGCGGTGCACAAACAAGCAACATTATCACCGTCATAAAAACTGAAAACATCCTCTTTAAGAAAGTGCTTTTTTGCATAATTTATTCTCTCCTTTAAACAAATTTAAAATACATCAGATAACAGAAACTGATATTCTTATATCTGACATCTTATTTAATAACCTTTGCTGTGCCGTTTGCAAAGTCTACCCAATAATCTACACCGTTCATATCTGCGCGTGGCGGATAATCGGTAGAAAGTATCTGCGCTCCGCTTCCGAGGGTAAGCTGACGGTCTTCTTCGTTATGAGAACCGTAAGAATCCACACGTGTTCTGACAACAAGATTTTTTTCAAAAATCAATTCCTGTGCATTTTTAGCAATATCTTTCGGCTTATTCACTATCAGGAAAGACGCGTAGGATTTATCCCTGTCTTTGTAACGGAGCATCGGGAACATCGCCTGAGTTTTTATACTCTCATCCTGCCTGATATACTTTTTTGTAACACCGTCTGTATCGTGCAAAAGAGCAACTACCTTTCCTGCACATTCTTCAAGACTGAGCCAATTGTCAGCTTCACGCATTTCTTTAAGGGATGCGTAATCTCCCATCATCTCGGCAGGGGTAATCAGCTTATCCCCAAAAACCTCAAGCAAAAGCCGATCGATTTCATTGGTATAACGCAAATTGATAAAACGCATACCGTTCTCAAGTAAGAAAAATTCCTTCGGCTCGATTATAACGGTTATCGGCAGATGGTGCGGATTTGCATCTGACCACATTTTAATCTCTTCAAGTGCAAGCTCAAAATCATAGCAGGTTGAAGTCATATCAAGAAGCGGTGAATGCGAGCATACAAAGCGGACATTGTCACCGTCTACTACCGTTTCAACATCAAGCTCTATACTACGTATGCCAACATTAAACTGCCCGGTAAGCGTATCACTGCAATATGAAGTTATGCTGCTGTCGACAAGTCCGAATGTTACAGTTTCCAGATCAGTGAAAATTTTCTGCAAAGCAGGCACACCCGGCAGCTGATAACTGTTGTGAGTTGCAATAAATGCAACTTCATTGTATCTGACACCGTCTGCGTACGCTTTTTCAACATCAAAACCTGCAAGCTCGGTTTCGTTCACCCTTGTGTAATTTCCTTTTTTATAATCTTCGGCAAGGGTCTGCATTCTTGCAATCTGGTCTGCGATATTCTTGTTACGTTCGTTTTTATTCTGAATCACAACATCAGGCAATCCGACAAAAAGACACAGCAGCAAAGACAACAGTGCTGACAGATACCTTGCGATTGAATTTAAAAAATTATCCACTTCATCCCACCTGACATTATAACTTCTGTTTTTGATTCTAACACAGAAAACTAATTAAATCAATATTGCAATAAAAGAAAAAGCCGGCACGGAAAACCGTACCGGCAAATTATGTTTTTAAGCGTTAATTACCACTGAACGTTAGTAAGCTTAACTGTTGTTGTTGCGTTACCCTTAGCCTGCTTGATACCTACAACAGTGTACTTAACCTGTGTAAGTTCAACGTACCAGTCCCAAGAAGCTGTGAGTGACTGAAGCTTGCCTGTCTTTGAATCGATAACTGCTGTGATCTTTGTGTTTGTTACCCTCTCAACTGCAGACTCTGCTGTACACTCTTCAACACCGTTGATAGCTGTATGGATGTTCTCAGAGTTCTTATAGTCATAAGCCTTCTTGTCACCCTTACCTGCGAATACGCCTGCTCTCTGAAGCGGTGATGTGTCAGAATTTGTAGAATGGTTAGCTGAGCTGTTACCGTCCTTGAGAGTCATTGTGATTGTGTAGATACCGTTCTTATCTGTGCAAGAAGCCTGCTTAACATCAGCTGCTGTAAGAGAAGCCTTGCTGAGGTTATCCTGCTTGCCCTTCTGGTTGTCCCAGTTCTCTGAACCAACACCGAGGAAATCATTAACCATTTCAACAACGAGAGGAATCTTAAGAAGAGCACCACCGTCAAGGTTATGCATTTCTGTTGTTCTTAACTTCTTGAAACCAGCCTTTGAGCTGATAACCTTATTGATAGCGTTGTTGTAATATGCTGTGATTTCAGCAGTTGTTGACGGAGCCTTAGGACCATTGTCAGCTGCCGGCTTGTCAGCGGGTTTGCTGTCGCCTGCAGGAGCATTTGTTGTGCCGTCGTTTGCTGCAGGAGCATCTGTTGCTGTGTCATCTGCAGGAGCATCTGCTGCTGTGTCATCTGACGGAACGTCTGCTGATGTGTCATCTGACGGAACATCTGCTGATGTATCGTCTGAAGCATCGCCTGATACCTGAGGAGCTGCTTCTGCTGCAAGCTTTGCAGCTTCAATCTTCGCGTCAGCAATCTTACCCATACCAAGCATACCTGTTACAGAGATAGCAACTACACAGATAATTGCTGTCACGCACTGAAAAATTGTGTTTTTCATACGAAATCTTCTCCCAACTTTTTAATAAATTATTTTTGTCGTTATTTGACTAAAAGATGATACCACATATCTGATGAAAAATCCAGTATTTTTTTGTGTTTTTTAATTTTTTGTAAACTAAGCAAAAAAACATCACATAATAATAGATTTTTGCTATTTAATATGTTATAATAGCTTATCTATAACATCTATAATGAGGAGGTGTGTTGATTTTGAGCAAAAAATTCATTTCATGGAATGTAAACGGCATACGTGCTTGTATGACAAAAGGTTTTATGGATGTTTTCAATCAGCTTGATGCCGACATTTTCTGCCTGCAGGAAACAAAGATGCAGGAAGGTCAGCTTGAACTCACGCTCGACGGCTACCACCAGTATTGGAACTATGCCGAAAAGAAAGGCTATTCAGGTACCGCAATCTTCACAAAAGAAGAACCGATGAGTGTAAAATACGGTATCGGAGTCCCCGAACTAGACACTGAGGGCAGAATAATCACCCTGGAATTTCCGGACTTTTATTTCATCACAGAGTATGTTCCGAACGCTCAGGACGGACTGAAAAGAATCGACCACCGTATGAAATGGGAGGACGCTTTCCGCAATTATGTTTGTGAATTAAAGAAAACAAAAGGTATTGTTTTCTGCGGTGACCTTAATGTTGCACACAAGGAAATCGACCTGAAAAACCCAAAAACCAACCGTGGTAATCCCGGTTTCTCTGACGAAGAAAGAGGTAAGTTCGGTGAACTCCTCGATGCAGGATTTATCGACACCTTCCGTTACTTCTATCCCGACCTTGAAAACGCATACAGCTGGTGGTCTTATCGATTCAAAGCAAGAGAAAAGAACGTCGGTTGGCGTATTGACTACTTCTGCGTTTCCGATAATATGACAGACCGTCTCGAGGGAGCAAGAATTCACTCAGACATTTACGGGTCCGACCACTGCCCTGTTGAATTGACAATAAAGTAAGGTGACTGAAATGACAAAAAACAATAAAATAGTTCTCGGCATACTTGCCGCCGTGCTTGTTGTTGCGATTATATTCACTGCACTGACGGGAAGCGAGTCTTTCCTGGGTAAAATCACCGGCAGTATTGACGTGACATCGGGTGAAAAACTTGACAGCCTTTCCCCTGTCTCTTTCAATACAAACTATCCTCTCGTTCAGACAGAACAGAAAGACTTGTTTTACGAGATGTATCCCGACGGAACATTCCGTTTCTATAAATATGCCGACGGTCAGTTCTCTGAGGTGACAGGAGCCAAAACCAAAGACATTCAGCTCACCTGCAGTTTTCAGAAAATCAGTATGAAGATTTACTATCTCTCAACGGATGCCGGAACAGTCGGTTACGGTATGTTTAACTCACAGCAAAAGAGTGATGCAAAAATCTTTTCTTACATCTTCGTTCGTATGATGGATTGCCCCAAGGCTTATGCTTCAACAGCAAAAACAAGTCACATTCTTCTGACTGATATGGATGCCGAAGATGCCTATAAACCGGAGAAAACTTACTCCGATATGTACTCTTTCGACCTTGCATCAGGTAAGACAAGTCTTGTGATTTCACAGCGTGACCGTCTTGTTCAGGAAGACGGAACAATGCGTGAGGACTGGACAATCTTTACAGACTCTATGCTCAACGTCGGCGAAAAATACGACCTGTTTGCGTCCTGCAGAGGTTACGATACGAAAGATCCCGTTGCAAAATATGATCTTCTTACGGTTGCGAACTCACGTTCTGCCAAGAAAGCCACTGCCGCAACTCTTGTAAACTCTCCGAGTTACGTTGTAAGAGAAAAAGACGGTGAATATTTCTGCTTTGCCAACACTGAAAACGGATTTGACCTTATCAAAAACGGTGATAAGAAAAATCCTCTTGCAAGTTTTGAGGGCAACTTCTTCGATTATGCAGTCAGCGGAAATTACCTTCTTAATAAAACAAGCTTTGAAGTAACAGACATTACAACAGGCGAAAGTTTTTCACTCAAAAAAGTATCATTCACAGAACTTTCAGGCTTTATTTCAAACAGCACCGGTACAAAGTTTGCAATTTTCTGCAACGGTGAACAGCAGTCTATGGTTCTGTACGATATGGAAAACGATGAAACAACAACTGTTACAGACAGCATCTTCGATAACGGAATATGTAATTTCTGCTTCATTGACGACAGTACGGTGCTCTTCACCGCTTATAACGCTGACACAGCTGCAGATAACAGAACCATAAACTTTTAAAGGAGCGTGACCCTAATGGCAAAAAGAGACGATTACATCTCGTGGGATGAATATTTTATGGGTATAGCATTGCTTTCTTCCATGAGAAGCAAGGATCCCAACACCCAAGTCGGTGCGTGTATAGTTAACGAAAACAAAAAGATTATGTCTGTCGGATATAACGGATTCCCTCACGGCTGCGATGACGACGAATTCCCGTGGGAAAGATCCGGTAACAGCGAAATCGACACAAAATATCCATTCGTGTGCCATGCAGAACTCAATGCAATCCTCAACAACGCGGGTGCACCGCTTCAGGGTTGCTCCATTTACGTTGCACTTTTCCCCTGCAACGAATGTGCAAAGGCTATTATTCAGAGTGGTATAAAAAAAGTATTATACATCTCTGATAAATATAAAGACACCGACGGTGTCAAGGCATCCAAAAAGATGTTTGACGCTGCAGGCGTTGAATACCAACAGTTGACAATGTCCAGAGACAAACTCATTATCAACTTTGACGAAAACCTCATCTGACGGAAAGGAAATTTTCAAATGGGCTTATTAAAATTGATTTTCGGTGATTACTCTACTAAAGAGGTTAAGAGAATCACCCCGATAAAAAACAAAGTCCTTGCTCTTGAAGAGGAATATGCAAAACTCTCCGACAAGGACCTTCAGCACAAAACAGTTGAATTTAAAGAGCGTCTTGCAAACGGCGAAACTCTCGACGATATTCTTCCCGAGGCATTTGCTGCCTGCCGTGAGGCATCGTGGCGTGTGCTCGGCATGAAGCACTTCCCTGTACAGATTATCGGTGGTATCGTGCTTCATCAGGGACGAATCGCGGAAATGAGAACAGGTGAAGGTAAAACACTCGTTGCTACCCTCCCCGCTTACCTTAACGCACTTTCAGGCAAGGGCGTACACATCGTTACGGTCAATGACTATCTTGCTCGCCGTGACTCAGAGTGGATGGGTAAACTCTACCGCTTTATGGGACTTTCAGTCGGACTTATTGTTCACGGTCTTACAAATGAAGAGCGTAAAGAAGCATACAATGCTGATATCACATACGGTACAAACAACGAGATGGGCTTCGACTACCTTCGTGACAATATGGTGCCGTATAAAGATCACAAGGTACAGCGCGGACACAACTTTGCAGTAGTCGACGAAGTTGACTCAATCCTTATCGACGAAGCAAGAACTCCGCTTATCATTTCAGGTCGCGGTGACCGTTCAACAGAGCTCTATACCCTTGCCAACAACTTTGTACGTAATCTTACAAAAGCAGTTGTCAAGGAAATTGACTCCAAGCAGAACGCAGAGGATGTTGCTGACGGTGACTACGTTGTTGACGAAAAAGCCCGTACTGCTTCACTTACAAAAAGCGGTATAGCAAAGGCAGAGTCATACTTCAATGTTGAAAACCTTATGGATGCCGACAATATGACTCTTCTCCATCACATCAACCAGGCAATCAAAGCTATCGGCGTAATGCGCCGCGATATCGACTACGTCGTTAAGGACAATCAGGTTCTTATCGTCGACGAGTTTACAGGCCGTATTATGCTCGGCAGAAGATATAACGAAGGTCTTCATCAGGCTATCGAAGCAAAAGAAGGCGTTAAGGTTGAGCACGAAAGCAAAACTCTTGCTACAATCACATTCCAGAACTATTTCCGTCTTTACTCCAAACTCTCGGGTATGACAGGTACTGCTATGACTGAGAGTCAGGAATTCCAGGAAATCTACACTCTCGACGTTGTTGAAATTCCGACAAACCGTCCGATGATACGTAAGGACAACGATGACGTTGTTTATAAGACAGAGGCTGCAAAGTTCAACGCTCTTATCGAACAGATTATTGAATGTCACGAGAAAGGTCAGCCAGTACTTGTCGGTACAATTTCTATCGAAAAGTCAGAAATACTTTCAAAGCTCCTTAAGCGTCGCGGTATCAAACACGAAGTTCTCAACGCAAAGCATCACGATAAGGAAGCTGAAATCGTTGCTCAGGCAGGTAAGCTCGGTGCCGTTACAATTGCTACAAATATGGCAGGACGTGGTACTGACATTATGCTTGGCGGTAACGCTGAATATCTTGCAAAAGCTGCTATGCGCCGTAAGGGTTATACCGAAGAACTTATCGTTGAAGCAACAGGTTTTGCGGAAACAGATAATGAAGACATCATCAACGCAAGAAATGAATTCACTACACTTGAAAAACAGTACAAGGACGAAATCAGCGGTGAAGCACAGCAGGTTCGCGATGCAGGCGGTCTCTTCATCATCGGTACTGAGCGCCACGATTCTCGCCGTATCGATAACCAGCTGCGTGGCCGTGCAGGCCGTCAGGGTGACCCGGGTGAAAGCCGTTTCTACCTTTCACTCGAAGATGACCTTATGCGTCTTTTCGGTGGTGACAGACTTCAGGGCATTATGACAACGCTTAACGCAGACGAGGATATGCCTATTACAAACAAGATGGTATCAAAGTCTATCGAATCCGCACAGAAGAAGAAGGAGTCACAGAACTTTGCAATCCGTAAGAGCGTTCTTAAGTACGACGACGTTATGAACAGACAGCGTGAACTTATCTACGGTCAGCGTAACAGAGTTCTTGACGGTGAAGATATCAAGGCATCAATCCTTAAGATGCTTGACGAATCAGTTGAGGAATCAGTTGAATTCTACTGCTCCCCTGCTTTGCCGAAAGAAGACTGGAATATCGCAGGTCTTCGCGAGAAATATCTCGGTTGGATTACAGAGCCGACTGACTTTACCGATGAAGCATCATTTGACAGAGAATCTGCAAAAGAAATGCTGCTTGAAAGAGGTCACGAGCGTTATGAGGCACGTGAAGCTGAGCTTACACCCGAGGTTATGCGTAGCCTTGAGCATATGATTCTTCTTCGTAACGTTGATACATTCTGGATGGAGCACATCGACTCAATGGAAGAACTCAAGCGTGGTATCGGTCTTCGTGCTTACGGTAACCAGGACCCCGTTGTTGCTTACAGAATGGAAAGCTATGATATGTTTGACGAGATGAGCACATCTATCCGTGAGTCAACCGTCCGCCAGATGCTTACAGTCCGTATCCGCAGCGAGGAAGACACTAAACGTGAGCAGACCGCAAAGGTTACAAGCGAAAGCGGTGCTTCCGACGGAAGTGAAAAAGGCAGAACCGTACGCAAAAAAGAAGCTCCCGGCCCGAATGACCCCTGCCCCTGCGGTAGCGGTAAGAAGTACAAGAAGTGCTGCGGCAATCCTGCTAACCAGACGAGATAAATAAAATTAACGAGCAATTCGGAAATCCGAATTGCTCGTTTTGTTATACAATATAATAATGTGTTATGAAAGTTTAACCTTTTTTGTTGCGAGATTACATACAACACATGCAGCCGTACCAAGCAGTGTTATTGCCAACCAAGAGGCAACTGTTCCTCCCCAACCGAATTTTTCGGAAAGAAGCGCAAAGCCATAAGTTGATGCCGCACTGCCTACATAAGTCATAAAATTGAGTGCACCCGACAATGTAGAAACGTTCTCGTCATCCGCCAAAGCTGCAGGCAGGAAGCAAACGAGAATAAGGTTAATGCCGTGCATACACGCAACAATCACAGCAGACATCACAACAGTGAGGATAACCCAAATGTCGTGGAACAGTGCAAGTACAACTGCACAGACAACCGCACAAACAAAGAAAATCGCCGCACTCATAAACGGTTTTTTGCCTAGTTTATTGTAAACAACAGATGTCATCTGCAAACTTGCAAGGCTGAAAAGAGGAATAATTACGCTGGATAAAATTGAAATCTCACTGCCGAGGTTGAATGCCTCCGACACAAAGGTCGGCACCCACGTCGTAACACCGTCACGCAGTGAACCCTGAAGCATAATCGCAAGCATAACAATAACAAGTATAGGCATACTGACTTTTACAGACATCTTTTTATCCGATTTGCTCTTCTGATGCATCGGATATACGATTTCGCATTTTTTCTCGATTGCCGTAATCTTTGCATACCAGATGCTCGAAATTACAATCGCAACCGCAGAATAAATAAAGAAAACTGCTCTCCAGCCTGCAAGTGAAATAATCAGCGGTGACACCAGATAAATCAATATCGTTGCAAGCGTACTTCCCCAAGTGACAACAACGCACCCTTTGTTATAATCATCCAGATTCATTGCTGAGGACATAATCTTGACCATCGGCGGCCACATAAAGGACTGGGCAAATCCATTGAATGCCCACACAACACACATCATTGCTCCGTTCGGACACAAGGGTATGAGCATATTCATCAGAACAGTTGTGGAGAAACCAATCAGCATCAACTTTTTCGGATTTATTCTGTCACCAAGCCAACCACTGATCAGCTGTCCGACACCGTATGTAATAAAGCCGAGGGTCGTAACAAGCCCTGCCGAGGCTTTGTCGATGTCACCTGCCTGAATAATTGCGGCAATTACTGCAGCAAAATTAACTCTTGTCAGATAGCTTACAAAGTAAGCTGCTGCACAAAGGTATGTCAGTTGTTTTGCATTTTTTCTGTCTAACTTCTGCATAATATCTCTTTTCTGCTTTTATTCAGCGGCATCGGGAATTCATCTCATCCACCGCAAAAGCGGTCTGTCTTTCCCTCAAGAGGAAGGCAGCAAATCAGGGACGGAAAACCCGTCCCTTGTTTTATTTTAGTCTTCTTTTGATTTAAGTGCAATTCCGAGCTCGTCGAGCTGAATTGTATCAACAGCTGCCGGGCACTCTGTCATCGGTTCACTTGCATTCTGCACCTTCGGATATGCAACAACATCACGCAGGCTCTCGCAACCGAGCATCTGCATAACAAGACGGTCAAGACCGATACCCATACCACCGTGAGGCGGTGCACCGTATTTGAATGCGTCTGTAAGATAACCGAACTTCGCATAAGCCTCTTCGTCCGAAAGTCCGAGGAGTGAGAACATTCTCTTCTGAAGATCCGGGTTTGTGATACGGATTGAGCCGGAGCTGAGTTCAACACCGTTAAGAACAAGGTCATAAGCCTTGGCACGAACCTGCGCCTTGTCTGTTTCAAGCTACTCGAGACACTCATCCATCGGAGGTGTGAACGGGTGGTGCATTGCAACCCAAGTCTGTGTATCCTCATCCCAATCAAAGAACGGGAACTCTGTAATCCAGAGAAGATTATCCTTATCCTGAGGAATGATATCGAGCTTCTTTGCAACTTCCTGACGGAGTGCACCGAGAACTGAGTATACGATAGAATTCTTAACGTCACCGATAATAAGAACAACGTCACCTGCCTGTGCATCTGCACGCTCAAGAATAGCCTTCATCTCATCCTCTGTCATAAACTTTGCAAAAGATGATGCCATTGTACCGTCCTCGTTGAGTCTTACCCAGGCAAGTCCCTTTGCACCGCTGCCGCGTACCATCTCGGTAAGCTTGTCAATTTCTTTACGGGTAAGTTTGGCAACAGCGTTCTTTGCTGTGATACCGCGGACAGAACCGCCCTCTGCAACAGGACCGCTGAATACGCCGAAACCGCAATCCTTAACGATGTCGCTGAGGTTGTAGAGTTCCATGCCGTAACGTGTGTCGGGCTTATCTGAACCGTAACGGTCCATAGCCTCTTTATAAGTAAGTCGAGGAATAGGAGTTTCGATAACAACACCGATAGCTTCCTTGAAAACTCTCTTCATATAGCCCTCACCTATTGCAAGAACGTCTTCCATATCAACAAAAGACATTTCAAGGTCAATCTGTGTAAATTCAGGCTGACGGTCTGCACGGAGGTCTTCGTCACGGAAGCAACGTGCAATCTGCATATATCTGTCAAAGCCTGCTACCATTGAAAGCTGCTTGTAAAGCTGAGGTGACTGCGGAAGAGCATAGAATGTTCCGTTGTGGATACGGCTCGGAACAAGGAAGTCTCTTGCACCTTCGGGAGTTGACTTAATAAGAATCGGGGTTTCAATCTCGATGAAGCCGTTCTCGTCAAAATAGTCACGTGTGATTTTGCAAATCTTGTGACGCATAATGATGTTCTTCTGAAGGTCCGGACGGCGAAGGTCAAGATAACGGTACTTGAGTCTTGTAAGCTCCGATGTCTGGCAGTTCTCAATAATTTCGAACGGAGGAGTTTCACTCTTACCGAGCACTCTTAAATCCTTAACGTCAATTTCGATATCACCTGTGGGGATGTCCTTGTTCTTTGATGAACGCTCACGGACAA
>JAZNCK010000129.1:0-19133 GCA_045587505.1 Acutalibacteraceae bacterium
TGTATTATGAATCAAACCCAAAAGATGTTGGTGTGGACTAAATGAATTAGTGATAGAGTTTGATTTAAAAACTTGATTAAAACAATCAAAGCACCGTGGCGACACGGTGCTTTATCTTTGCCTTATTTTAAATAAATTCCAACGGTTACATTATCAATCGGTTTGTTGTCTTCAAACTCAATTCTTATTCTGTAACACCAGTCAATCGGTTTTTCGAAAGTGATGTCGTCACCTCTCGTATCAATCGGATACGGTTCGAAGTCAAGTCCGTTGTAGAGGAAAATATCAAATTTTCTGTTTTTATCTGTATCGAGTGTGATAAGATTGAAAGGGATAATTCCACCAAGGTTGATATCAATTGCGTTGGCTTCTCTTTTAACAGAGGCTGCGCTGCTGTCGAGCAGGTTTTTATCGCTTGCTTTAAAAGTTCTGTCGGCAAGAAGATTTTCGTCAAAATAATAAAGACCGAAGAAACGAAGCACGGGTGACTCGAGAGCCTGTGTGATTTTTATTTTTACTTTGTTTGTTTTAATTACGGGAAAATGTTTTGCACTGCGGTAACCGATGCATTCGCCTTTATAAAGTGAAACCCAATTGCCGTTGAGGCCTGCTGACACTTCGTATCCCGTAACCCTGTGTCCGAGTTCAATAACTTCCTGCAAAGAGAATGCGTTGAAGACTTTCGGCTCATCAAAGGTGAGTATGATTTCGGGTGTTGTATCACCGTCTGCGCAAGCATAGATTTCATTGATGTCGTTTGTCAGAATGTTTTCTGCTCTGCATATTTTGTCTCTCGTGCTGTCAGAGGTCACGACCGCATCGGCGGCAAGATTGTTGTTCAGTGTGGAAGTCAGCACGTCATTGAATTTCAACAGGCTGTTTACATCGTTTTCGTGCACAAGACCGCGTCTGTCGGGCGGAAGATTGAGCAGGAGATTTGTATTGCGTCCGCAAGACATAAACCACAGTTTCAGAAGATTTGAAACGTCGCGGACATCGTTGTCCTGTTCCATGTGGTAGAACCAACCCGGACGGATTGAGACATCAGATTCTGCAGGGATGAAACGATTGCCGTTTATATCACCGCTGTTGAGTTCACCTGTGTTTTCATTGACAAGTGATTCTGAGTTAATTGTGCACCAGCAAGGCTCACCGGCAAATCCTTTTTCATTACCTACCCAACGTGTATCGACGTAAGGCTCTGCACCGAGTGAACCGAAAATAGTTGCATCGGGTTGAAGTGTACGTACTGTTGTTGCCCACCTTTTCCAATCATAATCAGCTTCAGTACTGCCTGCACCGTCCCACCATATTTCCCATATCTTGCCGTAGTTGGTCAGTAGTTCAGTTAACTGATTTGTATAAAAATCATTGTATTCAGGTTTACCCCATACTGATTCGTGCCTGTCCCACGGGGAAAGGTAGATACCTGCCTTGATACCGAACTGTGCACATGCGTCGGTGAATTCCTTGACGATATCGCCTTTACCGTCCTTGTAAGGTGAGTTTTTAATACTGTATTCGGTGTATTTGCTTGGCCATAGGCAGAAACCGTCGTGATGTTTTGCCGTAAGTATTGCTGTTGTGAACCCTGCATCACTCGCAACCTTTATCCATTGACGGCAGTCAAGTTTTTCAGGATTAAAAACGGAAGGGTTTTCCGTGCCGTCGCCCCATTCCATACCTGTGAAAGTGTTCATTCCGAAGTGGAAGAATATCATCTTTTCACGACGTAGCCATTCTATCTGACGGGCAGTTGGTGCGACCTTTCCGGGATATAGCCCGAGCTCTTTGAATTTACGGTTTAATATTTCCAAAAAATCATCCCCCTGACAATCTATATTACCACGTTTTTTTGCCGAAGACAATAAAAATAACAGGCTTACGAAAGAACCGTAAGCCTGTAAATTATATCGGATTTTACACAAGAGGAATCTCAAATTCGTAGAATCCGTACCATCTTGAAGTGTTGAACTTTCTTGCACGGAAGATAACTTCATCCTCGTAAACTTCCATCTGGAAGCCCATGCCGTTCCAAGGAATACCGTAACGGTTAACGATGCCGTAAGTCGGAAGGTTGACATAAGTTACACCGTTCTGCTCCTCAACGCAGGAGATGCCGAAAAGTTTTTCGGAAATATATCCGTTGATACCTGTGTGAACATGACCGCTGATGAAAAAGATATTTTCATACTTTTCCATAATTCCTCTTACAGCTTCTGAATATTCAGGATCAAGACCACCGTCTTCATAGATCACTTCCTGGCCGTTAACGCCCTCCACGGGAACGTGGCAGATAACAAATGCAGGCTTACCTTCAGCTGTACCTCTTGCAAGTTCTTTGTCGAGGAACTCAAGCTGGTCTGCATAAATGTCGCAGCTGTCCCAATTGTCTTCGCTCTGGTCACAGAGAACAACGAATGTGTAGCCTTTGACATCAACACTGTAATAAGCGTTTTCAATGCCCTGATTTGTGTATTCGTTGTGATATTTTACAAAATTCTGTCTTGCTTCTTCGTTGGTGAATTCTTCGGGATGACCGATTTCGTGATTACCTGTTGCGATAACCCAATCTTCAGCGGGTACATCACAATACTTATCCATAATCTCGTAGAAGCACTCAACAGAAGCCTCATCACCGTAGTTAGTAAGGTCGCCGACAACAACAACGGAATCGTTGTCAAATTTATTCATATCACGCAAGCCTCTTCCGAGATTGAGTTTACCGCCGGGTAAACGATCATCAAGGTGAGTATCTGAAATAATTGAAACATTCAGAAGAGAGCCATCGTTTTTCGGAGCATAGTTTACAAACGGAAGAAGAGTGTAAATCAAAGCCATAATAAAAGCAATAATCTGTGTCATACCAATACCTGCCTTTTTTATAATTCGGAAACAGTATACACAAAAAGTTTTCAAATGGCAAGTAAATGACGAAAAATAATTGAAAAACACAACACGGTTTGGTATAATTCAGTCAAGGAGGAGATATTTATGTTTATCAGACAACCTGCTTTCTCGGGCGAGAATAAAATGCTCAAAGGTGCACTTCATTGCCACACAACCCGTTCCGACGGCAAGGTAACACCGGAGGATGTTATCCGACTTCACAAAGCAAACAACTATGATTTTATGGCAATTACCGACCATAATATATATAACTATAAAAACTATGCCGAGGATGTTGAAATGACAATTGTTCCCGGCATGGAAGTTGATAATACTTTTGAAAGAATCAAGGGGTTCCGCACGTTTCATCACGTGTGTCTCGGCCCTGATGATGAAACAAACGGATATACTCAGGACCAGCGACTTCCCAACGGCAGTGCAAAGGACCAGTTTGAATATCAGCCGTATCTTGACGAAATTCACGCAAATAACAATATCACTTTCTACTGCCACCCTGAATGGAGTTCTACTCCACCAAGATATTTCGACAAACTCAAGGGTAATGTCGCTATGGAAATCTGGAATTCAGGCGGTGCGGACGAGAATTATATGGATACAAACGCTCTTTACTGGGATGATCTTCTGGGCCAGGGAATACGACTCTGGGGCGTTGCAACAGATGACGGACATCAGCCCCACCATCATTGTAAAGGTTGGGTAATGGTAAATGCAGAGAATAATGTAAAATCTATTCTTGAAGCCATCAAAGAAGGCAGATTTTACTCTTCCTGCGGTCCTGTTATCAACGATTTCTATTTTAAAGACGGTTATATCTATCTTGACTGTGAACCGTGCGAAAAAATTTATTTCTACAGCGACTGTCATCCGACGGAGATTTATCTTAACAAAGGCGGACAGATTTCACACGCTCAGACAGATATCAATCCTGAAAAATATAAATACATCCGTGCCTGTGTCATAGACAAAGTAGGCAGACGCGCATGGACAAATCCGATTTTTTTTGAAGACTGAGGTATAAATATGGCTGTCAGATTGAATGAAAATAAGGAAATTGTAGAACATATAAAGAAAGGTCTTAAGGAGAAGGACGGATATTGTCCTTGTCGTGTTGCCAGACTGCCCGAATACAAGTGTATTTGTGAGGAGTTCAAAGCACAGATTGCAGATCCGGACTTTGAAGGCTACTGTCATTGTATGCTCTATTATAAATCTAAAGACTAAGGAGAATTTATATGGCATTGAAATTGAATTCACAGAATTTCGAAAACGAAATTCTTAATAAAAACGGTACGGCATTGGTTGATTTTTATGCTGATTGGTGCGGGCCCTGCAAAATGGTCGCACCTATTGTAGAAGAAATTGCTGCAGAAAATGAAGATATCACTGTCGGTAAGGTTAACGTTGACGAGAGCAACGACCTTGCGTATAAATACGGTGTAGCAAGCATTCCGACACTGATAGTATTTGAAAACGGAGAGGAAACAGAAAGGATTGTTGGTTACAGACCGAAAGAAGACATCCTTGATGCCCTCGGAAGATAGAATATTGCACGTCATATGATTCAAAGTTTTAAAGAGGTAGATTTGTATGCATAAAAAATTAGCTCTTACACCTCCGATGGGGTGGAACAGTTGGGATTGCTACGGTGCAGCTGTAAATGAAGAACAGCTGCTTGCAAATGCCGATTATATGGCAAAGCATCTTAAGGATTACGGTTGGGAGTATGTTGTTTGTGACATTCAGTGGTCAGAACCCACTGCAAACAGCTTTTACTATAATTATTTTGCTCCGCTTTGTATGGATGAGTATTCACGTCTTATTCCTTCCGTTGAGCGTTTCCCGTCATCAGCAGGAGGCAAGGGTTTCAAGCCTATTGCCGATTATATACATTCTCTCGGCCTTAAATTCGGCATTCATATTATGCGAGGTATTCCGAGGCAGGCAGCGCATCAGCACGCTAAAATCAAGTGTGAGGGTGTTACCGCAAATGAAATTGCGAGACCGTCTTCAATCTGTGCATGGAATCCTGATATGTACGGCCTTGAGACAGGTAAAAAGGGTGCACAGGAGTACTATGATTCAATCTTTGAGCTTTACGCTTCGTGGGGTGTTGACTACATAAAATGCGATGATATTGCCAACACGGAGATATTCCCGCACGACCCGTATTCCGCAAGAAAAGAAATTGAAATGCTCAGAAAAGCTATTGATAAATGCGGCAGAGATATGGTTCTCAGCCTTTCTCCCGGTCCTGCTCCCGTGTGTGAACACGAGCATCTTGCGGCACACGCGAACATGTGGCGGATGACGGGCGATTTCTGGGACGAATGGAGCAAACTTCACGCTATGTTTGAACGCTGCTACGCCTGGCAGGAATATGTTCAGCCGGGTGCCTGGCCTGATTGCGATATGCTTCCGCTGGGCAGAATTCAGATTACAGAGGAGCTTCCTGAATATAGAAACAGATATACCCGTTTCACTCACGATGAGCAGATAACAATGATGACTCTTTGGGGAATTTTCCGTTCTCCGCTTATGATGGGTGGCGAAATGCGCGAAAACGATGAGTTTACCCTCTCACTTCTTCAGAACAGAGAACTCATTGATATGCTCAGAAATTCAAGTGGTGCAAGACAGTTCAAGCGCGAAGAAACCGACGGTAAGGGCGAAATTATCTGGACATCTACGGGCGACGGTTGTAAATATGTCGCGTTGTTTAACACTGATGACAAAGAAAGAGAAATCTGCTTTGATATTACGGACATTTCGATTGGCTTGGTTAAATACAGTGTCTGGGATATGTGGGCACACGAGGAGTATACTGTGTCAGACGGCGAGTTTTCAGCGAAAGTTAATCCGCACGGTGCAAGACTTTTCAAAATTATGATCAAATAAAGTATTAAAACGCTATGGGGTGTTGCTCAATGCAACACCCCATAATTTTATCGGTAATTAAGTTTATTTGTTTTCATTTGCAATCTTAAACATTTCTTCCGTGGCAAAGGCGAGCTTAGTGATAACGTTCGACTTTGACGGGTAACAGAAGAATGAATCGCGCTGAGTGGAAATATCGAAGCAGTCAATCGGTTCAATATGGCAGTAATCATATTCAATGTGCAGACTGTAAAGGCTCTTTACGGTACGCTGAACACGGTACGGTTGACCGTTGTAATTGCCTTCAAGAACAAATCCTTCTTCCGGGTTGTGACGAACTTTGGCGTCACCCATATAATAGTACTTTAGAGCCCCGGGCAGGGTATACACACGTACATCGTCCTCGAAAGAATACTTTCCGCTTTCGATCTCCTTACGCACGTTTGCACGTTCCCACTCAAACCAGTCAGGAATATGAGGAAATTCAGTTTCGCCCTCAAGTGCTTTTAATTCACCAAGTTCGGTCAGCTCCCACTTTTTGCCGCAGTTTTCACAGAAAAGGTGAATTCCTTTCGAATTCATCTTTGACTCGGTCATACAGTGCGGACACTGATACAGAACCTTATGCAGACCCTCGGCACGGTAATCCTCAGTGATACGGATGTTATTGTCCTTCTGCCATTTGTATTCGTTGTACTGCATTTCTTTGCGGATGATTTCGTTAATCTCATCAACGCTCATCCGTTCGACCTCTTCGGCTGTCAGAATCTGCTTTACCGTTGTGTAAAGCGGAACTTTTTTCTTGCGTCGGAAATCCCAGAAGGGGGCACGCAGATAATTACCATGGTGCAGGATAACCACAACGGGCACCTTGTTTTTCTTCGCGAGCTTGCCGATAACTTCAGGGATAATGGAACAAGTACCTATCGGAGTATAACGCGCTTCAGGATAAATACAAAGCACGTCTTTGAACTCACGCAAAACCTTAGCACACGAGCGTATAAGGCTGATATCCGTAGTAAATTTACGTTTGCATATAGAACCGATTTGCTCCATAACCCACGGCTTGCGGTAATATCCCTCAAGTGTGGCAATCGTATGCACACGGTGGGGGAATGTAGCCTTGTATTTCAGCATAAAGTCAGTAAACTGCATGTGGTTACTCAACAGCAGATACGGAGGTTCAAGACCTTCCATATTTATTTTTTCAATTTTATATCCACCATTGACAGAAAGAAGACCGATTCTCGATGCTAAATTAAGAAGCACTGTGAAGAAGAACTTCTGCCTTATAGGAAGTTTTGATGTGTCATACTTTTTGACGTCATCAGGATAGTCTATATAGTCCTTTATTTCTTTGTTTTCGTCCATTTTATCACTTCATAAATCAGATTTAGAATCATTCTATCATAATTTTTTTTACAAGGCAATAGAAAAATTTTCAAGAATAAAGGCTTGCACAGATAACCTATGCAAGCCTCAGATATGTATTTAATTATTATTCGTCATCGTCAACCTTAGCGTCAGCAATAACTTTTTCTGCAACTGCTGCAGGAGCGTCTTCGTAACGAGTGAACTCGAATGTATAGTAGCCTCTGCCTGCTGTAACTGAGCGAAGAACTGTTGAGAAGTTGTTCATCTCAGCCATCGGAACTTCAGCAACGAGTTCCTGATACTTCGGCTCTTCTTCAGAAGCACCCATACCAAGCACACGGCCACGACGCTTTGTAACGTCACCCATAATATCACCAAGGAAAGCCTCAGGCATAACAGCCTTCAGAGTACCAACGGGTTCAAGGATTGACGGACTGGCCTGCGGAACACCTGCTTTGAAAGCAAGGCTTGCAGCCATCTTGAATGCCATTTCAGATGAGTCAACGGGGTGATAAGAACCGTCGTAAAGAACAGCTTTAAGACCAACCATCGGATAACCTGCCATAACGCCCTTCTTCATACACTCAAGAAGACCCTTTTCAACAGCAGGGAAGAAGTTCTTAGGAACTGAGCCACCGACAACCTCTGACTCGAATACAAGTCCTTCTTCTTCTGTGGGCTCAAAGCGGATCCAAACATCACCGAACTGACCGTGACCACCGGACTGCTTCTTGTGTCTGCCCTGCACCTTAACGGACTTACGGATAGCCTCTCTGTAAGCAACACGGGGAACTGTAAGCTCGATGTCAAGACCGAACTTGCTCTTGATCTTTGAAACGATGATATCAAGATGCTGTTCGCCGAGACCTGAAAGAACCTGCTCCTTTGTTTCTTTATTGATTTCAAACTTGATTGTGGGATCTTCTTCAAGAAGACGGTTGATTGCAGAAACGATCTTTTCTTCGTCGCCCTTCTTGCAAGCCTTAACAGCCATTGAAAGGCACGGAGTCGGGAACTTGACACCACTCAACTCAACAACGTTGTTAGCAGCACAGATTGTGTCGCCTGTCTTAACGCAGTTAAGCTTTGTAACAACACCGATGTCACCGGCAGGAATGCACTTGCAATCCTCTGACTTGTTACCGCGAACTGTGATGATCTTACCCATTCTCTCTGTTTCGCCTGTACGTGCGTTATAAACGGGAGTTTCGGGAGTGATCTTACCGCTGCTTACCTTGAAGTATGACATCTTACCAACGAACGGGTCAGCAACAGTCTTGTAGCAAAGTGCTGCAAGAGGTCCGTTTTCGTCACAGTCAACATCCTTACCGCCTGCATAGGATGCAGCGTCGGGAGCTGAGTATGCAAGTTCGTCCATAAGAAGGTCAACACCGTCCATTGTGTAACCTGAGCAAGCATATACGGGGTAAACAGAAGATGCATTAACGCCTTCATTAAGAGCTGTGATGATTTCTTTACGTGTAAACTCTTCACCTGCGAAGAATTTCTCCATAAGGTCATCACTTGCTGTTGCAACAGCCTCTGTGAGGATGTCAAGCATTTCCTGGATCTTATCATCTTCGGGCATCGGGATTTCAGTTGCCTTGCCGTCCTTGTATTCGAATCCTTTACGTGATGCAAGGTTAACGTAAGCCTTAACTTCACCGTCAACTACATAGGGAACGATAACAGGGCAGACTGCACCGCCGTGAACTGCCTTGATTTCTTCAAATGTCTTGTAGAAGTCAGCGTTCTCTTTATCACAACGTGTGATAGCGAACATCTTACCTCTTTTTCTTGCAGCCTTGAATGCTTTTTCAGCACCGACGTCATACTTATGACCTGCACCAAGAACGATAAGTACGCACTCAGAAGCAGTAATACCTTCTGCCATTTCACCCTCAAAGTCGAAAAGACCCGGAGTGTCGATTATGTTAAGCTTACAGTCTTTCCATTCAATCGGAGCAAGAGCAGCCGAAACGGAAACGTGGCGACGCTTCTCTTCAGGATCAAAGTCGAGAGTTGCGTTACCCTCGTCTACTCTACCGAGTCTGTCTGTAAGACCTGCGATATAAAGTATTGTTTTAGCGAGAGTTGTTTTACCTCTGCCCGCATGACCTGCAAGAGTAATATTTCTGATATCCTTTGCGTTATAGTATTTCAAAACAAATTCCTCCTTTGTTTGATGAGCGTCAGGTTGTATTTGCTATGTCTTTTATGTCGAAGTAAAAGTATCCTGCTTACCAACGCATCATAGACTTACTATATCACATATTAACAGAAAAAACAATAGAATTTGAAAAAATATGTTAACTTTACTAAAAAAATATACAAAAAATTATGACTTTGGACCTCGTAACGAAGTCCAAAGTCATTTGATGTAAAATTTAAAGCATATATTTTGTATAAAGTGCTGTCTTTATCAGTTTTAGGCAATCTTTCCGGGATTGTAGTAGTCTGTTATCTTTGCCTTTCCGACAGAGAACTGAAGAGCAATAAGGGCATCTGTAGCGTTGATTTTACCGTTATTGTCTATATCGCCAGCCTCAAGTTTAGCATCACCTTCGATGAGAGCAGAACCTACGGTGTGCTTGAGGATAATAAGTGCATCTGTTGAAGCGATTTTGCCGTCACCGTTGGTGTCGCCGAGAATAACAAATCTATAATCAACTATTGTCTCGCCTTTTACAAAAGTGATCACAGAACCGGAAGCGATTTTCTCAGGCTTTGCAACTGTTGCCTCTGCTTCGTCAAAGTTGACAGTAAACTCTTCTATGTTTACCTCTGTTGCATAAGCATAGATAAACTTGTTGAGGTGGTCGGTTACCGAAGGTACATTGAAAGAGAATTCAATATACTCGTCACCGTCAAGTGCATCAAAAGCAAATTCATATTCCTTTGCATATTCATCAGCAGGAGTAACAAGATAACCCTTTACAAGAAGGTCGCTGTTCGGTATGCATGCAACTTCATCTGTAGGATTGCCGTTTTCGTCCGGGATGAATTCCTTTGTATGACCGAATGCAATCTTGCCGATTGATTCGATGTTCTTGCCGAGAACAATGGATTCATAATTCTTTGTTGTAACAAAAGCGTAATCACCGATAGCTGTTATTCCGTCACGGACAACAATTGCGAGGATATCGTAATCTGCATATTCTGCAAGATTGTCTTGAGTAAAGTTGTATGTTGCACCTGTTCCGTCGATGTAAAGTATCTTATTGTCTTTGTTGTAGCTCCATGTAGCGTTATCACCGATTTTACCTTCCGTAACAAGGAATTTACCGAGTGTGTTGAACTTGACTTTGTTGTCTGTTGCGTATTTCTGTGCAACTGTTTCTTCATAAGCGGTAATGCTTGTGCCGTCGCGAAGAGTTTCTTTATTCTTGTTATTAAGGTAGTAACCGATTGCTTTTTCACCGATTTCTGTGAGGTTGCGGGAAAGTGCGAAATCTACAGCGGGAGCACCAAAGAAAGCGTAAGCTCCGATTTTAGTGATTTCCTCGCTGATTACAATTTTTTCAAAATCAATAAGGTTGTAGAGAACAAGGTCATCTTTGGTACAGTCTGCGATTGCACCGGTACCGTTGATGTAAAGAGTCTTTTCATCAGGTTTATATTCCCATGTTGCTGTTTCACCGCACTTACCGTTGAGGATATAACCCTTGGATTCAAACTTGAATTTGCTTTCTGCTTCTGCATAGAGACGTGCGGCTGAATTATAATAACCGGAGATTGTGAAATTCTTGATAGCAGCACCGAGCTTACCGTAACCGAGTGCCTTTTTTCCGAAAGTCTTTACTGTAGAGGGGATTTCAACTGAAGCAAGAGAAAGACAACGGTAAAATGCGTTTTCCTGGATCTCAACAAGTCCTTCGGGGAAGGTTACACTTGTAAGAGATTCACAGCTGTAAAAAGCGTCTGTAGGAATAACCGTAATTTTTTCAGGAATAGCTACTGATTCAAGTGAAGTACATTCGTTAAAAGCACTTACGCCGATTGATTCAAGGGTTGAGGGGAGAGATAATGTTTCAACGCCCTCACAGCCGAAGAATGAGCGTTCTCCGATTGAAGTTGTACCTTCAGGGATAACAAGGCTTGTGAGTGCACTACAACCCTCAAAAGCAGAGAATCCGATTGTTTTAAGTGTTGTCGGGAAAGTTATGGATTCAAGGTTTTCGCATCTGAAAAATGCCTTTGAACCGATACTTGCTGTTTTTGCACCGAGAGTAACGGAAGAAAGGTCAGAACAGAACATAAACATATTCTCACCAATTTCAGTTACTTCAGAAGGAAGTGTAACCGTTTCAAGGTTTTCACAACCGTAGAAAACACCGTTGCCGAGCACGGTAACAGTATCGGGAATTTCGACATTCTTCAGCTTTTTACTTGAGCTGAAAGCGTAGTTGCCGATTCCCGTGATACCCTCACCGAAAACGATACTTACATAGTTAAGGTCTTTCCAAGGATATTTCGGGGAAGGAACACCGTTGGTCATATATTCGTTGTAATCGGGGATTGAACCTGTACCGTCGAAACGGAGCTCGTTTGTTGTAGAGTTGAAACTCCATGTGACATCTGACGATTCAATTTGGTTTCCCTCAGCTGATACTGTTATGATTCCTGCAACAAACGTTGACAAAACAATACAAACTGTAAGGAAAACAGAAATAAATTTCTTCATTTTTAAGTCTCCTTTAATTTTTAATGATAACACTGCTATCCTAATTATATTTGATTTTACCCGTTCTGTCAACGAAAAAAACGGCAGGAAAATCCTGCCGTTTTCTATTATTACTTAAAAGCAATATAAGCATAAGTTACGCCGGCTTCATTAACCGCCTGTCTTGTGCCTGAAAGATCGGATGAAGATGCGCGGAAACCGGTGGCTGTTATGACCACACCGGACGATGTATCTGCGGTGGACATTGCAAAATAATTGTAAGATGAAGAGTTAGTGAAATTAGTAACGCTTGCAGGGTAACCTGAAGCACATACAAGCACCAGACTCGGCTTGAATCCGAGATTTACGCTTCTTGAGCCACTGCCCGTGCCGAGGTAGATGCCTGTTACAAAAGCTTCGTTCCATTTCAGCTTATCGTCTGCCGTAACGTGGATTTCGTTGTTTCTTATGTGACTTCCGCAAAGCAGCTCCTTATCAAGAAAGGATGCGAAGTTTTCATCGGTACTCTGCGCGGGACAGAAATCAGCTTCCATCAGAAACCAACCTGTCATAACAAGAGCATCGGTATCTCTGTCGGATTTGATTTCAACACAACCGGATTCGGCAATATTGAGATTGGTGCGGAATGTCAGCGCATTCGCAATTCTTGTAAAAATATCATGGCAGGTATGTCCGCCCATAGAGAAGGGGACACAGATACTTAAGTTCGCTTTGATTTTTGCAAGACGGCAGTATTCCTGTCTTTCAAGTACACCGTCGTCATTTGCCACGAACTTGTCGACAATTTCAATGCTTTCGATTCCTACTGCAACGATACTGCGTCGCAGGGGAACCGCCTTGTTGACGGGAGGATATTCAACAAAGAATTTGATATCCTGCATATCTTCCTGATCACTTAACCAATCAACAATCTGTTTGGGTAACGAAACAATACTGTCCATCAATCCACCTCCACAATTTCACGGATGATTGCCCAGATGTATACAATTTCATTTTTAAAGTAAACCTTTTCACTTCTGTCGACGGTAAATTTCTTTCCGTTGGACTCAATCCATTGACTGTCATTGAGCCTGCTGACATCGTGGGCAGGAGGTCCTATATATAGGTAATGACCCTGACTGTTAAAACCGATAACGGTATTAACACCGTTAAGGTACATTTTATTTTTGTATCTCAACGGCTGGATGAAGCCGCCGAAAATCGGCGAACTCCATCCGTCATTACCCTTAAAGGTTACTTCCTGACCGAATTTTTCAAACATAGTTGTCAGAGTCATATTTTCACCTTGATGAGTATATTTTCAAATGCAAAGCCGGTATCTTTACAAAGAGGGATAATGTTTTCGAGTGCTTTACGGTAAAGACTTTCAGCTTTGTCAACAACCTTTTTTGTATCTGCCTTTGACTGGGTAACGCTTACATCACCGGCTTTGAAATTTGTAATACTTTCAGTTTCTGCTGCAAAACTTCTTTTTAAAGAAATTTTGTAATATGCAAGAGCAGCTGCAGCAGATGCGATTCTTACGTCAGTGCTGTCTGCATCCGGTTTAAGCTGTGCTTCAATTTCTTTCAGGCAAGATTTGCAAAGGTTGAGTATTTCTTCCTCGGAGTTGTTTTCCCAACTTGTCAGATGGGAGAGATAATCCTTTACTTCCCATGCAGTCATGGCTTATTCACCTGTTGAGTTTGTGTTGAAGCCTTCGGAAGAGAGAGTCTTTACACAGTCAGGAAGGATTCTTGCAAATCCTGTGATAGAAGTGATTGCAATCTGCTCAAGCTGTCTGTCAACAAGCTTGCCGTAATCAGTTTCAATGTCGCCGACCTTTACCATTTCAAGAGCACAGTTTTTGTCAAGACCGATCATCATATCGGGATCTGTGATATGGCTTGTTTTGACGAGGTTTGCACCAAACGGCGTGATGAGCTTGCCTGTGCCGTGGAAGTTGAGGCCTGCAGCAGCATCTCTGAATTCTTCCATCTTAAGAAGAAGGCCTGTAACGTTCGGTGATGCAAGAATGGTGTTGAGTTCATACGGTGAAAATTCTGACCAGAAATCGATAAGGTCATTGTAAGTATATGTTGAAGAAGAAAGTGTTGCGTTAATCGCACCGTTATTACCGCCGTCACCATTGATAAGCACGTCAATTGCATCTGCCATAAGGCTCTGCGCAAGATAAGTGCCGATACGCTTGAGTGCGATTGAAACGATGTCAAGACGCTGGAAACGGAGTACATCATAGGATGTTGTAATCATTCTGCCACGCTTCTTGAGGCGGATTGTTCTGTCACTTACCGTAAAGTCAGCATTTGCAATCTGCTCACCCTCGGAGATTACGTTCATAGTTGCATTTGTACCTGACATATCGAGATCCATAACGCGGTAATCCATAGAGTCGATATTTGTAGTTGTTGCTACAATATCAGGAAGAAAACTTGCTTCATCCATACCATATCGAACGGCACGTGAAACATATTCGGGGAAAAGCACAGCAGCGTCACTTGTCTGGAAAAACTTTCCGAGAACTGAACTGTCTGCGCCTGTCGGCTTGATATTGAAACGTTTGAGTTGTCTTTCGTAAGCGTCGAGGCCCTCAAGCTCTGAGCCCTTGTAGTTTTCGGAAGGGTCAAGAGCTTCAAGCGTCTGTGTAAAAGAACGGCCTGTGCCGTACATACCTTTTTCAAGTCTGATGTTATCAAAACTCATTTTAAGTCCTCCTTAAAATTTATATTCATTATTATCTGTCTGCGATTTTTCTTTTTTTGCCTTCAATTGAGGTGAAAGGGGAATCTTTTCACCGGCTTTGTTTCTGAAAGCATCTTTAATCTTGATCAATTCTGACGTTTCTGCAGAATAACACAGGTTCCTCACGGTATCTGCGTCAAGGTCGGGAACAGCAAGCAGTGCAAATCTTACCGTCTCATCCATAAGTGTTTTACGGAAAAACCTGCCGTCTTCAGCCTCACTTTCAAGTTTTGTGATGTAGCTGCAAAGCTCTTTTGCCTGCTCGCTTGTGAACTTGACACATCTGCCTTCTCTTACGGTGTTTAACAGGTTTCGTGTGTTTTTATAATCTTTTTCGAAACCCTTGGTGACACCTGCATTGACTTGCGCCGGGATTGCAACAAAAGACCACTCGTATGCATCTGTCACATCGGATAAAATACAGTAGCAAAGCTTGTTACCGTATGTTTCACCTCTTATATGTCCGCAATGTCCGTGACGCATATCATCACCGCATACGGAGCAGGTGAAATTGCTGACAGCACAGCTTACGCTGACTTCCTTTTTGATACCTGCTTCGATTTCTGCAATAAGGTCAGAATTCTTGCTTGTGCGAGGCATATAAGCTTTTGCCTTTACGCAGACATATCCGTCACCGCAGGACGTAAATCTGTCTGCGATTTTTTCGCACTTTGCGTCATAAATTCTTGCAGTCTGGTTACCGCCGCAGGGGTTGTGGTCGAATATTCCTGTTACGCCCACAAACAGCTCTGCCAGTTTTTCAAGCGCTGCAATATCGAAGCGCTCACAGTCACGGTCAACCTCGTTATCACAAAGGATAACGTTAAAAGTAAAAACTTCCTCTGCAGTTAACTCCTTGACGGTCAGTTTGTTGATGAGTACCAACTCTTCTTCGGTGACCGTACAGGGGGAAACGTTAGCTTTAAATTCTTTATTCATTGTTATTCAACTCCTGTTCGATCCTTTTACTCTGTGCCCGATAAAGGGCAGCCTTTGCAAGTTCGACCTCATCCTGAAGAGTGATGTTGTCCCAGATGACCTCAATGCTGTCCTGAATTCCGTTTGAACTCAGCCAGAATCGGCAGATTTTTTCAATCACGGGTTCAAGGATTCTTCTGTAAGCCTCAAGCTCACTTGTCAGCACATCAGCCTGCTGTGATGACATTCTTTCCGTTGATGACCAGTTGAGACCGAGCATAAACGGGGGAATACCTGTTTTAGCTATAATCTGTTCAAGCATCTGACGGACAGGCACCTCACTATCAAGTATCTGGTTATCTGCACCGATAGCCTTGATGCTGACGTCGCCCACGGCAACAAAGTCACGCACCTGTTTACCGGATTGCATAGCTTCGCTCCACTCACGGGCAACCTGTTGTGCTCTGTCACGGGCATACGCACGGTCAACAACATCGTTCTGCGGTTTATAGGTGACGGCGAAACGCACGTTGCCTACTCGTTCCCAATTGATACCGATTGTGTTGTAAATTTTCATCAGGATATTGCTGACAAACGGCAGACCTTTCATAATTGAATTTCCGCCGAGATTGCCTGCATCCGGATTCAGAACGGAAAGCATAACAAGGTCAGGATATGAAACCGGTACGGTCTCATAAGAATTTCTGACACAGACCACAGCTGAGATTCCGTCGGATGCACGTTTTAATTCAATATCATCAAGGTCAGCGTTATAAAGTGCAGCTAATCCACCGTGCGCGTCTGTCACGATTTCTCCGACTGCAGTACCGTATGTCAGAAGTTGTTCAAGATAGGTTGAAATGAAAGACTCTATGCCAAGCTGATTGCCACCGACATCAACTTTTTTAAGAAAAGAATTCAGCCTATGAGTGTTGACATTTTTGGAACACTCAACATTAAATGAACCTGTAAGACGGACAATTTTATAAATTGCCGCATCAAGCACGGGCACAGCCTCACGCAATTCTTTATAAAGAGCATTTTTCGGTGCAGCAAGTGGCACATAACTGTCAAGTCGGTCGAAAGGATTGTGTCTGTAAGTCTGCGGAGCAGTAACAGCCGTCTTTGCAGAGGATAATTTCTTAAAAATTCCCACTCAAACTCTCCTTTCAATTTGTTGTGGTTTTGATGGGGAGCGTACCGTTACCGTGATACGCTCATTACGAAAAAGTCGTTGTCAGGTGCGTTTAGCGCCGTTGTGACGAAATAACGAAGATCGTCCATAGCGTGGTCATTTTCCTTGCGCGGTGCATCTCGGACAGCTTTTTCGTCCCATTTGTAAAGTGAAAATTCACGTAGGGTATCCTCGCACTCGGGAGAAAAATATATCAATTCCTGTTTAAGTGCATCAGATACCTGACGGATACCGTCAAGAACATCATTCTTTGCAGGTATCACCGTGAAACGTCCTTTTCGGCGGATACATTGGATAAAACTTGCGGCAGACGGATCAACGATAACAGCTTCGGGTTCGACGTCTCCCGCCAGCTTCTCAAGTTCGGCATAATGTTCCATATCAGTGCGTTGTTCACCTTCGGAACGTGAGTTGTAGTAGTATTCACGCAGTCTGTACCACTTACCGGCGTATTCTCCCCACAACCCGAAAGAGCAGGGATTTACCGTGCCGTAATCGCACGAGATATAGAAACGACCGATAAGTGTGAAATCGGGAGCGTTCCGCACGTGAATTTCCTGAGAAAACATCGGGTAAACCGTACCCTGTGCAGCAACCCATTTACCCTCGACAAAACGCTTGTAAAACGCACCGGAATAAAGGCTTTCATAACGCTTTATAATCGGTTGAGTCAGGGCAGGGTTATCCTGCATAGTAAAATGCAGGTAAAGGCAGTTTTTACTTTTTGCTTTCTTTATCCACTCACGGTAGAACCAATGCATCGGATGCTCAGGGTTACAGTTGAACCACATCTTAGAGTGTTCAAGTGAACAACGTGCAATTGCCTGTTCCACAAATGAGCGTGGCATCAGTGCAACCTCGTCAAGCAGAACACCGCCGAGAGTCATACCCTGAATCAGCGATGCTGAGCCCTCATCCTTACCGCCAAAAAGGTAAAAGCGATTGATTTTGTCTTTGTAGGTGATTTCTATGAAATTCTGCGAGGCTCTCATCTTCAATCCGAAGCCGAGGGAGGTTAATATTGGTGTCAACGGTGTAATTACGTTGCGTTTAAGTGATGCTATTGTTTTACCGCAGATTGCAAACGAGGTTTCGTTGAAATCATAGAAGCTCCATGCGACAAATGAAAGTGACATACACACGGTTTTTCCCGAACGGACGGCACCGTCGCAGATAATTGCGTCGTAACGGTGTTTATCGGAATTCCGGCACCACCACGTCAGCACCTGAAGTTGCTTAGGCGAGAATTCGGAAAAACTTTCGAGTGCGTTACTCATTATCACAACTCCTTAAAGCAGAAGCACTTTTTTCCAGTGCCATATAAAACGGCAGGGCAGAGTCATCCTCTTTTCCCGTGTCGCACAAAGCCTCAAGATGTTCAAGAGCCTTCAGACGGTCAAAGAATTTAATTTCAATTCCTCCGCCTTTCGGACGCTTGATTTCGCTGACATTAAAAAGTTCAAGTCCTTCCATTTCGAATCTGTCAGGACTGTCGTCAGAGTAAACGAGCTTAAGTGAATCGGCAACTGAGCCAAAAGCCAGCTGACGGTATCCCGAAACAACTTCCTCCACGCTTACAAGTTTTGTGCGGTCAATGCGTTCAATCTCCTTGCGTATTTCCTCACGGGCAAGGAGCTTTATCGCACTGCGGTGTGTAAGAATGCCGTATCCTGCTTTTGCGGCGGCATTGCGTGCATTGCGCAGTTCCGAATAATAGGAACAGAACAGTTTTTCCTTTTCTTTAAGTGCCATTTATATGTTTCCTTTCATCGCTTTTGTGAGAGAACTCTCTCACCCTAAAGGCAAAAAACGGCAGACTATACCCCGAAAAGGTTATAATCTGCCGTCGAACAAGAAATTTGTGATTATTTACAAAAACAACATAAAAATTTTTTATATTTTAAAAATGAGCATTTAGTATGAAAAAACGAGTAAAACGGAGAAAAAACGAGCTTGTAAAAGTTAAATTAAAAAATCGCAAAAAAGGTATTGACATCTTTTGAGGGTTGTGTTAAACTATCCGAGCATTAAAAAATATTTGGAGGTAAGTTTATGTCAACTTATATGCCTAAAGCGAACGACATCGTTCGTAAGTGGTATGTGCTTGACGCAGCAGGCAAGCCGCTTGGTCGCGTAGCAACTGAAGCAGCAACACTCCTTCGCGGTAAGCATAAGCCCACATTTGCACCGCACGCAGACTGTGGTGACCACGTAATCGTTATCAACGCTGAGAAGGCAGTTCTCACAGGTAACAAACTTGACCAGAAGAAGTATTTCCACCACACAGGATATATCGGCCACATGAAGGAAGTTAAGTACAGCACACTTATGCGTACAAAGCCGACTTTCGCAATGGAAAAGGCTATCAAGGGTATGATTCCTGACACAACAATCGGCCGTGAAGCTCTTACAAGACTTCGTGTATATGCAGGTGCA
>JAZNCK010000130.1:0-17415 GCA_045587505.1 Acutalibacteraceae bacterium
TTAAAATAAATTTGCACCTAAACTCATTTTTACACTTGAAATTAATAATTCAGATAACTATTTTATCACTAATATTGCATATAAAATGAGCGATGAATTATTAATGAAACGAATGATTAAACCATAAACTTATTTTCAGGCGACCGATCCGCCGACGGTTTGCCGCCGGAAAGGTTATAGGCTGAACCGTCACTTTCTCAATTCGATTAATTTTCCGAGACGCCACAAACCCATACAGAGCAAAGAACAAAGCCAGGGAACACCTAGTGTTTCCTGACTTTGTTTTTATGGTCGGAGTGGCGGGACACGGCTTTGCTTCGCAAAACCTGCGTCCTCGGCGACCGTTGCTTCGCAACAGTACCCGCCTCAGACTTCGTTGCTAAAAACAGTCCACCGGACTGTTTTCTTACGCAACTCACCCTCTTAGGGTTCAAATCCCGCACTTATCAAAAACAAAAACGGCCAGAACTTGAAGTCCTGTCCGTTTCAGTGGTCGGAGTGGCGGGATTTGAACCCACGGCCTCTTGGTCCCGAACCAAGCACGCTACCATCTGCGCTACACCCCGTTGATTGCTGGATAATTATATACTATATCTTTGATAAAATCAAGTCTTTTTTAAAAATTTTTTATCATTATTTACAAAATTTCGATTTCAATCTTGTGAATATGTTTCGCTTGTATTTGCTTGCACTTTTTTAAAAAATACATTATAATATAATAGTTAAATTGTAATTTGGGGAATTGTACATCTTTTCAATAGATATTTTCTCAAAAGGAGGAGCAAATATGAAACGAAGAATACTTTCTGTTATTGTTTCAATACTTTTGGTGGTAGGTATGGCTTACCCTGCGTTTACGGTTGCCAATGCCGCTGTGTGGGGAGGGTCAACGTCTATTCCTACTCTTTCGAGTGGTGTTTATCAGATTGCCTCTGCCGAGAATCTTGCGTGGTTTGCAAATGCAGTCAACTCCGGTACTACAGCTATAAACGCTGTACTTACGGCGGATATCCAACTCAATTCAGCAAATTCAATTGCTAACGAGTGGACGCCAATCGGAACAATCGATAATCCTTTTGAGGGCGTTTTTGACGGTGCAGGTTATACAATCAGTGGACTTTACATAAACTCTGCTGAAGATCATATCGGTCTGTTCGGTGTGGTTAACGACATAGACGATTCTGAGACTGTAAATGTTACCCCTGAATACATAATTCAATCCAAAACAATTCGTGTCAAAAATCTGAGAGTTACAAATGCAAATGTAACAGGTCACCAGAATGTCGGTGGTATTGTCGGTTACAGCATTGGCGGCGGAATCAAGGATTGTTATTTCGAAGGTTCTGTCACAGGTACGTTCAATTCAGTCGGTGCTATTGTGGGATGGGCAAATGCGGAAACAGTTGTACTCCAGTGTCAGTCACGAGGCAGTGTTGAAGGTAAACAGCGTACAGGCGGTATCGTCGGTTATGGTAGCAGCAATACCGTTATTTCTAAGTGTTACAGCGATATTTATGTAAAAGGTACACTGAACGTCGGCGGTATCGTTGGTACATTAGGCGGAAGTAACCTTGTCGGTTGCTTCTTCCGCGGTGAAGTTGTAGCAGACAACAAAGCCGGTGGTATTGTCGGCTATTCAACAGTCAGCCTTGTTCGAGGTGTTTATGCTATTCCGATTATCACAAGTGCCGGAGCAGACATCGGCGGTGCAGTCGGCACAGTTTTCGGCGGTGAATATGTAAGTATATTCTATTGCTACGAGACAGCAAAATGTGACGGGCCTGTAGGTGTTGCGAAAACTGTTGAAGAAATGCAGGTTTCAGACTTTGTCAAGGATCTTAATAAGACAATGGTTTATTTCTGCTTTGACTACACAAATATCAATGACGGATATCCGGTTCTTACGTGGATGCTTGAGACCGATGTATGGACAGGCGAAATGGAAATTCCTGAGCTGAATGAATCGGGTATTTACCTTATATACAAGCCTTCTGAACTTGCTTGGTTTGCAGCTCTTGTAAACGGAACTGTTCCCGGGATTGATGCAAATCCTGCAGCCAATGCAGAAGTTAAGGCTGACCTTCTTTTCAATATAAACGTATATGACGATACGATGGGTGTAACGGAATGGACACCTATCGGTACAGCGAAGAATCCGTACACAGGTTCTTTTAAAGGTGGCGGATTCAATATTGCGGGAATCTATACTTCGGAAACTGCAGGTGATAACGGAAAGAACGTAGGTCTCTTCGGATATGTAGGTTCCGGTGCAACGATAGATAATTTCCTTGTTATTGACGGACTTATCTGCGGTGTAGAAAATGTCGGAGGTGTTGCCGGCTATGTAATGGGCGGCAAGATTTCAAATGCCGTCTGTGCGAGTGAAGTGCGTGGTGACAAGGCTGTAGGTGGCGTTGCAGGTAATATTCTGCAGTCGGCAACCGTTACGTCCTGCGGTATGATCGGCTCAATCAACGGTACGAATGTGACAGACGACAAATCGTACCTTCAGAATGTTGGCGGAGTTGTCGGTTACAATAACCGTTCAACGGTTGAAAAGAGTTTCTGTTACGCAGATATCACAGCTCCGGATGCTAAGTTTATGGGCGGTGTAGTCGGTAATAACGTTGCAGGTACTATTAAAAACTGTTACAGCACATCTACAATTGTCGGATATTCTCATTGTGGCGGTATTGTCGGTAACAATCAGAATGGTACGGTTGCAAAGTGTTACACAGCCGGTAAAGTAACGGCATATTCACTCTCAGGTATTGCTTTCGGCCAGACATCCGGTTCCGGTGTGTCAGAATGTTATTACGATTCGGCATATCTGACGATTTCAAATACAATTGCAGGTGCAACGGCAAAAACAACGGAAGAAATGTCCGGTACACGTGCAATCAACAGCCTTGGTCTTTACACGAGTGAGTGGCGTTTCTATAACGATGATACCTATTTCTATTATTATCCTCAGATTAACTCGATGGCTTATTCTACTTCAAGAACGATTAAGATGGCATCTCTTGAAAGTGTAAGACGTGTACAGCCGCAGTATGTTGCAAGGGTTGAAATAGACGGAAGAATTGATACTTATTTTGAATCACTTTCCGAAGCTCTTGAATTTGCATCAACGACGGAATCTACCGTTCTGCCCACGGTTTTCCTTGTACGTGACGCTGAGCTTTCAGAAACACTTAAGGTTACGGCAACTATCGGTATTTTTGGTGAAGACGGTGCAACGTTAAGAAGAGCCGCAGGCCTTACCGGTACGATGATTGACGTCGAGGGTAATCTTACTCTTGGCTCTGATGTTTACGGTGACGATGATTCACCGGAGTTTTACCTTGACGGCAATATGGTTGAAGGTACTGCATCAGGAATTTCGGTACAGAAAAATGCAGTTCTTAATATCGAAAGCGGTGTTGAATTTATAGGTTTCAGAACCGTATCAGCTGCAACTGCAACCGTACGAGGAGCAGTTATCAGTTCTGTTGAGGGAACTGTCAATGTCAAGGGCGGTATCTTTAACGGTAATGTTTCAAGAACTGTTGGTGGCGCGATTTACAATGAAGACGGTACTGTCAATATCAAGGCCGGTAGCTTTAAAGATAACGAGGCAACACAGGGTGCAGGTATTTATAATAACGACGGTGAAGTCACAATTTCCGGTGGTACGTTCACGGGCAATATTGCAAGTCTTTACGGTGGAGCCTGCGCAACATACGGACTTTATGCAAAAACAATTATTCTGGACAAGGCGAAATTCACCGGTAACCAGTCAACTGACGGTGGTGCATTGAGTGCAAGCGGTTACTCAACAGTGGAAATTAACGGCGGTGAGCTTGCTTCCAATGTTGCTTACTCTTCGGGCGGTGCAATTTATGTAGCTGACGGTTCTGAAGTTATTTTTACGAACGGTTATATTGCAAATAACGTGTCTAACCATTCTAAGGGTGGTGCAGTGTATAATGCAGGCTACTTTACGATGAAAGGTGACGCACAGATTGATGCCACAAACGATATTTACCTTATGAAGGGTGCGCTTGTAACAGTAGCAGAGCGTCTTGACTGTTCAGGCTATGCTGCAACAATTACTCCTGAGGTTTACAGTGAGGGACAGAAGCTTCTTGACGGTTCTGCACTTGGTACAAGTTACTCGAAATTTGGTCTTACAAACACCAATTGGTACATACTGGCAAACGGAAAGATGACAAGTCTTGAATCGAAAACAGTTGCTATTGTCAGTAAGTCGAACGCTTATTCCGTTCAGTTCGTCACACTTTATGATGCCTTTGAATCCGTTGCAGAAGGTGAAGAAGCGATCATTACAGTTGTTTCGGATAATACAATAACAAAACCGATTACTGTAAGAGGTGACATTACGCTGACCTGTGACGAAGTGACTTACGTTTCAATGCGTGGCGGTGCTTTCAACGGCATTATGTTTGACGTTGTTCCGGGTGCTAAGCTGAGACTTGGTGATACCGTTGAAAATATAAATCAGCAGGCTCAGGCTGACTATACTGCAGGAACGCTTACTGAAGGTCAGATGATTCTGGACGGTGGTTACGGACATACAGGTGTTGTCGGTGCTGCGGCAGTCAATGTTCAGTCCGGCGGCGAGTTGCATCTTTATGATGATGCGATTATCCGTAACTTCAAGAATAATACGACAAGTGCAATTACAGTTTCCGGTACAATGTATATGTATGGCGGAACAATCTGTGATAATATATCTTGCTACGGTGGTGCAATTTACGTCAAGAGTACGGGTGTTGTGAATCTTTCGGGTGGTGTAATTTACGGCAATACGACTCAGAATGGCGGCAAGGCCATCTACTCTGAAGGTAAAGTTACAAGAAATATAATTTCTTATAATTATTATTATCTGGAAACTGTTTATCAGACTGATGAAAACGGTAATTATGTAAAGGATGATAGCGGCAATCTTATCGTTGACCACATCAAAGATCCGGTTTATTATTCAACAATCAGTACGGATGTTTTGGTGAAACAGGGTGATGATGTTTACCTAAAGAACGGACTTATGTATGTTTCGGAGTCTGAAACAGATATCAATATCACAAGTCTGAACTCAATTCCGTTGGTAAACACAGTACTGATGAGTCCGATGACACTTGACTTTACAGAGTATACTTTAGGCACTATCGTACTTACAGGTAAGAATATTGCAGAGTATTATGTTGCATTTGAAACTGCGAGATTCGGTTACTACATTATGAGTAACGGACAACTCGGACTTAACAAACTTGTACCTAAGTCAAATTCGGGACTTACTGTTGACAGAAATGATAATTGTATTTCAGGTATAGATCTGAGCAATAAGACTGTCGGTAATTATCTTAATTCTTTTGAGAACAGTTCTTCTCAGTTGAAGTTCTACGGTCTTAACGGCAGGGTTCTCCGTAATACTGCGGAAGTTACAACCGGTTGTTACATCCAGCTGCGCGACAGTAATAACGCGGTTATTGATACAGTAACAATTGTAGTTTACGGTGATGTTAACAGTGACTATCTGATTGACGGTCAGGATTCTGTTATTATTCAGGCTATGGCAGGCGGAATGCTTACCGCTGATAACACATCGGCAGCTGTGCTTAAGGCAGCAGATATAAACTTTGACGGAGAAATCACGTCAATTGATGCTGAACATACTGATATGAGTGGTATGTTCCTGCAAACAATCAGTCAGAACAGAACATAAATAACATTAAGCCGTCTTTTTAAAGGCGGCTTAATCAATAATGAAAGGCAGAATGAAATGGGGATTTGTTATATTATAGCGGCAGGGGAGATGTCGCAGAATTTTCCCAAAACAGAAAAAGATGATATAATAATTGCCGCAGATGCAGGCTTTCTGCATCTTGAAAAGCGAGGTATAGATCCTGATATTCTGATCGGTGACTTTGATTCCATGGACTTACCCGAGGGGAAACAAGCACTGGTTTATCCTGTCCGTAAAGATGACACGGATACCATGCTATCGGTAAAACTCGGCTTTAAAAAAGGTTACAAAGAGTTTGTGATTTACGGCGGGCTTGGTGGCGAGCGCACAGATCACACTGTTGCCAATATACAGACACTTGCTTATATTGCACAAAACGGCGGCAGGGGAACACTCGTAGGAAACGGGGAAAGATTTACACTTATCTGTGATTCGGAAGTTACGCTGAGCTCAGAAAAAGCAAAGACTTTTTCGGTCTTTGCTTACGGTGGTGTTGCCGAAGGTGTTTCGATCAGCGGTTCACACTACGATGTCGGAAATGCACAGCTTTCACCGTTCTTTCCGTTGGGGGTCAGCAATAAATTCAAAGACGCTCAGGTGAAAATCAAAGTTAAAAAGGGATATCTGCTGATTGTATATTAAATATAATCGTGGGTTGCTTCACTGCAAGGCAACCCACGATTCCTTATTTCTTTAATTTAGTTTCAAAACATAACCATCCGCAGCTCTCGTGTCTGCCGATGACCTCAAACCCGTATTTTTCAAAAGCATCCAGAACGTCCTGTTCTCTTGTATCGATAATTCCGGACGTAATGTAAACACCGTCATCTTTAAGGAATTTGCCGACATTTTCGGTAAACATCACGATGATGTCAGCGACTATATTGGCGACAACAACATCGTACTTACCTGTAACCTTATCTGTAAGATTGCCCTCGAAAACAGTGAATTTCGGTTCGGAAAAACCGTTGATATCTCCATTCTCTCTTGCTGTTTTAACAGCGAGTGCATCTATATCGACTCCCGTTGCACTTTTCGCCCCAAGCAAAAGTCCGGCAATGCCAAGTATACCGCTGCCACAGCCGATGTCGAGCAGATCAATATCGGGATTGATGTGTTTTTCCAGTGTTTCAAGACAGAGACGTGTTGTGTCGTGACCGCCACTACCGAACGCAAGACCGGGCTCGATACTCAGAACGGTTCTTCCGTCAGCGTCGTATTCATCTTCCCAGACGGGACGTATGAGTAATTTTTCGCCGACAGGCATTGGCTTGAAATATTCTTTCCAGTTATTCTCCCAATCCTGATTTCTGCACACTGAAAGATCGATTTCATGCTCAATTTTTTCAGCGTTATAGCGTTCAGAAAGAAAAGCAACAGCTTCGGCAGGATTTTCCTCAGGAGATATGTAAATGTGAACCACAGCCATATCTCTGTCCTTTTTAAGAAGGTCTTCGTCAATAAGGTCAATGTGTGCAATTTCCCACGCAGCTTCCTCGAGGTCGCTGTAATCCTCAATGTAGATTCCGTAGGGGACTACCATTTGTGCAATGTCACCTGCTTTGTCAACGTCTTTTGCACTTACGTTTATTTTTACTTCTGTCCAATCCATATTTTAACCTCACAGTAAATCGGCTTTTGGTTTGATATCTTTCAAGCCGTGGTTGTAAATTTTTCTGTTCTCAAGTGCCCACTGACGGGGAGTGAATTCGCCTGACTCAACCTCGGACACAGCCTGTGAAATTTCATAAACTCTTGCATCAAGGAGGTCAAGCTGTGAAAGGATTTCCGCTTCAAGGAACATCGGTCTTACTGCAGCACCGAATTCAGGTTCACCGTGGTGCGAAAGTACCATGTGCTCAACAAGCATAAGCAGCTCCTTGTCGATGCCTAATTCTTCGCCCATTTTTTCAATATTCATCGCACCTTTTACAAGATGTCCGATAAGTGTGCCTTCTACGGTATATGAAGAAACAACACCCGTTTCACTCACATCAAATTCCTGGATTTTTGCAACGTCGTGCAGTATAACACCCGTGAAAAGAAGTTCCTTCTCAAGACAAGGGTATATCTCACAGACAGCCTGTGCAAGTTTAAGGATAGAAAGCGTGTGATAGAGAAGGCCACCACGGATAGCGTGATGAAGTTTGAATGCTGCAGGCCAGTAAAGGAGTTTTTCTTTATTCTGTTCAAGGATCGCAAGGGTAAGGCTTTTAAGCTGTGTGTTTTCAAAACGGGTGACGGTATCAAAAATACAGTTATACATATCTTCACCGCTGTAATCTGCACTCGGAACATAATCTTCCATACGCACACCGTCAGACTCCATAGCAGGACGAACACGTTCAACGCGCAACTGCAATGCATCGTTGAACATGGAAACGGTACCGCGGACCTTTATGAGTGAATTAACTTTGATTGAACCGTGCATCTCTTCTTTATAATCCCAAAGTTTTGCACCGATTTCACCTGAACTGTCAGTCAGTACAAGATCAAGAAAAGGAACACCCTTGGCAGTCTTTTTCACTTCAAGACTTTTAACGAGGCAGAAACCCTCGACACCACCGTTTTTATTAAGTTCTGTAAAATTCAAACCGAATCCCTCACAATCAACGAGAATATACATTATTATAACATACATATAATGCAAATAAAAGAGATTTTTCTTGCAAAAACAAATGCTGTATGATAAAATTTTTATATAGTTTTTCATAAAGAGGTTTTGATTATGGCAAAAAAGAAGAATCATTTCTTTGCAATGCTTTCAAGAATGAAATACATAAACCGCTGGGCGCTTATGCGTAATACCCATACAGAAAATATCAGCGAACATTCGCTCGAAGTTGCGACTATTGCACACGCACTTGCCGTTATACACAATACACGTTTCGGCGGCAATGTCAATGCCGACAGAGCAGCGGTACTTGGTGTTTTTCACGATGCACCTGAGATTATAACAGGCGATATGCCGACCCCTGTCAAGTATTACAGTGAACAGATTAAAGAGGCTTATGACCAGGTTGAAGACGATGCCTGTAATGCTCTTCTTGAAATGCTTCCTGAAGATTTACGTACGGAATATGCACCGTATTTCATCAAGCAGGATGCTGATCGTCAGCTGTGGAAATTTGTTAAGGCAGCGGATAAAATCTGCGCTTACACAAAGTGCATCGAAGAGGCGAAAGCAGGAAATCACGATTTTGACAAAGCGGCAAAAACCAACCTTAAGAACCTTCAGGAAATTGATATGCCTGAAGTAAAAGCCTTTATGGAAGATTTTCTTGCAAGCTACAATTTAACGCTTGATGAAATGAATTAAAATTTTGGTTGACTTTCAGGCGAAATGCTATATAATTTATTTAGAAATTTAGTAAATGTGAGGTAATGAAATGAGCAAGTACACAAAGGAAGATATTATCAGACTTGCAAAAGAACAGAACGTCCGTTTCATCAGACTTCAGTTCACAGATATTCTTGGTTGTATGAAGAACGTAGCTATTACCATCAACCAGCTTGAAAAGGCGCTTGATAACGAGTGTATGGCAGACGGTTCGTCGATTGAAGGTTTTGTCCGTGTTGAAGAGTCAGATATGTACCTTTATCCAGATTACGATTCTTTTGTTGTGCTTCCCTGGGATCATGAGAGATACGGTACAACTGCAAGGCTCATCTGCGACGTTTATAACGCAGACAGAACACCTTTCATCGGTGACCCGAGAAATGTTCTTAAGCGTGCAATTAAAAAGGCAGATCAGATGGGTTATAAGTTCAATGTAGGTCCCGAACTCGAATTTTTCCTTTTCCATACAGATGAAGAAGGCAGACCGACCACAAAGACACACGATAAGGCAGGGTACTTTGACCTTGACAACGTGGACCTTGGCGGTAACTGTCGTAGAGATATGTGTATTGCACTTGAAGAAATGGGCTTTGAGATCGAAGCATCTCACCACGAGTGTGCAGAAGGTCAGCATGAAATCGATTTCAAATACGGCGATGTTCTTACTGTTGCCGACAAGGTTATGACTTTCAAGTACGTTGTAAAGAAATATGCACAGCTCCACGGCCTTTATGCAACGTTTCTCCCGAAGCCGATTTACGGCATTGCAGGTTCAGGTATGCATACAAATATGTCACTTTTTGATAAAGAGGGCAACAACGTATTCTATGATCCGAACGGTGAGTTCGGCCTTTCAAAGACAGCTCTTCAGTTTATCGCAGGAATAATGAAGCATATCAAGGCTACAACTGCGATCAACAATCCGCTTGTTAACTCATATAAGCGTCTTGTTCCGGGTTACGAAGCACCCGTATATATCGCTTGGTCAGCATCTAACCGTTCAGCCCTTGTCCGTGTACCAAAGGCAAGAGGTAAGGGAACGAGAGTTGAACTTCGCAGTGCAGACCCTGCATGCAACCCTTATCTTGAAATGGCACTCTGTTTGCTTGCAGGTCTTGACGGTATTGAAAAAGGCTATATGCCTCCGAAGTCAACAGTCAAGAACATCTTCGACATGACCCCCGAAGAGAGAGAAGCAGACGGCATCACATCACTTCCGGGTTCACTTGAAGAAGCAGTTGATGAGTTTGAAAAGAGTGAGTTTATTAAAGAATCACTCGGCGATCACGTTTATACAAAGTTTATCGAGGCTAAGAGAAAAGAGTGGGAAGGTTATCGCACATCAATTTCTCAGTGGGAAATCGATAACTATCTTGCTAAGTATTAATTTAAACAGTAATGACCACCCCAAACAAGGGGTGGTCATTTTGTCTGCTATTGATTATTTATTATTTGTCGCCCTTTGATTTCTTTGCGTTATCATAGCTTTCAGCCCGGAAAACATAGTCGTTACCCGGGAGAATAGCATTAAGAAGAATACCTGCAATAGCTGCAACTGCGAGTGCAGTGAGTGTGATACCAACCTTGCCGATTGTGAAGCTTACACTGCCGAGACCGAGAGCGCATACAAGGATAACAGCTGCAACGATAAGATTACGGCTCTTTGAGAAATCAACCTTGTTCTCAACAACGTTTCTTACACCAATACCTGAAATCATACCGTAGAGGATGAACGAGATACCACCGATAATAGATGTAGGAATTGAGCTGATGACAGCAGAAACGATCGGGAAGAATGAAATACCGACTGCAAAAATAGCTGCAATTCTGACAACCTTAGGATCGTAAACTTTTGAAAGTGCAAGAACGCCTGTGTTCTCACCGTAGGTTGTATTTGCAGGTGCACCGACAAGAGCTGCAAGTGATGTTGCAACACCGTCACCGATGAGTGTTTTATGGAGACCGGGGTCAGCAATGAAGTTTTTGCCGCAGGTTGCACCGATAGCAGAAATATCACCGATGTGTTCCATCATTGTTGCAAGAGCGATAGGTGCGATAGCGATGATTGAGCTGACAACCTTTGACGATTCGCTCCAATCAACGCCGAGAACAGTTGACTCCTTAACGATAGGAAGATAGAAAAGTCCCTGTGGGCCATAAATATTGCCTTCGGCGATGTTGTTAAGGATAGCCTGAACTTTTGAGAAATTAACTGCCATAGGCTCGTAGCCAAAGCCGTTGCCGATAATGATTGCAACAATATATGAGCCGACAACGCCGAGAAGAATCGGGATAATCTTTGCCATACCCTTGCCCCAGATATTGAAGATAACAACAATAGCAAGAGCAACGAGTGCAAGAGGCCAGCATGTCTTACAGTTATTAACTGCGGAGCCTGCAAGGCTCAAGCCGATAGCGATGATAATCGGGCCTGTAACAACCGGTGGGAAAAATTTCATAACCTTTGTTACACCCACAACCTTGATAAGCAAAGCAAAAATAAGGTAAATAAGGCCTGCGACCGCAACACCGAGACAAGCATAGGGAAGCATTTCTGCATTGGCAACCTTATCTCCTGCACCTTCTACCCAAACGTTACCGTTCTTGTCAAGATACGGTGCAACAGCGGCATAACCACCGAGGAAGGCGAATGATGAACCGAGGAAAGCAGGTACCTTACCCTTTGTTACGAGGTGGAAAAACAATGTTCCCAAACCTGCCATGAGGAGGGTTGTAGCAACGTCAAGTCCTGTAAGAAGAGGAACAAGCACCGTTGCACCGAACATTGCGAAAGTGTGTTGAACACCAAGCACCAACATTCTTGGTTTACCTAAGACAGAAGCATCATGGATGCCCTGATCGCTGATGATGACTTTTTCTTTCTTTGCCATTGATTTCATCCCTTCAATTATTTGTTTTTCCGAAGAAAAAAGCCTTGTCAACTGACGCTGACAAGACAATCACATCTGATATAATTACAATCTTGTCAGCATAATTACACTGCTTTTAAGATCCTTCTTGTATAATTCTATACCACAGGACAACAGTTGTCAACAAGATGTGGGGTAAAAACAAGATTTTCTATCTTTTAGACAAAAAAGCAGCCTTGGATTTTATATCCAAGGCTCTGCTGCTTAATCAGCACTCTTTTTTACTTTTTCGTTGCTGATAATGGAAACATTTTTTTTTGTTTCCAATCTGTCAAAGTACTTTTTGAATCTTACTGCTACACGTACATCGTAATCACAAACAGGACAATGGAAGTTTGCACGGAAGAACTGGTTGCCATAACGCCAGTCAGTCAGCTGTTCGCCCTTTGTTCCGCACTTGTCACAGGTAAAAGAAAGCATAGACTTGTCCACCAATGGATGGTTGATGTTGCCGATTGCATGTGGCTTGTATTGCAGTTTCTGGTAAAACGCATCGTCACATACAACAATGTGGTCAAAAAAGTCGTTTTTATCAAAGATTCTTCGCATACACTCAGCTGTCATAATGCTGTCGTCCAACGCTCTGTGGTGTGCAAAGAATTCAGCATCAACTCCGACCATCTCAGCCGCCGCGAAAAGACCAATCTGTTTAGCTTTCGGGATTTCCTTTTTAATCTGGAAATAACGCTGAATATCCATATAGTTTGTGAGAAACGGTAAAACCTGCAGTCCGTTAAGATAACGGTAGTTTTCGATAAGCACTCTGATGTCTCCGTCACCCCAGGTGAGAACAACGTTTTCTTCGGTACCGATCCAGGCTTTGAATTCACTCATCACTTTTGTGAACGGATCGCCCTGACGGACTTCGTCATTTGTGATGTGAGTAAGACGTTTGACGTTACCGCGGAGCTTCTTGCCGATTTGAGAACGTACAATTCGTGAAAACTCGTCAACATAGTTAAGGTTTTCGTCAAGCATAACTGCACCGACTTCAATCACTTCGTTAATGAAACCCTTGATACGCCTTGCGTAGGTGTTGTTCCACTCGAGATCCATTATAATGTAGTGCATCGTTTCTCCTTTCTTGAATAAGGATACATTTAGTATACATTAACATTAAATGGATTTCAACAGGTTATTTTAAATTCAGGAAACTTTTTCGATTTCCTTTCGCAACCGTTCGATTATTCTTTTTTCAAGGCGTGAGATATAACTCTGCGATATTCCCAGAATATCTGCAACCTCTTTCTGTGTATGCTCTTTACCACCACCAAGACCGAAACGCATAGCCATAATTGTCCGTTCACGCTCGCCCATAGAGTTAATTGTTTTAATCAGCAGGTTTTTCTCATCTTCAAATTCAATATCACGGTTAACTGTATCAGGCTCGCTTCCTAAAATATCAGATAACAGGAGCTCGTTTCCGTCCCAGTCAATATTTAACGGCTCGTCAATTGATACTTCATTACGCAACTGACTTGATTTACGAAGATACATCAGGATTTCATTTTCAATACACCGTGATGCATAGGTAGCGAGTTTGATGTTTTTGTCCGGACGGAAAGTGTTTACTGCTTTTATCAGTCCTATTGTGCCGATTGAGGTAAGGTCTTCGATGCCAACACCTGAGTTTTCAAATTTTTTCGCTATGTATACCACAAGCCGCAGGTTATGAACAATCAGCTTTTCCCGTACTGTACCGTCATCCGTACCGAGTTTTTCCATCAGTTCATTTTCTTCCTCTTTGCTTAACGGCGGTGGCAGTGTTTCAGGCCCGTTGACATAATAAACAGAATCAGATTGTCTGTTACGGATTTTTAAAAAGAATTCTTTGATTTTATTTAACAACTTCAGCATAACTTTTCTCCTCACTGAGCAAATCCGGATTCAGTATGACAGAAAACTCTCCTCCGGCAAGATTGTTTTTTGTTATCGCAATATATACTTTATCTGTTCTGACTGTTTTTGATACGGTTTTAATTTCTATGTAGTCAGGTCGAAAAACAGGCAGGACTCCCGTACCCGAAACGGTTTTATGCATTACTACTCTGAAGTCTGCAGACGGTTCGATTTCTTTACCGTCAAGGTAATCGTTCACAGCGGACGGAAGAATATTTTTTAACATATTATACTCACCGAGTGCTACGGGATAACCGCTGAAAGCTTCGCAAAGTGAATTGCCTGTATCAATCAAAGCTGTTGCGTTCACGATCTCGTTATGGTAAGCGATTTTCACGAGTGCTACACTTTCTTTTGGCGCTCGGCGTGCAGTGAAGTGAGAAATAAGGCTTACTACGGCAAAACTTACCACGGTTGAAACTGCAAGAACGGGCAGGTCAATGTCAAAGTATACCGCACCGTTGTTGTAAACCATACCGATCGGTGCAACCGTTACCCACAGTACGAGCATTATCCCGCCAAAAGCGAAACTGACTGCAAAAAAAGTAAAAAAGCAACGCAGAAAGTATCGAAGGTTTTTAAAACCGAATGTGCCTAAAACGATAAGCCCTGTTGCTGTGAGCCGCAGTATAAGTTCAACACCTTTAGGAATTGCAGGCAGGAAAATCACAAGACCGTAAAAAGCACCGATTGAAGCTCCCAAGAGTACACGCAAACGCGATGCTGTATTTTTCATTATTATCGACGAGCACAAAAGCAGTGCATAGTTTACAAACAGATTGATAACAAGCAGGACATCTGCATACACCGTCACCCCAATCACCTCGGATATATTATAAAAAAGGTAAAGAGAATATTTTGTCACAAACAGTTGAGGTCAAAAAAATAACACCGAAGTTTCCTTCGGCATTAAGTTTATTTTATTTATAAAGTATATTTTTACACATCAGATGCGCAAGAGTATATTTTTTATTTTTTACCAGCCACGTCATCCACCAGTCGAGTGATTTCGATTTGAATTTATTGATATCGTAGTCTGCGAAAGAGCGTCGCATCATCTCGGAGTTGCCGAGACGTTTGAGCACCTTGAAACTTTCGTCAGGCTTATTTCTGTAAACATTGCCGAGTAACATCGGGAAAATTGACTTGATTGTATATTCGCCGATATCCTCGTAAAAAATTTTCGACGGGGTACAGTTTTCTGAAAAATATTTGAGCTTTAGTCCCCACTGGTGGTAGAGCCATTTGTCGTAGTCCGGCACATATTTCTGCCTTTGCAGACTGTTGTCACGGATTCGATAGCACAGAACCGGAATATCGACAGCCACAAAACGCTCAGCCTTGGAAAAGGCTTCCATATTAAACGGACCGTCTTCAATCATCTTTAAGTCGTCATCGAATTTGATGGAGTTTTTCTCAAGAAACCTGCGTTTGTAAAGATTTCTCCACACATAAATTATACGCGTTTTAGATGAGGCAAAGCACAGTTCTTTTTCCATATCGGAGTGGGTCAGAAGTTTTTCCTTTTCAAATGAAGTGTGCACGATTTTTTTGTCGCCGGTATCCTCGTTATACATGAAAAATGATGTCTGCAGGACGTCAGCGTCAAACTCTTTTGCTTTTCGGTAAAGTTCACTGACTTTGTCTTCTGGCAGATAATCGTCACTGTCAACAAAATAGATATATTCTCCCTTTGCAACAAGCATACCTGCATTACGGGCAGAGGCGAGACCACCGTTTTTTTTGTGTACGACACGCACTTTGTCGGGATAGCGAACCTCATATCCGACACACATCGCAGGGCAATTATCGGGTGAGCCGTCATTGACAAGGATAATTTCGTAATCATCAAAGCTCTGATTGAGAATTGACTGCACACACTCGTCAAGATATTTTTCAACCTTATATACAGGAACGATGAAACTGATTTTCACTCAAAACACCTCACTTGTTGTCATTATACTGCAACTCAGATTAAAAAGCAAATTATATTTGACTTGCAAAACATCAGAATACTGATATAATATATGTAAGTGAAAACAAAAAGGAGTGTTATTATGAAAAGAACAAAAATTATTGCATTTTTATGTGTTATAACTTTGATTGTATCGGTTTTTTGTGCGTGTGAAATTACTTTTGGCGAGTCGCCTGAAACAACCTCTACCACAACAACACAGTCGACCACTACAACAACAGAGTCTGTTACTGATCAGACAACCACCACAACAACTACTGCGGTTAGCAAGGTGGAAACCGACAGTCTTGACACTATACTGAACCTTATCAAAGATTTCCCCCTCGGAACGGCAGGTTCAACAGTGAAGGCTGTAAATATTGCAAGCAGACTTGTAAATTTCACCGAGCACAGCGGATTTGATATCGATGAGATTGAAAAGGATTATGAGAATTTCCTTGATACTCTCAGTGATACTCAGAAACTCATTTATGATGAAAACCTTGCAGAAATTGATTTCTTTGCAAGAAAGATTATTGATGGAGAAAAGTTTAACGAGCTCAGTCTTTCTGACTATCAGACACTTCCTAAAGAAGACGGAAAATTCTCTTCATCTAATTATCAGGCCGTGTACGATGTGATTTCAAAATAATATAAAAACAGACGGCAATGTCCGTCTGTTTTTTCTTGACTGAAAATGGTTAATATGTTATATTCTAATTATCTAATCAAAAAATCGGAGGGGTTATATGACAACCGCAAAAATTGGTGCAAAAATGATTTTTGATTTTTGCAAAGAGATTATTGACAAGCACGGTCCGCGTCTTCCCGGCAGCGATGAAGAGAAAGCGGCACAGGCTGACATTGCAAAGATAATGGAAGAGGCTACGGGTGTTAAACCTAAGGTTGAAAAATTCAAGCTCGCACCCCGTGCAAGTATCGGTGCAATTCCTTACCTTGGTTATGCAGGATTTGTCGCACTTGTGCTTTATTACATTCATCCGATTCCTGCGCTCATTGTTTCTTTGTGCACGTTGCTTTTTGCCGTTGTTCAGGTTTTTACATACAAAGGATGGTTTGACAAGTTCTTCAAGCAGGAAGAAAGCTGTAACGTCTACTCCGTAATGGACGGCAAGGGCGAAATCGACCACACAATCGTTTTTAGCGGTCACGCAGACAGTAGCTGGCTGTGGCAGATGGCAGCAAAGAATCCGAAGACAATGATTCTCCGTACAGTACTCGGTGTTGTAGGCGTTGTTTCGATTATTGTTTGCTCGTTGCTTCGCATGTGGTTTTCTCCAAAACTCACTTTAAGCAATGTCGATGATTTAAGCACACAAGCTTTTGGTATAGCACTTTACATTATTCCTCTTCTTTTTGTGTACGGACTTTATTCACTCTGCATCTATCTTTCACACGATAAGAAGAAGGCTTCTCCCGGTGCTATGGATAACCTCACAGGTGTCGGTGCTTCCATCTTTATGGGTAAGTATTTCAAAGAAAACCCCGATAAGCTTCTCGATAACTGCCGTGTTATCATCGCTTC
>JAZNCK010000131.1:0-32182 GCA_045587505.1 Acutalibacteraceae bacterium
GTACGAAATCAATCTGCCCATATCATCACCCCGATTCGTAAAACCACATTCGGCTATAATAGCCAATTATACAATAAATAATTACGATTTCAAGTGAATTTATGAATAAATATCGGAAAAACTGAGTTAAGAGTGAAAAAACATCCGTTTTCCTTTGGCAATATTATCTGCTTTTTCGCCAGGATTTTGTAAATTTTGTACAGATTACCAAAAGTTTGAAAAATGAGTTAAAAATATAACAAACCTATTGCAAAAAATCGCAAAAAGTTATAGAATAACCATTGGTTAAAAAATAAATTACTAATTTGGAGGTAATTCAAATGTCAGTTAAAGTTGCTATTAACGGTTTCGGTCGTATCGGTCGTCTTGCATTCCGTCAGATGTTCGGTGCAGAAGGTTACGATGTTGTTGCTATCAACGACCTTACAAAGCCCTCAATGCTTGCTGCTCTTCTTAAGTATGATACAGCACAGGGTGGTTACTGTGGTACAATCGGTGAGAACCTTCACACTGTTTCAGCTGATGATGAAGCAGGTACAATTACAGTTGACGGTAAGACTCTTAAGATCTACGCTATGGCTAACGCTGCTGAGCTTCCCTGGGGCGAAATCGGTGTTGATGTAGTTCTCGAGTGCACAGGTTTCTACTGTTCAAAGGCTAAGGCACAGGCTCATATCGATGCTGGCGCTAAGAAAGTTGTTATCTCAGCTCCTGCAGGTAACGATCTTCCCACAATCGTATACTCAGTTAATGAGAATACACTTACAGCTGAAGATACAATCATCTCTGCTGCTTCTTGTACAACAAACTGCCTTGCACCTATGGCTAAGGCTCTTAATGACTATGCTCCTGTTCAGAGCGGTATCATGACAACTGTTCATGCTTACACAGGTGATCAGATGATCCTTGACGGTCCTCACAGAAAGGGCGACCTTCGTCGTGCTCGTGCAGGTGCTGCTAACATCGTTCCTAACTCAACAGGTGCTGCTAAGGCTATCGGTCTTGTTATTCCTGAGCTCAACGGTAAGCTTATTGGTTCTGCTCAGCGTGTTCCCACACCGACAGGTTCAACAACAATCCTTGTAGCTGTTGTTAAGGGTAAGGATATTACAGTTGACGGTATCAATGCTGCTATGAAGGCTGCTGCTAACGATTCTTTCGGTTACAACGAGGAGCAGATCGTTTCTTCTGACGTAATCGGTATGCGTTATGGTTCACTCTTCGATGCAACACAGACGATGGTTGCTAAGATTGATGATGACACATATCAGGTACAGGTTGTTTCTTGGTATGACAACGAGAACTCATACACAAGCCAGATGGTTCGTACAATCAAGTACTTCGCTGAGCTTGCATAAGTTTGACTCATTATTTAAGGACGAGCTTTTGTGCTCGTCCTTTTCTTTATGATTAACAATATGTTTACAATAAAAATGGTTCAAGTAATTGACTTTATCTGTCGAAAATTGTAAAATAAAATGAATATATGTGAGGTGATTGAAATGAATAATAAACTTGCAATCCGTTTTTTGGCGGTTATACTTTGCTTCATTACTGTTTTCACGGTTTTTGTAGCTTGTTCTGATGATACAGATAAGGTGGTTAATAATCCGGGAAATCAGCCGTCGTACGTGCCGGATTGGGTAATCGAGCCATCTATTTCAGCTCAGACAATTCAACCGCTTGCAAGAGTTGAATTTAATGAGAATACTAATCATTATGATGTCAGTTATGCTGCTTGCTTTAAAATTATGATTAACGGTAAATATGGCATTATTGATTATAACGGCGATATTGTTATTCCTGCTGAGTATGACGATATTTTTGCTGTGCGTGACGGTGACGATTTTATAGGTGTAAAAAAAGGTGTTGACTCCGTAAAGCAGACATACATTCACAGTGATACATTTAAAACTCAGCCGGCGCATAAAAAATATAACGCACAGAAGTTTGAATATTATTGGAATGTTGAATCTTCATCAGCTGTATTTGTGAGTGTTGAAGACGGTAATATCAAGAAAGAAGATTTCAGAGCATCACTTCCTGAAACAGTTAAAGGTGTGAAGATTGCCGGTGGTAAATATACTCCGACGGAGAAATACGGTCTTTTTTCTAACAGCAGAAATGTAACTGGTCTTGTTTATACAGGTGCAGGTGTGTTTACAGATGGTCTGGCTGCATTCGAATCAAACGGAAAATGGGGCTATATTAACTCTGACGGTAGAACTGTTGTACCGTTTGAATATGATGCTGTTTGGGGTTATAATGCCCTTGGTGGTGAGGATACTGCATATGAATGTTCTGAAGGGCATATCACTGTTTGTAAAAATAAAAAGTTTGGTTTTTTAAAGGATGACGGCAGTGTTCTTGTCGAGCCTATGTTTGAAGACGCTACACCTGTTGTTAACGGGAAGTCTTTTGTAAAGCATGGCGGAAAATACGGTGTTATACGTGTTTACGGAAATGACGGAAATATGTCAGATGTAAATTCCGAAGAAGATTCTTCTGTTACTAAAACAACTACATCCACTTCTACTTCTACAACAACAACTACTAAAAAAACATCTACCACAACCCCAAAAACATCTACTGATAAATCAGATTATTCTAAAACTACGTCAACAACCAGTAAAACAACAACTACTACGGAGCCTACAACAGCAAAGAAAAACTACAAAACCGGTACATATACAGTTACACTGAGCGAGGGTGGATCACTCAATCTTCGTAATGACGCTGGTATGAACGGCCAGATTGTTTCATCTCTTAAAAATGGTTCGGTTGTATATGTTGATAAAATTTCAAACGGTTGGGGACATACTGTATATAACGGAACTGAAGGTTGGTTCAACCTCAATTATGCGGAAATGAATTAACGGTGGTGAATGGATGCTTCAGCGTCTTGACAAGTTAATAAGTTCACAGGGTACGTATACACGCAAACAAGCACAACAGTTGATTAAAGACGGACAGGTTAAGGTTGACGGTATTGTTGTACGTGACAGAGGATATCACATTGATGCAGACAAAAATACTGTTATGATCAACGGTTCAGAGTTTATTGTTGAACGTTTTGTCTATATTATGCTCAATAAACCTAAAGGCGTTGTCAGTGCAACAAATGACAGGAGTGTTAAAACAGTAATTGATCTTGTCCCGGATGAACTAAAACGAAAAAATCTTTTTCCTGCCGGCCGACTTGATATTACGACTACCGGCTTTGTTCTGATTACAGATGACGGAGATTTTGCCCATCGAATACTTTCTCCTAAAAATCATATTGAAAAGACTTATGAGGCTCGTCTTGCAGAGTCAATAAGTGATGAACAGATGCGTATTGTTGCCGAAGGGATTACTCTCGGTGACGGTACAGAATGCCTCCCGGCTAAACTAAAAAGGCTGGAAGACGGTGATAAGCCTTTGATTGAGATTAAGATCTGTGAAGGTAAATATCATCAGATTAAGCGTATGTTTGCGGCTGCCGGTAATGGTGTTATTGATTTGAAACGAACTAAAATGGGTAGACTTGACCTTGATCCTGAGTTAGCCGAAGGTGAATGTCGGAAACTAACAGAAGAAGAAATAATGTTGATAGAACAACGATAGAATGAATGTTTTTAATAATCCGGCATATTATAAAACATAACCGAATAGCATGTGAAATAGAAATGTCTTGACTTTTTTCTAATCTTATATTATAATGCCATTATTGCCGTGCTTTGGTAAGTATGTTAAGCTTTACCTCAAAAATGGCATTTGAAAGGATGAAATTTATGGCACAGGAAATCTTGTTGACTGCGGAAGCCTATCAGAAAAAATATGATGAGCTCGAGCAGCTTAAAACAACCGGCAGAGATGAAATTGCCGAAAGAATTAAGGAAGCAAGATCTTTTGGTGATTTATCTGAAAACAGCGAATATGACGAGGCTCTCAATGACCAGGCAAAGATGGAAGCGAAGATCAATCAACTTGAAAATGAGTTGAAAAAAGCAAAAATTCTTGACGAGAATGCTATTTCTACCGATGCGATTCATGTTGGTTCTAAAGTGAAAATACGTGATATTGATTTCGACGAGATTGAAGAATATCAGATTCTCGGTGAGTCACAGGCTAATCCTGACGAAGGAATTATTTCTGATCAGTCTGCGGTAGGTAAGGCCCTGCTCGAAAAGAAAGTAGGAGAGATTGTCAAGGTTACATTGCCTAACGGTAACGTTATTTCCTTTGAGGTTCTCGAAATTTCTAAATAATATATCGGGCGGAGACTTTTGTCTTGCGCCCGTTTTGTACTTTTTTTAAAACTGATTTTATATGCACTTTTTCTAAGTAAGGAGAATTAAAATGTCGGAAATTATCAACGAAACACCAATTGAAAATGTTGAAGACAGCAACGAATTAAGACAAATTCGTGTTGATAAACTCAACAATCTTCAAGCTGCAGGCAAGGATCCTTTTCAGATCACTTTAGCTGAGCAGAATGTAACTAATACTGAAATTACAGCTAAATTTGAAGCTTATGAAAAAGAGGTTGAGCTTCTCAGTGATGAAGATAAACCTGAACAGGTAAAAATTGACGGTGTATGTATATGCGGTCGTATTATGACATGGCGTGATATGGGTAAAGCTAACTTTATTGACGTTGCTGACCGTACAGGCAGAATGCAGGTTTATGTTCGTATGAATGACATCGGTGAAGACGAATTCGCTGAGTTTAAAAAGTGGGATATCGGTGATATTGTTGAAGTAAAGGGCTTTGTATTCCGTACACGCAGAGGTCAGATTTCAGTGCATGCTGAATCTATCCGCCTTCTAACAAAGTCACTTCTTCCTCTTCCGGAAAAGTTCCATGGTCTTAAGGATACTGATACAAGATACCGTCAGCGTTATCTTGATCTTATTGTTAATCCTGAAGTAAAGGATACTTTTTTCAAGCGTTCTGCAATTCTTCGTGCAATCCGTGAGTATCTTGATGGTGAGAATTTCATTGAAGTTGAAACGCCGATTCTTGTAAGTAATGCCGGTGGAGCAGCTGCAAGACCGTTTATGACTCATCATAATGCACTCAATGAGGATTTTAAACTTCGTATTTCCCTCGAACTTTACCTCAAGCGTCTTATTGTCGGTGGTATGGAAAGAGTTTATGAAATTGGCAGAGTTTTCCGTAACGAAGGTTGTGATACAAGACATAATCCTGAGTTTACTCTTATGGAACTCTATCAGGCATATACAGATTACAACGGAATGATGGATCTTACAGAAAATCTTTACCGTTATGTTGCACAAAAAGTTCTCGGTACTACAAAAGTTGTTTACAACGGTATTGAAATGGATCTTGGTAAACCATTTGAACGTATTTCAATGATTGATGCTGTTAAGAAATATTCCGGTGTTGATTGGAATGACGTTAAGACTCTCGAGGATGCTCGTGCTCTTGCAGATAAGCATAACATTGAGTATGAAAAGCGTCATGGTAAGGGCGATATTCTTGCACTCTTCTTTGAGGAGTTTGCTGAGGAACATCTTATTCAGCCAACTTTTGTTATTGATCATCCTATCGAGATTTCTCCCCTTACAAAGAAAAAGCCTGAAGACCCCGATTATGTTGAGCGTTTTGAGTTCTTTATGAACGGCTGGGAAATGGCAAATGCTTATTCTGAACTTAATGATCCGATTGATCAGAGAGAACGTTTTAAGGCACAGGAGGCTCTTCTTGCACAGGGTGACGATGAGGCTAACACAACTGACGAAGACTTCCTTACAGCTCTTGAGTATGGTATGCCTCCGACAGGTGGTATTGGTTTCGGTATTGACAGAATGTGTATGCTTCTTACCGATTCTTCAGCAATCAGAGATGTTCTTCTCTTCCCGACAATGAAAACTTTAGACTGATATGATTTCGGTTGTATTGGCAGCGTATAAGGGTGAAAAATATATTGTTGATCAAGTTAAATCTATTCTTTCGCAATTAAGTGAAGGGGATGAACTTATCATTTCTGATGATTATCCAGAAGGGAAAACTTTTTCTGCCCTTAAAGATATAATTGACACAGATTCCCGTGTGCGTTATATTCACGGGAAAGGCTGTGGAGTAATTAAGAATTTTGAAAATGCAGTAACTCTCTCTGTAGGGGACTATATATTTCTTTCTGACCAGGATGATGTCTGGTTGCATGGTAAAGTTGATGCAGTAATGCTCGAATTCAGTAAAGGTGCTGATGTTGTGTTGCACGATGCAATAATCACTGATGAGTCACTTAATCCGACCGGTGACAGAGCATTTGTCCTGAATTCTACTAAATTGGGAATGGTTAAAAATATTGTCAAAAACTCTTATCAGGGAAGTTGTATGGCTTTTAGTAAAGAGTTGAAAGAATATATTCTTCCGTTTCCTGAAAAAATACCTATGCATGATCAGTGGATTGGTCTTATGGGAGAAAAGTACGGTAAGGTCCACCTCATAAATCATCCGTACATCCTTTATCGCAGACATTCTGAAACAGTGTCGGGCAATGCTACAACGTTGTTTCAGAAACTTAAATGGCGATTTGGAATCGTTGGATGTTTGTTAAGAAAGTAGGTTTACTTATGGATAATATGGTTACAGCCAGTATTGTTACTTTTAACAATATGTCAACCATAGATAAAACCTTGCATACTCTTTTTGAGTATACTAAGGATGTAAAATTTAAACTTTATGTTGTTGATAACTGCTCAACTGATGGAACGGCAGAGTATATAAGGAAGAACTTTCCTGAAGTGGAACTTCTTGTTCAAGATAAAAATATCGGTTTTGGAGCAGGTCACAATGTAGTTATAAATAAAGTGAATTCTGATTTTCACGTTATAATAAATCCTGATATAGTTTTTGTCGAAAATTCTATAAAAATAATTAAGGATTTTCTTGATGAAAACCAAGAAATCGGTTTAGTTTCACCGGTTATTTGTTTTCCTGACGGAAGACCTCAGATTCTCGGCAAAAGGATACCTCATCTTAAGTATATTTTTGCCAGCAGATTTCGTCGTAGTTCACAACCGAGCAAGTTATTGAGTGAGTATGCGATGCTTGATTGTGACTTAACAAAATCCACCGCAATTGAAAATGCTACAGGTTGCTTTATGTTTTTCAGAACTGAAATACTTAAGAGAATCGGTGGCTTTGATGAACGTTATTTCATGTATTTCGAAGATGCCGATATTACACGCGAGGTTAATGAAATATCTAAGGCTGTGTATTTTCCCGGAACTGTTGTTACTCATATCTGGAACAGAGACAGTAAAAGTAACTTAAAGCTTCTCATAATACACATACACTCAATGCTGAAATATTATTGGAAATGGAAAACAATATGAGGTACGCTTATGAATGATAATGTTGCAAAAAAGATACCGTTAAAGAATTATTTCAAGAATGCGTATAAGTATCGTTACCTTGTTCAGGAAATTGTTCGCAAGAACATTAAGCTTCAGTACAGAAATTCTTTTCTCGGAATTTTCTGGACATTCCTTCAGCCGCTTCTTACTATGATTGTGCTTGTACTTGTATTCAGTAATGTGTTCGGCAGCTCACAATCCGGTGTTGTTTGTTATCCTATTTATGTTCTTTGCGGCCGACTTATCTATGAGTGCTTTACTCAATCTACAAAGCGAGCAATGCGATCAATACGTAACAGTGCTTCTGTAATTAAAAAAGTTTATGTTCCTAAGTATGTTTATCCGGTTTCGAATGTATTAGCTAACTTTGTAACGTTTCTTATTTCACTTACAGTTCTTGTTGTTGTTTTTGCATTTTTCTTTATTTTTCAACATGAAATATATCCGGACCTTGTATTATCCTGGAGATTTCTTTTGTTAATTGTTCCGCTTTTACTTCTTTTCCTTTTAAGTATTGGTTGCGGTATGATTTTAAGTGTACTTAATGTTTTCTTTAAAGATATTGAGTATATTTATGACGTATTCTGTATGCTTTTGTTTTACATTACTCCTGTTTTCTATAAGGTGAGCAATCTTCACCTGGGAAACGGTTCGTCATGGTTTGGATTTATTCTTAAATTAAATCCTTTGTATTGGGTGACTGATTTATTCAGAAGCTGTGTTCTTGTTAATGGTTTTGATTGGAACTGGACAGGTTTCTTGTATACGCTTGGTTTTTCAGTTGTATCAATACTTGTTGGAGTTTATTTCTTCTACAAAAAGCAGGATAGTTTTATTCTTCATATCTGATGAGGTGTTAATATGGCAAAACCGGCTGTTGTTGTTGACCACGTCAGCATCTTGTTCAATCTGAACAGTGAAAAGATTGATAATGTTAAAGAATACATTATTAAATTGATTACGAGAAAACTTCATTATACTGAATTCTGGGCACTCAAGGATGTTTCTTTTACCATAGAAAAAGGTGAGAGATTAGGTGTGCTTGGCTTTAACGGAGCTGGTAAGAGTACACTTCTTAAAACTGTTGCCGGTGTTCTGAAACCGACCAAAGGTTCGGTATCTGTTTCAGGTGTGATCGCACCACTTCTTGAACTTGGAGCAGGCTTTGATATGAACTATTCCGGTAAAGAAAACATATTTCTTTACGGTGCAACTATGGGGTATTCCCGTAAGTTTATTGAAAGCAAATATGATGAAATAGTTGAGTTTTCTGAACTTGGAGATTTTATCAATGTTCCAATTAAAAACTACTCATCGGGTATGAGAGCAAGACTTGGATTTGCAATCGCAACGGCTGTTGAACCGGAAGTTCTTATTCTTGATGAAGTGCTTTCTGTCGGTGATGCAAAGTTTAAGAAAAAGAGTGAAGAAAAGGTTCGCTCACTTTTTGATAAGGGTGTAACAGTTCTTTTTGTTTCACATAGCACCGATCAGGTAAGACGACTTTGCAACAAGGCTATAATTTTAAAAAAAGGTGAAATTATAGCTTCCGGTGATGTAAACGAAGTTTGTGATAAATACGATGAAATGGTAAATAAAAAATAAAAGAAAAGAAAAGCTCCTTTGAGGAGCTTTTGTATTATGGTGTTTATATGAAAAATATTTTTTACAGCATATACGCTTTTATGTTCAACATATTCCGATTGATGCCGTTAAAACAGAATAAAATATCATTTCTTTCACCGCATAATGAAGACTTTAATGACAGTCTCGGTGCTGTTATGAATGAAGTTATACGCAGAGATGAGTTTTTAGTTTATAAGATTTCATGCAGAGATCTGGATATTGATAAGTCTTCAGTTATTTCTCTGTTAAGAAGTGTTTATAATGTGATATGCTTTTTTACTGTAAAAGCGTACCATCTGGCAACATCTTCGTTTGTGTTTATGAATGATAACTTTATGCCGATGGCAAAATTAAAGTTTAAAAAGAATGCTGTGATAACACAATTGTGGCATGCTGAAGGGATATTCAAACGTTTTGGCTTACATATTAACCAGCCGGAACAAATCAGAAATCTTGAGATTGAAGGAAACAAAAAGTTGAGTTTTGTTGTTTGCTCATCAGATAAGATTGTTGACATTTACGCTGAGGCATTCGGAATATCGAAGTATAAAGTCCTTCCTCTTGGTGCACCGCGAGTTGACTACTTTTTTCAGGAAATCAACGAAGAGCGCCTCAGGGCAGATTTTGACAAGCTGTATCCTGAATGTAAGGGTAAGCGTCTTGTTCTGTATGCTCCTACTTTCAGGGATAACAGAGTGGATGATGCTCGACTTCTTGACAGTATTGATATAAAAGCTTTCAATGACAGGTTTGGCGATACTTCAAGGCTTTTAATTCGACTTCATCCTCAGGTGCACAACAGCACCACGGATATCAGTGGCGCGACTGATGTCAGTGATTTTTCTAATCCTAATATACTTATGAGACTCTGTGATATTATGATTACTGACTACTCGTCTATATGTATGGATTTTGCTTTGCTCGAAAAACCGATCTATTTTTATGCGTTCGATCTTGAAAAATATACTTCTGACAGAGCTTTTTATGAAGAATATGAGACTTATGTTCCGGGACCTGTAGCTCGAGATTTTCAGACTCTTATGAACTTGATAAATAATAATGTCTCACAAACTTATTCCAAGCGTCTTTATGATTTTAAGAGTTTTAATTTCGGAACACCTGACGGTAACAGTGCAAGCAGGGTAGTTGACAGGATTATATATAATAGAGATGTTTAAAGGAGTGGTAATCCACTCCTTATTTTTTGTAAACTGTTAGTTTATTACCGTCAGTCATACATAGAAAAATTTTATCGTATGACGGATATTTTTGTTCAGATAGTTTTTTGTTTAACCAATTTTTTTCTTTACCTAACTTTTTCAGGTTATCATTCAATATTATTCCGTCAGAAATTACAGTGAGTGATATTGTTGAAGGTTCAGTCTCGATTTTTAAATCGTCAGGATTGACCGGTCTTTTGTTGTTTTTAGGTAAAAAAGTTATATGTCCGTTTGGTTCAATAATGGCAGTTTGAATATCTTCTAAATCGAAATATCCGTTTATCCTGCATTGTGTAAGGAATTCATTGATGTCCATTTTACTCTTCTTAAAGTTATTACGGTATATTTTTCCGTTGTTTATCAGTACAAGTGGTTCCCCCTCAATAAATTTTCTTAATCGTATTGATTTGTCGCCGAGATATGAAAATAGTATTGCAAATAAAGAATAAACAAGCATTGATACAGCATGCTTCCAGGATTTTTCGAAATCGCTGAATGCCATTTCTGCTGCAATTGAGCCTATGCTGATTCCGATTATATAGTCAAAAAAGCTCAATTGTGAAATTTGACGTCTACCCATAATTTTTGTGAGAATAAATAACTCTGTTACTGACAAGACTGCAACTGCAATTGTTTTAATAAAAACCATTTTATCACCATTATTATTATTTGATTCTATCAAGGTTTAATTCATAATCGATGAATTATATTATATCAATATATTGTGTGATGATAAAAAAATTGTCAATTTTTGTACAATATGCTGAAATTTATTAATAAAAAACACTATTATTTAAAAAACACACAATATATCCGAAGAATATGCAGAATAGGCACAATATATTGTATAAATATTGCTACAAAAAGTAAATTCACTATGAAGAAAAATATGTTGCACTTTGAGCCAAATAATGTTATAATCTATAAGGTGTAATTTTGTGTATTTCCACAAAAAATTATATTGATATTTCTTACGTTTTACATAGACAAAAATTTTTTAGGAGTGGACAAGGTGGATAAGATTTTCATAAACGGCGGAAACCCTCTCCGTGGCGAAGTCACCATAAGCGGTGCTAAGAATGCTGTTGTCGCGATTCTTCCCGCAGTTATCCTTGCACAAGATGTTTGTGTAGTTGAAAATGTTCCGTCTATCAGCGATGTTGATATGATGATAAGAATCCTTCATCAGCTTGGAGCAAGAACAAAGAAAATCGACAGTACAACATATGAAATTGATTCTTCAACCATCAATTCTTATGTTGTTACTCACGATATGACTAAGCACTTAAGAGCTTCATACTACCTTATTGGTGCTTTGCTTGCCAGGTTCGGACGAGCTAAAGTTGCAATGCCCGGTGGATGCAATTTTGGTGTCAGACCGATTGACCAGCATATCAAAGGTTTTGAACTTCTCGGTGCTTCTGTAGATTTTAAGGAAAACGCAATGCTTGATGTTGAAGCATCTGATCTTACAGGAGGACTCGTCTATTTTGATGTTGTTTCTGTTGGTGCGACAATTAATCTTATGCTTGCTGCTGTTAAGGCGAAGGGTCTTACAATAATCGAAAATGCAGCAAAAGAACCTCATATTGTTGATCTTGCTAACTTTCTTAATTCGATGGGCGCGGATGTTCGCGGTGCTGGTACGGATGTTATTAAAATCCGTGGAGTTGAACAGTTGCACGGTTGCACTTATACGATTATTCCAGACCAGATCGAAGCAGGAACATTTATGGTTGCTGCTGCTGCAACAAAAGGCGAAGTTCTTATTAAGAATGTCATACCAAAACATCTGGAGTCAATTACTGCTAAACTTCTTCAGTCTGGTGCAACGGTTGAGGAATATGACGATTCAATCCTTGTCAGAGGTAACGGAAGACCGTTAAAGTGTAATGTCAAGACAATGCCTCATCCCGGATTTCCTACGGATATGCAGCCGCAGATAGCAACAATGCTTGCTATTGCTGATGGAACAAGTATTGTGTCTGAAGGTGTATGGGATAGCAGATTTCAGTATGTTGAGCAGTTGACAAGAATGGGAGCCGTTATTTCTGTTAACGGTAAAGCTGCTACAATCGAAGGTGTTGAGTCACTCAACGGTTCTCCGGTCAAAGCTGATGATCTTCGTGCAGGTGCTGCGATGATCATTGCAGGTCTTATCGCTAAAGGAACAACCTCTATTGAAAATACAATTTACATTGACCGTGGATATGATAATGTTGTTGGTAAATTCCGAGATCTCGGTGCCGATATCTGGCGTGTAGATGATACTGATAAACCAACAGTACTTGATGAATCTGAAGCAATATAACTGAGGTGTAAAATGGCACGTTTTTCTTCACTTTTTTCTTCCAGCAGCGGAAATTGCACATATATTGGATCAGCTGATGGTGGAGTACTGATTGATGCAGGTGTGAGTGCCAAACAGATCTCTTTAAAACTTGATTGCATTGGTGTCAGCGCTGCTGACATCGGTGCAATTTTTGTTACCCATGAGCATTCAGATCACGTACGTGGCCTACGTGTTTTTGCGTCTAAGAATAATATACCTGTATATGCAACTCAAGGCACAATTGATGCTTTAAAGAATGCCGGTGTAGTTAACGGAAGCTTCGATATTAGAGCAATTGATATAAAAGGTGCAGAATGCAACGGGCAGTTTATTGTTCCTTTTCACACATCTCATGACTCCGCAGATAGTTGTGGGTATGTAGTAACTACTTCTGATGATCGAAAAATTGCTGTTGCGACTGACACCGGAATTGTAACTGAAGAAATGAAAAACGCCGTTATGGGTTGTGATCTTGTGCTTGCTGAGTCGAACCATGACATCGGAATGGTGCGAAACGGTGTTTATCCGTATCTGCTTAAGAGACGCATTTTGTCTGATACCGGACATTTATCAAATATTGATTGCAGTAAATTTATTACTGAACTCGTACATAATGGAACTACTCGTGTTTTTCTGGGTCATCTGAGTAAAGAGAATAATATACCACAACTTGCTTATCAGACAACAAAATCAGCGCTTGAATGTTCCGGCGCAGTTGAGTTCAGAGATTACATTCTGAAGGTTGCCGGTGGTCCGGAGTTTGAAACGGTGGTGCTTTAAATGCAGAGTATTACGATAATATGTGAAGGTAAATTAAAAGAAAAATATCTTCGTGACGCATGTGCGGAATATGTAAAACGTTTGTCTGCGTTTTGTAGATTATCAATCGTTGAACTCAATCCCCATAGGATACCTGAAAATCCGTCTCAGCTTGAAATTGTAACTGTGTTGGAGGCAGAGGGAAAGGAAATTCTATCTAAGATTCCAAACGGTGCCAAGGTTTATGCTATGTGCATTGAAGGAAAACAGATGCCGTCAGAGAAACTATCGGAACAACTCTCATTAGCTGCTGTACAGGGTTTTAATAATGTGGTCTTTATTATTGGCGGTTCGCACGGTTTAAGTGAAACTGTAAAAAAGCGTGCAGATTTCAAACTATCTATGTCTATGATGACTTTTCCGCATCAATTGGCAAGAGTAATGCTTCTTGAACAGATTTACCGTGCATACCAGATTTCCAGCGGTGGTAAATATCATAAATAAAACAGGCTGATTAGCAGCCTGTTTTATTCTATATAATTGATTTTAAGTTTATCTCCAAACATTGTTGTATAGAAATCATTGATGTAATCAAAAGTAAAAGAAGTGCTTTCGACACCGTGCTGAGAAGCGAGTTCAGCGTTATAGTCAGCAAGAGGAATGATTCTGACGTTGCTAAAGCCACTTGTGTAGTGCGTTATTGTCGGAATAAGCGTAGCAGACTCGATTTGTGTTTTACCGCTTACAAGATCTTTGGTAACTGAAACATCGGCAATTCCGCCAAGCATATTGTTTTTCTTGTTTTGACAAGAAATGAAATTACCGAGTGACCAGATAACCAGAGCATCTTCACCGTCGCCATTTTGCTTGTATTCAAATGGTTGAAGTACATGAGGGCCTGTGCCGATTATAATGTCAGCACCATATTCAAGGAGTTTTTCGGTGATCTGTATCTGTGATTCATCAGGAGCAGTTATATCTTCTGTTTGCCAATGCATTGATACACAAACAATATCTGAAGCTTGTTTTGCGTTATCAATCATCTTTTTCATTGTTGCATATATTTCTTCAACAGATGTTCTTTTGTCAGTAAGATAAACCAACCCAAGGTCTGAATCAGCGGGGACGTTAAGTCCATTCAGAAACTCAGTAAATCCGACAAAAGAAAATTTAATACCGTTTACATCACGAACCTGAGGCTTTAACATATCTTCTTGTGTTTCATAAAGGCCGGTCAGTAGAATGTTATTTTTTGACTTAAACAGTTCAAGATTATTCAAAGCGCCTGAAAGCTTTTTGTCCATAGTATGATTTGTGGATTGATTGAATACATCAAAACCAACATTGATCATTTCGTCAAGAAGTTCTTTAGGTGAGTTGAAAAGAGGGTATGATGACGGTTCGCTTTCCGGGTCAATGATGGTTTCCTGATTTAAAAAAGCAATATCTGCAGATGAGATAATATCTTTAATCCCTGCGTAAGCATATGAAAAATCATAATTTGATCCGTTGCCTCTATTTTTTGCCTGCTGGTAAATGCTTCTGTGGATAAGGTTATCCCCGGCACACATGAGTCTGACTGTATTTGTGCCTTGTTGAATTACCGGCTGAGAATCCGTATTTGTATTCTGTGTTTGTTCTTCAGGGTAAACGGCACCGTTCTTGATTCTAGAGTTGTCGATTATTATTACCATTGAACCGATCAATATTGACAAACACAGTAAGCAATCAAAAACAACAAGTGAAATTTTGCTCTTTGTCCATTTATGTGTATCTTTCATTTTAACATCTCCGGATATTTTTTATCATTATATCATAGACGCAGCTTGTTTGCAAGAATACAACAGCACTGTTTATAATGTGGTAGTATAAAAATCATAGGTATTATTAACGGGAAAGTAAAAATTGTCGGTAAAAATTTAAGTTTCATTTTAATGACTTGTGATATCTGACCTTCCATAAGGTTTTTACTGCTGATAATAGATCTGATTATTCCTTTTTTGGGATTTTCAGTTAACAGATAACCTGTTAAAAAGTATCGTTGTGTAATTATAAAAGTGAAAGTGGTGCCTAATAAAAATAATAAAATACATCCTGCTGCAAGAGGAATGAACAGATAGAATTCTATACCACCGGTAAACGCAAGAGCTATTACTGTTATTAAAAGTAAAAATGATGGTGAACAAAATATTAGAAACCATGTTAATTTTAAAACAGTTATTGTTATATTCATAAAAAATGATTTCAAAGAGTATTTGGGTTTAATCCAGAAAATAAATCTTTTTAAACTGTTTTTGTGTCCGGTTAAATTACCAGAATACCATGCTTTTTGTCCTTGTTTAGCTGAACTGTAAAAAATAAGACTTAATATTGAAAATGCTGTTGAAATTATAACGATTACAATTGTTTGGGTAAGCGGTTGAATATCGACAGAATATATTGATCCTATCTGATTAATTATTTTTAGTGTTATAATTGGAATTAACCCTATTACTTCTGCTAAAATAGGGATAGACAAATTTAATGCTGTTGATTTAATGTAAGTTTTACCGTTAATTTTAGTTTTTGGCTGATTGTTACTTATTTCTGTCATTTTATCACCTGATAAAAATTTTGACTGAAAAAAATTTTTTATGCAAAAGTAAACGACGGTTTTTATGCCGTCGTTTGTTTGTTGATAGTTATTTACTGTTATATGCTTCAATTACAGCTCTTGCAAGTTGGTCAGGACATGAAGTTGACTTAAAACCGCAGGTGATGCCTGAAAGCTTGTCGGCTATATCTTCAACAGACATTCCTTCCACGAGATTTGCAATACCTTTAAGGTTTCCGTTACAACCGCCGTAAAATTTAACGTTTTTAACAATGTTATCTTCAAAGTCAAAAGTAATTTGACTTGAGCACGTGCCTTTTGTTTTGTAAGTGTATGTCATTGTATTGCCTCCTTCTTTCACAACATCATAATTTAATTTGCTTGTTTTGTCAAGATATGATGTAAAGAAGGGCAAGTAACAGCATTTTATCAGCATTATCCTGCAGGAGTATTATTATCAGTGCAAAAATAAGCATAATGTCGTTATCATTTTCTTTACTGTTAACGGTAGAGCTCATTATGCTTTTAATGTTTCTGTTCGTATAGTTGTTTACTTTTGACTCATTTTTATAATCATACTCTGTGCTGAAAATAGATTTTTTCTGCATTTCCCGAGCAAACTGAATTGCTTGTGATTGCATAGAATTGAAATCGGGAGGCATATTTAATCTCCTTTATTTGTGAGATTAGTTATGATTGGCAGTATTTCTAACAGCTTTATAATCTGCATTGCTTCATCAGCCTTCTTTTGACGACGGTAACTTAAATTTGGCTTTAATGCTTCTATCAGTCTGCATTTTTTACCACCGTCAGAATTCATTGCATTCATTACTCCGGCTATTTTTGAAAACATTTCCGGATTTAAAAACGAGGTAAAATCTGAGTTGTATGAAGAAAAGTTATTATGTTCAGTCTGTTTATTCTGCTGCTTGCTAAAGTTATTATCCGTTCCGAAAATTGCTTCTGCGGTTTCTTTCAGGGATTTGATATCATCAGGTGTGAGTGATGCTATAATGTCATTTATATTATCCATTACCGTTTTGTTTAATTTTATTAAGTATTTGTTTGACCGCAGAAGAATTAAGTATTAAGTTAATTTTATCCTTGTCTTTAAGTATTTCGTTAAGTTCTTTACTTTCCTCGTTATTCAGATTCGAAATCATATTGTATGCTGCCTGTTGTCTGTTTTTCTTATTTGATGAATTAAGTAGTTCTGATAATGAAGATAAATCATTCTGCTGATTATTTTTCATTTACAATCACACTCCAATGGTTTATAATCTATATATACTAATTTATGAGGGTTTTATGTATGCGTATTCTGGTTATTTCTGATTCTCACGGTGATTATTATTCAATTCGCAGGGCTGTCAATGAGCAGCCTTCTGCTAATATTTTGTTTTATCTTGGTGACGGTGAATATGACATAAGGAAGCTTGAAGATTCTGATCCGGGAATATATATTCACAAGGTTAAAGGAAATTGTGATTTCGGAAGTGAGTTGCCATCTTTTGTTGTTGATGAAGTTGAAAATGTTCGCATATATGCAACGCACGGCTATATTGAAAAGGTTAAGTACGGTAAAGATTTATTAATACAATATGCATCCGATAATAAAGCTGCTATTGCATTATATGGTCACACGCACATTGCTGACACAACATATTCAGACGGTATCTGGCTTGTAAATCCGGGTAGCATACGAATGGGCGAATATGCGGTTGTTGACATAACAGATAAAGGCATAATGCCTATACTTATGAAATTAAAGTATTAATAGTAATAATCCTCCGTAATTCAGCATAGGTTAAAATAGCTGAATTACGGAGGATTTTTATGTTTGTATTTTCTGTCAGGGCGAACAAGCCTAAAATAGTTGCAGTACTTTGTCTCATTACTGCAGTTCTCGTTGGTATTTTGCTTTATTTTAATTTTAGCGGAATGCCGGTTGTAAAAAATAAAGAATTAAGTACAAAAGCGACGGATGAGTCTGAACGAATTGCGTTTCTTTCTCAATTCGGGTGGAAAGTTAACGAAGATCCTATTGAAGTAACTGAGGTTATAATTCCCAGTGAATTCAATGATACGTATAAAGCATATAATGAAATTCAGAAAAAACAGTCAATGGATCTCGAACCTTATAAAGGGCAACGTGCAAAAAAATGGGTTTATGAGATTAAAAATTATCCGGGGTATCCGTCAGACTGTGGATACATTCGTGCAACTATACTTGTCGTTGACGGTATGGTCGTTGGCGGAGATGTTTCGTCGCTTGAGATAGACGGATTTATGCAAGGTTTTGAATTTCCTGAAGTTGATAATCAAACTGCGAAGTCAGTCAGTTAAGTTTGTTTGATTTCGGTGTTATCTGTGCAATTAATATGCCGATGAAAATCACGGCACAACCGAAATATTCAACAGGCATAAGTTTTTCGTGTGGTGGCATGATAAATGCGAACAATACAGAAAAAACCGATTCGAGACAAAGCAGCATCGCAGCAATTGTCGGGTCAGTGCGTTTCTGGCCAACTATCTGTAAAGTAAATGCAACACCGCTGCTCATAACACCCGAGTAAAGAAGCGGAATCAGTGCTTGTCGAATTCCGACAATATTTGGTTTTTCGAAAATAAACATCAGAATACATGAAATTATGCCTGTCACAAAAAACTGTCCGCAAGAAAGCTCAATACAGTCAATTTCAGATGCAAATTTATCGATTACAAGTATATGTATTGCGTAAGCGATTGCACATATCAGAGTTAATAGTTCGCCTTTACCTATATTGAATGATGACGAGCTTCCTATACAGATAAAATATAGTCCGATAACACCGAGCATCACACCTATCCAAACTGTGAATGGTGCTTTCTTTTTTAGGAAAAGACCGAAAACCGGCACGAAAATCATATAAAGCGCTGTAATGAAACCGATTTTTCCGACTTCGGTATAATTAAAAGCGAACTGTTGAAAAGTGCTTCCTACAAAAAGGCAAAGACCGACAAGAGTAATACCTACAAAAGTTGATTTTATCTTTTTTGTTTTTTCTTCTGCGGAAAGCTTCACAGGGTTTTTGTATCTGTTATATGCAATTAACGGTAATAGTACAATACCACCCATCATCATTCGGATTCCGTTGTATGTAAATGCGCCGATATAATTCATTCCTTCGTTTTGGGCAACGAAGGAAAGCCCCCATATCATAGCTGCTGTTACAAGAAAAATCGGACCGAGTAGTTTGTTAAATCGTGCTATTTTGAACATTCCTTTCAATTTAACGTTTAAAAACTGAGAGTAATTATAATTCTAACATGAATAAATGTCAAATATTATAGGAAATAATTGATTTATTTAAAAAAGATGTTATAATGTTGTTGTAAAATACGAGGAGGTTTATAAAATGGCAGAATGTAATGTTATTTCCCACAGAGGAGCCAACAGAGTTGCACCTCAGAATACTCTCGATGCTTTCAAAAAATCTATTCAGTATAAAGCTGACGGTTTTGAGACTGATGTTCATATGACAAGTGACGGTATTCCTGTTATCTGCCACAATTATTCGGTTGATAAGACTTCTGACGGAAAAGGTAAAATTGCTGCGAGAACTCTTGAACAGCTTAAGAAGTTAGATTTTGGTTATTATTTTCATCATTCTTTTAAAGGAACAAGAATTCCTACTCTGGAGGAGTTTCTTAAATTAAGCGAAAAGGCTAATCTTAAAGTGCTTAATATAGAAATAAAAAGTCCCAAAAACAAGGATTATTCAATTGCTGATAAAATTATTGAGGCTGTAAAGAAACATAATCTTTTCGATAAACTTTTAATTTCAAGTTTTGACCCGGATTTACTTGTTTACATTAAAGATATTGAAGAGACATGTAAAACAGGGTTCCTTTATTCTCCGGACAAACCTATTACTTACAAATATGTTCTCGGAAGAGAGATTGATTTTGCTAAGAGTATTGATGCTGATGCAATTCATCCTCATCAGATGTTTGTTAATCAGGAGCTTGTAGATAAGGCTCATGAAAATGGGATAATGGTTAATCCGTGGACAGTTAACAAAGAAAAAGATATGTTGAAACTTCTCGGATACGGCGTAGACGGTCTTATAACGGACGTTCCTAATATTGCTAAGAGAGTAATCGAATCATATTAAATAACAAAACGGCTTCAGTGAAGCCGTTTTGTTATTTAACTATTTCAAGTAAATCGTTATATGAGTTTATGATGTAGTCAGGATTGTTGACCTTGCCGAAACCGAATGATGCGAAGACAAACGGTATGTCGGCATATTTTGCTGCATCCGCATCACCCTGCGTATCACCGATAAAGATTGAGTTGCTAAGTCCGTTACGCTCTAATACGGATTTTATGTTTTCGCCTTTGCTGATACAACGTTCATCAGGATGCTCGTAATCACAGAAATATTTATCAAGTTTATGTGCTTTATAAAATGCTTCTATGTAGCCATCCTGACAATTACTCACTATATATAATTTAAAGTCTTTTGCGAGTTCTTTTAGTGTTTGTTCCACATTGTCGAACAGTTTACCACCGTTTTCAGCAAGTTTATTGTTACAGAGCTCTGCTGCCTCATCGAAAAAATTCATCTGGATTTCTAAGGGCATATCAGGATATAGTCCGTTCATCAGATCAATTTTATTAAGACCGAGCACTCCTGCAATGTCTTTTTCGGTGGGTATTCTGACTTTATATTTGATTGCAGTTTCTACCCATGCTTTGGTAATTGCGTCATTTGCGTCCCATAATGTACCGTCGAGGTCAAAACCAATACTGTCAAATTTCATTAAACTCACTCCGTTCTGAATTATAATACAATTAAAACTATCATTAGTCAAATATTTTCTTTTTTATATAGATAATTAATTTTTATTATGATATAATATCTAAAAATATTTTAGGTGATGTTTATGAATATACTAATCAACGATGAAGTTAAAAGTCTGGTTGATACTTGCACGCTCGGAGTTATAAGATACCGTGCTTTGATTGAAAAAAGCAGTACTGAATTAACTGAATATTTTGATTCAGTTATGGATGAAATCGGTTCAAGATATGATACAAAGGATATTGCATCGATGCCCCACATCAGACCGACGCGAGCTGCATATAAAGCTCTCGGTAAAGATCCGCATTCCTACAGAGGTGCGGCAGAACAGATGTTAAGACGTGTGATTCTTAAAAAAGGTCTGTATCACGTCAATAATGCTGTAGATATCAACAACATTATTTCGGTCAAGTCCGGATATTCTATCGGTTCATATGATGTGTCGCAGATTGTCGGTGACGCAGTTTTGTGCCGTGCTCCTGAGGGTACACATTACAAGGGGATTGGCAAGGACGATTATGAATATAATGTTGAATTTCTTCCGGCTTTTTTTGATGATGTAGGTTGTTTCGGGAATCCGTCAAGTGACAGTCAGCGTACAATGCTAAAAAATGGTGTCAGAGAAGTTATATTTGTTTTTTATGCTTTTGACGGTAAAGATGGTCTTGATTATTGGATGAACGAAACTGAACGTTTATTGTCTGAATTTTGTCCTGAATATGAAACTTTAGAAAAAATAATTATACAGTAAGGAGTTTTTTTATGCTTGAGTATCTTGACTTTGATGCTAATAATGAAAGGGTCCTGTGTGAAATGGGCGGAAAAAATGCTGAAATGCTTATGACAATAAAAGTAAAACGAATGTTTAAAAGCGAAACTTTTGAACTGTTTGATGATTCAAATGAGACTGCATTTCTCATTTTAAAAGGAAATATCAATATCAAATGGAACGATAGAGAAGAACTTATGGTACGTAAAAATCCATTTGAAAAGACACCGTATTGCCTTCATATCTGTAAAGGAATTAAAGTTGAAATCACTGCAAATGAAGACAGTGAGTTTATTATTCAACAGACAGACAATGACAGGGTATTTGAGCCTGTTTTCTACAAACCTGAAGATTGCCTTTATCAACATTTTGGCAAAGGTCAATGGGAGGGAACCGGTTACAGAATATGTTCAACTATGTTTGACTATGATAATGCTCCGTACTCAAATATGGTAATGGGTGAAGTTTTTAATCAACCGGGCAGATGGTCAAGTTATCCTCCGCACCATCATCCTCAACCGGAGGTTTACTATTATCAGTTTGATCCGCAGCAGGGTTTTGGTGCTTGTTTTAACGGAGATAATGTCTATAAGAGTGTTGATGGTTCTTTCTGTACAATTACTGACGGTGAGGATCATCAGCAGGTTGTTTCTCCCGGTTACACAATGTATTATGTCTGGATGATAAGACATCTGGATGGCGACCCGTGGTATAAAACAACACGTTTTTATGCAAAAGAACACGAATGGCTTGTAAACGCTGATTAAATTATTCAGCATTGCTTTATTTTATCAATATGGAATTAAGAAAATCTTTTGAAAAATATAGTTGAGAAATTAATTATTTTATGGTAGAATGTACCGGTAAATTCCGGAAACGGAGGTAAATACGGAAAGGGAGTGAAATGAAAATCATGGATAACAGCTTTATTAACTTTTTCTTGGATTTATTTGCAATTATCAAAAATACAATTGAATTTGTTATGACGTTCATTAACGGCTGATTGATTATATTGAATTGCCCTGGTATCAGATGATATCGGGGCAATTATTTTCTTATGTTGAATTTTTATTTTCGCTGTGATATAATCCAATAGCTATATACAAGAAAGTGAGTATTATTATATGAAAAAATCAAATCCTTTAGCATTGTTGCCAATAGGTGTTTTTGTAATTTTGTATCTTTCTCTCGGTGTTATTTTTGAGTATATTATGAAAATTCCTATGGGATTTTACAATGTACCGGTTGTTGTTGCTTTTTTGGTTGCTTTGTTTGTCGGTGTTATGCAGACTAGGGGAGAGACACTTGAGAAGAAATTTGAAATAATGGGTCACGGTGTCGGTGATAAGAATATTGTTACGATGCTTATAATTTTTCTTCTTGCAGGAGTATTTGTTGGTGTTGTCGGCAGAAGTTCTGCTGAAAGTGTAGCTTATTTTATGCTTTCTGTAACTCCACCGCGCTTTGCTGTTGCTATGTTGTTTATTATCAGTAGTTTCGTTTCGACTGCTATGGGTACGTCGGTAGGTACAATCACACTAATAGCTCCAATTGCTGTTGCTATTTCCGAGGGTTCAGGTTTTTCTATGCCTCTCTGTGTAGGTACTGTTGTAGGCGGTGCGATGTTCGGTGATAATTTATCATTTATTTCAGACACAACTATTGCTGCTTGTAACGGTCAGGGTTGTGAAATGAAAGACAAATTCAGAACGAATTTTGCTATAGTTGTTCCGGCAGCAATTCTAACTCTTATTATCGTTTATATTTTGTCACTTGGTGAAGACGTTTCCGGAGGAATAATTAAAGAATATGAACTTACACAAGTTATTCCTTATGTTCTTGTTTTAATTAGCGGAATTGTTGGAATCAATGTGTTTGCAACTCTCTTGATAGGAATAGTATCGGGAAGTGTGATCATGGTTCTGACCGGTTCGGTAAGCGCCTCTGAGCTGATTACGTGTATGGGTGAGGGTGCTTCAGGTATGTTTGAAACATCCATTGTTGCTATACTTGTTGCAGCTCTCGGAGCTCTTATAAAGTATAACGGAGGCTTTGAAGCTTTGCTTAACGGTATACGTAAGGTTTTTAAAGGAAATAAAAGCGGTCAGCTAGGTATCGGTATACTTGTCGGACTTATGGATATTGCTACTGCAAACAATACTGTTGCCATTGTTATGGCTAATCCGATTGCGTCCGAAATGGCTGAAGATTTTAATATTCCGAAGAAGAAGGTTGCGTCAATTCTTGATACATTTTCTTGTATAGTACAAGGCTTTCTTCCTTACGGTGCGCAGATTCTTGTTGCACTTTCAGTTGTAAATACACTGGGATATGAGATTTCTTCTTTTGATGTTATCAAAAATCTTTATTATCCGATGTTGTTACTCGTAAGTTCTCTGGTATTTATCTTTTTAATACCTGAAAAAAAGAAATCGAACGCATAATCTTTAAAAACAGCCGAACTGTTCATTTTTTTGTTATCCGTCTATATCACTGAAGAATAAATTAAAAAAGTTAAATCAAAAGAGCATTGTTAATATCGTAATTTAAGTTGATTTTTTTGAGGGTTTGTTGTATCATCATTTTGTGAAGACATTCTAATAAACTTAAAGGATGGGATTAAATGAAAGATGTAAGTTGTGCAATTTACGGCGCCGGTTCACTTGGTACGGTTTTAGGTGCTTATATTACAAAAAATGGCGGTAGAATTGATCTTATAAACAGAAATAAGGCTCATGTTGCTGCTCTTAATGAAAAAGGTGCTATCATAAAAGGAACTGTAAATATGACTGTACCCGTTACAGCAATAACCCCAGAGGAAATGAGCAAGAAATATGATGTTATTTTCCTTATGACTAAACAGCTTTTTAACAAGGAAGTTGTTACAATGCTTAAGGACTATCTGACTGATAACGGTGTAATTGTTACATTGCAGAACGGAATACCTGAGCCGGGAATTGCTGAAATTGTAGGTGCAAAACATACAATGGGTTGTACCGTTGAGTGGGGTGCAGCTCTTACAGAACCGGGTGTTTGCACCCTCACAAGTGAAGCTGAAAGCCTTTCTTTCCATATGGGTAAGATGGACGGCATTACTGATGATCAGTTTAATAAAGTAAAAGAGATTCTTGAACTTATGTGTCCGGTTTATGAAGAAACTAATCTTCTTGGTGCGCGTTGGTCGAAATTGCTTATTAACGCTACTTTCTCAGGTCTTGGTACTGTTGTTGGTGGTGTTTTTGGTGATGTTTCAGAAAACAAGGATGCCAGAAAAGTTGCGGTGCGCTGTATGAAAGAGTGTATTGATGTAGGTCATGCGGCAGGAGCTGTTTTTGCACCGGTTCAGGGTAAGGATATTACAAAGCTGTTCTATTACACCAATCCAATTAAACGAGCAGTTTCCACTTTGCTTGTTCCGATCGCAATGAAAAAGCATCGTCTTATCGAGCCATCAATGCTTCAGGATCTTAAAAACGGTAAACCTTGTGAGATTGATGCAATTAACGGTGTCGTTTGCGAGTGGGGCAGAAAATGCGGAATCCCTACACCTATCAATGACAGAATTGTAGAAGTTATAAAAAAAGAACAGTCCGGTGAATTGAAACTCGATGCGTCAAATATCCGATTGTTTGATGATTTACTTTGATTTTTATTTACTTGTCTGTATTGACTTAAATGATTAAAGGTGATATAATAACACCAACATTTTTGTGGAGGTATTTCTCATGGAACATATTAAGACAATTGAAACACGTAATCTTTGTGAAAGTGCAAAAAACGGTGGTTGTGGCGAATGCCAGACATCTTGCCAGTCTGCTTGCAAGACAAGCTGCGGTATTGCTAACCAGCAGTGTGAAAACACAGAGAAGGACAGCAAGTAATTTTAAAAGTTAAATGCCGCCTTATGGGCGGCATTTTCAATGTATATTTTAAAATAAAGGAGATCCGATATGATACATCAATATCAGCTCGGCGGTTATAATATCGTACTTGATATTTGTTCCGGTTCAGTTCACGTTGTTGATGAAGTAGCTTACGATATAATTTCAATGTTTGAAAAAAACTCCAAAGAGGATATCTTGGCGGCTATGGTCGAAAAGTATTCAGACAGGAGTGATATTTCTGCTCAGGATATTGAAGAGTGCTTTGAACAAGTTGTTTCACTGAAAACAAGCGGGAAACTTTTTTCTCCCGATACATTTGAAGCTTCTGCCGGACATCTTAAAGCTAAAACCTCAGGAGTGATCAAGGCGTTGTGCATCCATATTGCACATACTTGTAACCTTAACTGTTCATATTGCTTTGCCAGTCAGGGTAAATATCACGGTGATCGTGCGATGATGAGTTTTGAAGTAGGTAAACGAGCTCTTGATTTTCTTGTTGAAAATTCAGGTTCAAGGCGTAATCTTGAAGTCGATTTCTTCGGCGGAGAACCGCTTATGAACTTTGATGTTGTGAAGCAGATGGTTGCCTATGCACGCAGTATTGAAAAAGAGCATAATAAAAACTTCAGATTTACACTCACTACGAATGGTGTGCTTATTGATGATGATGTTATTGATTTTGCAAATCGGGAAATGAGTAATGTTGTTTTGAGTCTTGACGGTCGTAAGGAAATCCACGACAGATTCCGTGTCGACTACTCCGGTAAGGGCAGTTGGGAAACAATTGTACCTAAGTTTCAAAAATTAGTTGAATCTCGTGGTGGTAAGAATTATTATATGCGTGGTACATTTACGCATGCTAACCCTGATTTTCTTAATGATATTAATCAGATGCTTGATTTAGGTTTTACTGAGCTTAGTATGGAACCTGTTGTATGTGCTCCGGGTGACCCCTCTGAACTTACTCAGGATGATTTACCAATTGTTCTTGAACAGTATGAAAAACTGGCTGAGCTGATGCGTAAGCATGATAAAGAGGGGAAGCCGTTTACTTTCTATCATTATATGATTGACCTTACCGGTGGTCCTTGTATTTATAAGCGCATTTCCGGATGCGGTTCAGGTACTGAATATATGGCTGTTACACCTTGGGGTGATCTCTATCCCTGTCATCAATTTGTTGGTGATGATAAGTTCAAGCTCGGTGATATATGGCGTGGTGTTACAAATGATGAAATTGTTTCCGAGTTTGCATCCTGTAATGTTTATGCTCGTTCCGAGTGTAAGGACTGTTGGGCTAAGCTTTACTGTTCCGGTGGTTGTGCAGCAAATGCATACCATTCAACCGGAAGTATCAAGGGCGTGTATAAGTATGGCTGTGAGCTTTTTAAAAAGAGAATGGAGTGTGCAATTGCTGTTGCTGTTGCAAGAACTTTTGAGGATGAATGACGATGAAAACGCCGATATGCGACTTTGTGCGTTCATATAATGAACTTAATTCAATGCGTCTTCATATGCCCGGTCATAAGGGTATTGGATTGTTGGGCTGCGAAAACCTGGATATAACAGAGATTCCGGGTGCAGACAGCCTTTATGAAGCCGGCGGAATTATAAAAGAAAGTGAAATGTATGCAAGCGAACTTTTTGGCTGTAAAACATTTTACTCAACTGAAGGTTCATCGCAATGTATCCGCGCGATGCTTTATCTGACTGCATTATTCGCAAAGCAAGAGGGAATGAGGCCTGTTGTTCTTGCTGCAAGAAACGTTCATAAAACATTTTTAAGTGCTGTTTCATTGTGTGATATTGATGTTGAATGGTTATATCCCGATGATTCATTCTCATACCTTACTTGTGACATCAGCCCTGAACTGCTAGATGGTACAATTGAAAAGATGGAAGAGAAACCGGTAGCTGTATATGTGACGTCACCTGATTATCTCGGTAATTTGCTGGATATACATGGATTATCTTTAGTGTGCAGAAAAAACGGTGTGTTACTAATTGTTGATAATGCGCATGGAGCATATCTTCGGTTTTTACCGAAATCACTTCATCCTGTTACTGAAGGAGCGCACCTGTGCTGTGATTCAGCGCATAAAACTCTCCCTGTTCTGACAGGTGGAGCTTATCTTCATCTATCATCAAGCGCTCCTGAGATTTTTTATTCAAAAGCAAAAGATGCGCTAAGTTTGTTTGGTTCAACAAGTCCTTCTTATCTTATTATGCAGTCGCTTGATGCTGCTAATAAGTATATGTCCGAGGATTATTGTAATCAGCTCGAGTTATTCTGTGCTAGTGTTAACGGACTTAAAGAAAAGCTTATAACAAACGGTTTTACGGTGTTAGATAATGAACCTTTGAAAATAACACTTTTTGCCAAATCGTATGGTTATACAGGTTATGAGTTTGCAGACATTTTAAGTAATAATAACATAGTATGTGAATTTTCGGATCCTGACTATGTTGTTTTGATGTTAACTCCTGAAATCGGCTTATCAGGATTATCTGTACTCGAAAATGTTTTACTGAATATTCCTAAATTGAAACCGATTGTCAGAACTCCACCGAAATTTGCATTAACAAAGAAATCAATAACCATAAAAGAAGCTATGTTTTCTGAAAGTGAGATAGTGTCGGTAGTTGAGAGTCTGGGCAGAGTTCTTGCAACTCCTTGTGTTTCGTGTCCTCCTGCAGTTCCGATTCTGATGCCCGGTGAAACTATTTATGAAACACATATAAGAGTATTTAAGTATTACGGAATAGAGCAAATAGCAGTAGTCAAAGATAAACACCGTGCGGAATAATCGCACGGTGTTTTAAACAACATATAAAAGAATACATAAAAAATGCAACAGACTTCCGATTACAACAAAAAAGTGAAAAACAGAGTGTGTATATTTGTGCTTACGTCCAAGGCCGTAGAATATTGTTCCGATTGTATACGCGATTCCTCCTGAAAGTAAAAGCGAAAAACCGAAGATACCAAGTTCTTTGAACATTATATTTACGGAGAAAACAATGCACCACCCCATACCTAAATATAAAATCATTGAAATAATTTTAAAACTCTGCAGGTCTATGGCGTTAAGTATTATTCCTAATAGAGCCATTCCCCAGATTATACCAAAAACTGTCCAACCGATTGAAGTTTTATATTCTCTCAATGTGCACAGTGCGAACGGAGTATACGTGCCTGCGATTAGTAGATATATTGAACAGTGATCTATTATCTGAAAAACTTTTTTTGCTGTGGTATTCCTTAAACCGTGGTATATGCTTGACATTGTATAAAGTATAATCATTGTAGCTCCGTAAACAGAACAGCTTACCACTCCATATGTATTTCTGTGAATAGCAGCAAATACTACACATAAAACCGTTGCGGTGACCCCGAGTATAGCACCGCAAATATGTGAAATCATATTTGTTAATTCTTCACCTTTTGAGTAAGTAGGAAGCATTCTGTCTTTAAGTTTTATTCTATGCATAAACTCACCTTGTTTTTGTTTATTTAAAATTATAACAATTATTCTTAGTTAATTGTTACAAATTTGTAAACTGTTTATTTACAATTAGCTACTTGTATTATTTCATTTTTTTGCTATAATGATTAAAAATCAGCTTGAAAGGCGGCTACTTAATGAACATTATTGTTGTCGGAATCGGCAAAGTTGGATATACGGTTGCAGAACAGTTGTCAGCTGAAAAACATGATGTTACATTGATTGATACAAATGTCAGTGTTTTATCGGAAATAATTTCAGAGTTGGATGTTCAGGGTATTCATGGTAATGGTGCATCGAGAAAAGTTTTGATTGATGCCGGTATTCGCGAATGTGATCTTCTTATTGCCCTGACAGGCAGCGATGAAATAAATCTTCTTTGCTGTCTTCTTGCAAACAAATTAGGTGCGAACGGTACAATTGCGCGAGTCAGAAATCCTGAGTACAATGAGGATATCAGACTTATTAAGGATAGCCTCGGTCTTACAATGGCTGTTAATCCTGAAAAAGAGGCCGCCGAGGAAATTTTCCGAATTCTTCGCTTCCCGTCAGCAAAAAATGTTGATGTTTTTGCAAAGGGTAAGGTTGAACTTGTCAGCTTTGTTGCAAACTCAAAGTGCACTCTTTGCGGCAGTGCAATCAAGGATTCTTTTGCGAAAATCCGTGCAAAAGCTCTTATCTGTGCAATCGAAAGAGGGGATGAGGTATTCATCCCGAACGGTGATACGGTCATCTGCGAGAATGATACAATTGCACTTCTTGCACCTCCCAGAGAGATTACTCCGTTTTTCAAGGAGGTAAATATTCCTGTTACAGGTGTTAAAAACGTAATGATTATCGGTGGCGGTAAGCTGGCACTTTATCTTGCCGTTCAGCTTCAGCGCCATAATATAAACACAACGATAATTGAGAAGAGTCAGCAGACGGCTGAAAATCTCAGCTTTATTTTGCCTGATGCCAATATAATCTGCGGTGACGGAACTAACCGTTCGCTGTTGGTCGAAGAGGGACTTCTTGATGTTGACGCAGTTTGCTGTCTTACGGGTATTGACGAGGAAAATATCCTCCTGTCACTCTATGCTAAAAGTGTTACACCTGAAACTAAAACTATTACGAAGGTCAATAAAATATCCTTCCGTGAGGTTATCCGTTCATTGGATCTCGGAAGTGTTATATACCCGAAATATATAACAGCTAACCTTATTTTACAGCACGTCAGAGCAAGAGAGAATAACATCGGCAGTAACGTGGAGACACTTTATAAAATTATTGATAATAAGGTTGAGGCGCTTGAGTTCCACGTCAGCGATGACAGCAGTCTGGTTGATATTACACTTGAAGAACTTCAGCTTAAGCACAATGTTATCGTCGGTTGTATCAACCGTAAGGGAAATGTTTTTATTCCTCACGGTAAAGATACACTTAAAACGGGTGATTCTGTAATAATTGTTACTACAATTCCCGGCCTTTCCGACCTTGACGATATTAAGGGATAAAATATGAACAGAAAAATGATTTTATATATTCTCGGCATACTTCTGCTCAGTGAAGCGGGCTTGATGCTTTTGCCGGTTGCGGTCGATTTGATTTACCGCGAGAATGTGTTTGTCAGTTATCTTATAACAGCGGCGATTCTTGCTGTTGTCGGATTTGTTTTGACACGGATAAAACCGAATAATAAAACAATCTATTCCAGAGACGGTTTTGTAATTGTTTCTCTCGGCTGGATTTTGCTCAGTCTTTTCGGCGCTTTGCCGTTCTTCCTGAACGGTGAGATACCGAATTATCTTGATGCTGTTTTTGAAACTGTTTCAGGCTTTACAACGACAGGAGCATCAATTTTAACTGATGTTGAAGCTCTCAGCCACGCAAATCTTTTCTGGCGAAGCTTCACTCATTGGATAGGCGGTATGGGTGTTCTGGTTTTCGTAATGGCTGTATTACCGCTTGCCGGCGGCGGTGGAAATCTACACCTGATGCGTGCAGAAAGTCCGGGCCCTGATGTAGGAAAGCTTGTTCCGAAATCAATTTCTACCGCGAGAATTCTTTACGGTATTTATATAGCGTTATCAGTGCTCGAATTTATTCTGCTGCTTATCGGCGGTATGCCGTTATTTGACAGTATAACTCTTACCTTCGGAACGGCAGGTACTGGCGGTTTCGGCGTGCTCAACAGCAGCGTTGCTTCATATAATACATATTTGCAGACTGTAATTACGATTTTTATGGCTCTGTTCGGTGTTAATTTCAATATATACTTTCTCATTATTTGCGGCAGAATCAAGGATATACTCAAAAGTGAAGAGTTGAGAGCGTATATTATAATTATGCTCTCTGCAATCGTTCTAATCAGCTTTGATATAAGAAATTATTTCGGATCCGCTTTTGAAGCTTTCCACCATGCAGCTTTTCAGGTCAGCTCCGTTATGACTACTACTGGTTATTCAACGTTAGATTTTAATCAGTGGCCTGATTTGAGCCGCGTTATAATGTTGATTGTTATGTGTATCGGAGCTTGTGCCGGCAGTACAGGCGGCGGTATTAAGGTTTCGAGAATATTGCTTGCGCTGAAAAATGCAAGACGAGAGCTTAAACATCTCCTTCATCCCAGAAATGTCAGTGTTGTAAAATTTGACGGCAAAAAAGTCAATGATGAGGTAATACAGAGTACTAACGTTTATTTATTTCTCTATGTGATTATTATGGCACTTTCAATGCTGATAGTTTCTTTTGATAATGTGGATCTTGTCAGTAATTTTTCCGGTGTAATCGCAACACTGAATAATATAGGTCCGGGATTAGAGGCTGTAGGAGCGACGGGAAACTATTCGGTTTATAATTGGTTTTCAAAGTGTGTGTTTATTGTTGATATGCTTCTAGGCAGACTCGAAATATTCCCGATGTTGCTTTTATTCTCACGTAAACCCAAGTCAAGAAAAGTTGTTTAAAACATATAAGAGCCGGTTTTCGTACCCGGCTCTTAACTTTTAAAAATAATATTAAAATTTTTTATAAAAACAGTTGACAAACCTGTTTTTTGTGGTACAATAATCAAGCATCCGGGTGTAGCGCAGGTGGTAGCGTGCTTGAATGGGGTTCAAGAGGCCGTGAGTTCGAGTCTCGCCACTCGGACCATAGTGAGTATTCATAACACAAGTGAATACTCACTTTTCTTTTTTGCATTTCCTCATAGTTAAATTTAATATGATTTGTTATGTATCGAGCAGGTTTGTAGCCTGCTCTTTTTTATTATGCCGTGAGATATTCCACGG
>JAZNCK010000132.1:0-20077 GCA_045587505.1 Acutalibacteraceae bacterium
ATATATTCATACTTTAATGCATATTATACCACATTTTTTGAATACATCAACCTTTTAATTCAATAATTGTTATATTTTTTGATGTAATTTTTGTCTGATTCATTACTAATTCCTTAATCTGCAAAGAAATATTATCAGTCAACACACCTTTACTGACGATAACCTGACAAATACCATCATCAATTATTACAACACAATCTGTCGATATTTTAGCAGTTATCAGATTTTCAAGATCAGCTTCATCTTTAATATCACCGGCAAGTTTTTTTAAAGCATCGCTTGCCGACGCTACAGCATCTTTGTCAGCTTTAGGATCTTTAATTGCAGCGTTCAAAGTTTCTTTTGCTTCATCATGCGCTGTATCTCTTTTTAATTTAAAGTCCGCAAAGGTTTCCTCACCTTTCTTTGCGGTCGTTGCCGAAACATACTGAGCATCACCGAGATTTTCATTTTCCTCAATTTTTGTTGTGGTTTCATTATTAAGAGTTGCTTGTGATTGCGGACGTGTATAGTACCAATTCACAAATACCGCCGCCCCCAGAGCCATAGCAAGTGTGGCTGTTACAATCTGTTTTTTTCTAATTATCATAAATTCATCCTCCGTTTCCTGGTTTCATTTTTGCTATATTAACACGGTTAGTACTGATTCCGAGTACAGCCGTGACCACACCTGTAATTTCCTGTCGTACCTCCGACGAATCAGCACCGTCACATATTACAGCAGCTCCACGGATAGCCGGTTGAGTAACTTTAAGTAAGAGTCCGTCATCTTCTCCGTTTTCCCTTATAAGCACATACTTTTTCTCATCAGTTCTTTCGTTGGTTTTATTCTCAGTTGCGTAGACGCTCTCATTTGTTGAATCAATAGTAATCATCACTCTGACTTTACCTGCACCTTCAACACTTTCAAGTAATCGTGTCAGTCTTTCTTCAAGATTTTTTTCATAATCAGTTATATTAAGTTCTTGCGAAATTTCCGAATCATAATCTGCTTTACTTTTTTCTTCAGGTATAAGCTCAGACAAAACCAACATAACCACTCCGATAAGTCCTACCGCGACGATAAATAAAAGTCTTTTATCTGTTTTAAGGTTTTTGATAGATTCTACGATTTTCATTTTATCACCTCAACATGCAAACCTGACCTTTCATAAAGTAAATCTTTAATCATCGCCTCATCATATTGTTCATCCACTTCAATTTTAATTCTATTTACACTCATTTCATTTTCTTCATTTATTGAAATATCAATTTCAATTTTCTCAACTTCAATGTTTTCAGCAAGCAAAGTAGAAACGATTTTATTTTTAAGTTCTTTTTTCGATTCTGAAACAATTATATTTTCTGAATCAAGTTGACTGTAAGTATTTTTATCAAATTCAAAATCAGATAGTTCTGTATCAATATTTTCTGAAATAAAAAAAGGATACAATATAGCAATCATAATAAACAGCGACACTGCTGTCCTCACCTGTTTAAACAATGCCCCCTGCGGCGCAAGAATCAGTATAATAACACTTGTAATGCTTGCGATTACTATACCCAGTGCCCACTCATTAAGAAAATGCATATTATCCAGCCTTTATAACAAGTAACAGAGTAGTTGAAACGGCAAAAAGAACCGCTGTAAAAAGAACGACAACATTTAAAAGCGTAATGGTAGAAGACAAAGATTTAAGTAAACACGTAACACCCTGCTGATCAAATAAATCTGCTATAACCGCACCTAATCGCAGTGATAACCCCCAGAATAACAGTTGAATGCACGAAGGAAGGTTAATCAGTGCAACAGCACATAAAGCAAATACAGCAACCGTGCTTTTAACAAGAACCATACTTCCCACAACGCTTCCGTAAGCTTCGCTTAATGCTCCGCCGACTACAGGAACAGCCGAACTGATTACAAGTTTAATGCTTTTTGTTGATAACGAGTCTGCGGCATTTGCCAAAGCCCCTTTCAGTCCAAGAAACGAAACATATATTGTTGAACCGAAAGACAGAACAGCAGTTACGGATTTTTTCAGAAAATCAGTTAATCCACCGATTTTGTAAGTAGGCATCATGTTCGTTGTAATATCAAGAACAAAAATTACACCGACCAGCGGGACAATGAATTTTTGGGCAATCAAAGATATTATTTGAGCACCAAAAAAAGATATAGATTGAAAACTTATGGCAAGAAGAGGATTACCTGAAGCAGAAACAACTGCTGTTAAAACAGGAATAAGACAGATCATAAACTTCTCAGTCAGTGAAACTGAAGCAACTGCCGAAGAAACTGCTGTAGTAACAGGTTCGATGATACTGAATATACACAGCAGCGATGCAACCAATTCAGAAATCGTCCTGATTTGTTGATTGTCACTTATAAAACATTCAAACACCGCTATAAGAATAATAACCGCAATCATTCGGGCAAGCGATTTCATCGGTGATTCAACCGCACCGGTAATCATTTTTTTGGCAAGATCAAACACCTTACTTGCATTGATATTAAATACTGAATTAAAATCAATCTTATGTATATCAAGGTCATTAAAATATTCCTGTGTTTCATCAGAAAGCGACTCAAAAATATCTTCCGTACCGATACTGTCAAAAATCGAATCATAATTGTCTGTTGCACAGGTAAACACGGTTAATACATTCAATAGTAAAACAACATAAAACAACGTTATGAGTATTCGTCTCAGCATTAACATAATCATCTTAATAATCCTTTTGCAAGATCAACAATTGTTTTTATAAACACAAATGACATAGCAAGCATTATGATTTTCCCTGCAAGCTCAACACTTGTACTCAACGCGCTGTTACCGTTATCTTTACAAATATCCGACGAGATTTTAGTGACTAAAGATATTCCCAGAATTTTCAACAGAATCAGGATAAATCCATCCTCAACAATCGGGCTTTCTGCAACAAAATCGTTCAATTGATCAATTATTTCTTTTAATTGAACCCCTGCCAAAGAAACAACTACAATTATGGAGCTCATCTGAACAAGTGGTGAAAATTCAGGTTTTAATTGCCGCACAGTAACATAAATTACGGAACAGATAACAGAAACTATAATAACCTTCAGAATCTCCATATTAAAAACCAAAATCGTAACTGAATGAATCAATCAGCTCGCGTAATTGAGGAATGATCATTGCAACGACAGCAATTATTCCCGCCAGAACAGTAAGCATCGCATACTCATCTCTTCCGGAACGGCTGAGAATCTGTTGCAAAACAGCAACAATTATTCCGATTGCAGCAATTTTGATTACCAACTCCATAAAAACACCTAAACCAATAAAATGACTATTCCGATTCCGCATAATAATCCCATCCCGTTGAAAAGATCTGAATACTTCTCACGCTTAGTACGTGCAAGACGTATTTTATCTCTGAACAGTTCAAGATACATTAAACAAACAGAAACCTGCCCCTGTCTGTCTGTTGCACCGAATTTTTCACCGAATTCTTTCAGGAGTACACAATCATCTGAAACAAGATATCTTTTATTTCTGAAATCAGTCAGCGAATCATTCCAGGCTGACCTGAAATCCTGTCCGGATTCAATTCTTTTGCGACATTCTCTTATAAAAAACAGATCATCAAGTTCCTCTCGTAATGAAAGCAAAAGAACAATTTCCTCAACCGGTGTAAGAAGATAATTGATTTCACAGATTATCGTATTCAACATTATCTCAGTTTTTTCAAGCAATCTTACCCTCATACTAAACCTGAACGTTATATACTGTCCTGTCATCACACAAACAAGACCTATACAAATCAAGGCGACTGTTTTCATTACCATTCTCCCTGAATGAATATATATCTTCAATCGAACATTTACTACCGATAAAAACACAGTAATCTATCACTGACTTCTCCATTAACAGTCGGAATTGCTCTTTTTTTAAGAGTTCGTCCATTGAAGACGCATGTATGGTCATTATGAAGTTTACTCCGCAGACGAGACCTTCAACAACGGCACTTGCTTCCTTTAATGTCCCGAGTTCATCACATACAACAATGTCCGGTGACAGTGTCCTGACTGCTATCTGGATTCCTGTGTGTTTCGGGTATGAAGTTAAAACATCCGTAAGAATTCCCATATAACAAGAATCAAACTCTGCACGCTCGTCAATCACGCAGATTTTATAAAGCATCGTATCAGATAATGTACAGCATAGATCCTTCAGCATAGTTGTCTTGCCGGTAGACGGAGCTCCGCAAATAATTGTATTTGCCGGACCGCTTTTATATATTTGTGATATCTGCTGCGATATCCCGATATAATAACCGGCGATACGAATATTCAACCCTTTGATATTTCTGACAGATTTAATCTTTGCATCATCAGTAACCGCTGTTCCGTACACACCGACCCTGCAACCGTTTTCTAACGTTATAAATCCGTTAGCTATGCTTTCAGTATGAGAATACACGGAAAATCTGCACATTCTGTTAAATATTTCTTTGACTTCAGATCCGTCTGTTTTTAAAAGCTCATTAGAAATAAAATTAGTTAATCTGCCCGTAACGGTAATAAAGAAGATATTCTCAGAAAAAACTAATATAACCGGTTTGTCAGATTTAATTCTGATTTCGCAAAGTTCGTCAATCATTTCATTCTCTAAATTCATAACTGCAGAAGATAAAGACTCAGGCAGATAATTGCATATCTTTTTAAGTATGTCTTTCTTTTTTACATTCATTTCAATCACCATTATCTTTTATGAAAACATGTCCCGGTTTAGAACAAAATTTTTAAAATAAATATGAACTTTAAACACAAGATATTGAAAGAAAAAAGAAAATGTGGTAATATATGTATGAATAGACTCTGAAAGGGTGAATTCCTTGAAAACTCAAACTAAGAAGATAAAAAACAAGGACAGCAAGTTAGCAAAATTCATGGATAATAATATATATGTTATCCTTGCTTTTTTATGCTCGTCAGTTCTTATGATACTTGTTTATTACTGTTATGACATTATACCGTTCGGTGGTCGAACAGTTTTAAGAATGGATTTATTCCATCAATACGGACCCTTGTTTGCCGAGCTTTATGACAGATTAACAGAATTCAAGAGTCTGCTGTACTCCTGGAACACCGGAGGTGGCGGTAGTTTTTTGGGTAATTATTATAATTATCTTTCAAGTCCTGTAGGTGCGTTGATTGCACTTGTTTCAGGGCATGAGAATATACCTGAAGCTATCGGAGTTATGGTACTCGTTAAAAATGCTCTTGCTTCATCCTGTTTTGCATATTATCTGAAAAAATCCTTCGGCAAAAACGACTTTACGGTTTCCGCATTTGGTCTGATGTATGCTTTCTGCGGATTTTTTATTGCTTACTACTGGAATATTATGTGGATTGATGCAATGTATCTGCTTCCGCTGATAATTCTCGGAATTGAAAAGATCATAAAAGAAAGAAAATGTACTCTCTACATTCTTTCACTCGCTTTTTCATTCTTTTCAAACTACTATATGTCTTATATGATCTGCATATTTGCAGTTTTGTACTTCCTTGTTTACTTCATAAGTAACAATTCATTCAAAGATGCATATCCGGACATTCCCGTTTTCACTGATGACGAAGGAAACGAAAAGTCAACAACATTCAACAAGCTTATTTATAACAAATTTTTAAGAAGCGGTACTTCTTTCGCTGTTTCTTCAGCTATCAGTGCCATGCTTGTTGCTTTCGCACTGATTCCTACATTCTTCTGTCTTAGAGCTTGTTCTGCAACATCAGGTACTTTCCCCTCAGATGCTAAGTTTTATAACACTGTTTTTGATTTTCTTGCAAATCATATTGCTGCACTGGAGCCGACAATCAGAAGCAGCGGTGACACCGTATTACCGAATGTATATTGCGGTATTCTCACTGTAATTCTCGTTCCGCTTTATGCTTTCTGCAACAAAATAAGTGTCAAAGAACGTGCAGCTCACATCATATTCCTTGCAGTTTTCTTTGTCGGATTCAACCTTAATTTTGCAAACTATATCCTTCACGCAATGCACTTCCCGAATGACCTTCCATTCCGTTTCTCCTTTATATACTCATTTATACTCCTTATTATTGCCTACAAAGTTCTTGTGAACATCAAAGATATCCCCGCAAAAGGAGTTATAGGTTCAGGTCTCGGAGTTTTACTCTTCACCATACTTGTACAGGAGATTGGTATGGGTAACGTTGATGAGGCCACTGTTTACACAACCATAGCTTTCACAGCTGTATATACAGTTGTCCTTGGCCTTATGCGTAAAAAAGAGTATGCACAGTCAGCTGTTGCACTTCTGCTTTTATGCTGTGTATTCGCTGAGGTTGCAATTGCAGATATTGACCATATTAAAATCACACAGGAAAAAGTAAATTTTGTCAACGGATACAATGACTTCCGCGCACTGAAAGAGAACCTGGACAAAAAAGAAGGCAACGACACTTACAGAATGGAACTAACCAAAAGTAACACTATAATGGATCCTTCATGGTTTAACTATAACGGTGTTTCTGTTTTCTCTTCAATGGCTTACGAAAAGTCTTCTAACCTCCAGGACAGCCTCGGTCTCGACAGTAACTACATCAACAGTTATATCTACTACTCCCAAACACCGATTTACAATGCTATGATGTCATTGAAGTATATAGTCCGTAACGACAGTATAGAGCTTAACAAAGAATTCTATGATTTCGTTGCAAGTTGCGGAAAATTCAATGCTTACGAAAACAAATATTACCTTCCGATTGCTTACTGTGTAAGTAAGGATATGGTTGATTTCAACTATGACTACTCGAATCCTTTTGAAGTTCAGAATGATTTCTGGTACTATGCAACAGGAATGTCAGGTGCACTAAAAAGAATCGATGTTACATCTTATTCTGTTGATAACATCAACGATAACGGACTTGATTTTTATGACGACACATTCTCTTTTACAAAAACACGTTCTGACGCCGAAGGAGAAATAACTCTTGAATACACAATTCATGAAAGTCAGAATGTTTACGTTTACCTGAAATCAAGTGCCGTTGAAGAAATTGATGTTTCAACTGAAATCAGCAATTTTAAATGTACACAGAATCTTTCCGAGCCTTATGTTCTTGACTGCGGATACTGTGAAACCGGTGAAGTTGTTACTATAAAAATCCCCGTAAAAACTGATAAGGACAGCGGTTCAATTGATTGTTATGTTGCAGGTCTTGATAAAGATATCCTTGATGCCGGATATGAGGTTCTTCGATACGGTGCAATGGACATCGAAGAATTTGAAGAAACTTATATTAAAGGTACTGTCAACGTATCCAACAATAAGATGCTTTATACTTCCATAAACTATGACGAAGGCTGGACCGTTAAAGTTGACGGTAAAAAAGCGGAAAAAGTCAAAATAGGAGATGCTCTTATCGGCATTAACCTAACAGAAGGAAAACACACTATAGAATTCAGCTATACTCCACAGGGACTTATACCCGGAATTATAATTTCTTGCGGTACACTTATTCTTCTTATTGTTATTTGTTTGCTCAAAAAGTTCTTATTTAACAAAAAAACTCAGGTAACTAAAGCAAGTACAAAACCTGTAAAAATTTCAAGGACAACAAATAACGAAGTTCCTGTACAGACACCAACAGGAATTGACAAAATGATGGCTGAAGATCTCGGCAAAGATGCTACAATTGAAGATATTGAAGCATTACTTGAACCAAAAGATGAATTTGAAGGTCAACTCGAGAAGAATGCCCCTACCCTTTCAAAAGCAAATGAACTTCTCAACACGCAAAAACTTGACCTTAATGCCATACTTGGAGAAATTTTAGAAAACAAACCCGACGAGGAGGTCAAATAATGAACAGAACAATTATTACGGTAATCGGTAAAGACAGAGTTGGTATCATTGCACGTGTTTGTACTTTTCTTGCTGAAAACGATATAAACATCCTTGACATCAATCAATCAATCGTACAGGGATTCTTTAACATGATGATGATCGTTGATGCACAGAATTCGGCTAAAGATTTTTCAATCCTTGTCGAAGAAATTGAAAAAGTCGGCGATGAACTCGGTGTAAAAATCAAAATGCAACACGAAGATATTTTTAACATCATGCACAGAATCTGAGGTGAAAGTATGACAAATATTTTTGAAGTACGCGAAACCAACAAGATGATTGAAGAGAATAATCTCGATGTGCGTACAATTACCATGGGTATCAGTCTGCTCGATTGTTGTTCTGACAGTGTCGATAAAACCTGTGAAAATATTTATAACAAAATCATCAAAAAGGCTGAAAACCTTGTAAAAGTCGGAAAAGAAATCGAACTCGATTTTGGTGTGCCGATTGTTAATAAGCGAGTTTCTGTTACACCGGTTTCACTCGTCGGTGCTTCGTGTTGTAAAACAATTGACGATTATGTTCAGATAGCCATTGCACTGGACAAAGCTGCTGACAAAATTGGTGTAAATTTTATCGGAGGTTTTTCTGCGCTTGTTTCCAAAGGAATGACTGCGTCCGATAAACTTCTTATTGAATCAATCCCTAAAGCTCTTGCAAACACTCAGAGAGTCTGCAGTTCAGTAAACGTCGGTTCAACTAAAACCGGTATAGATATGGATGCCGTTAAGCTTATCGGAGAAAAAATCAAAGAAACTGCTGAACTTACAAAAGATAACGGTTCAATAGGATGTGCTAAATTCGTAGTTTTCTGTAATGCACCCGACGATAATCCCTTTATGGCAGGAGCATTCCACGGTGTTACCGAGGCAGATACTATTATCAATGTCGGCGTAAGCGGACCCGGTGTAGTAAAGCGTGCAATTGCTGAAGTCAAGGGCCAGGGTTTCGGTACACTTTGTGAAACAATCAAAAAAACAGCATTTAAGGTTACACGTGTCGGTCAGCTTGTTGCACAAGAAGCATCCAAAAGACTCGATGTGCCTTTCGGAATCATCGACCTTTCTCTTGCTCCTACACCGGCTATCGGTGACAGTGTTGCAGAAATACTTGAAGAAATGGGTCTCGAAAGAGTCGGGGCACCCGGAACAACGGCTGCACTTGCTTTACTTAACGATCAGGTAAAAAAGGGCGGAATTATGGCTTCATCGTATGTCGGCGGTCTTTCCGGAGCTTTCATACCTGTATCAGAAGATCAGGGCATGATCGACGCAGTAAATATTGGTGCACTTACACTCGAAAAACTTGAGGCTATGACCTGTGTATGCTCAGTCGGACTCGATATGATTGCTATCCCCGGTGACACAAAAGCTTCAACAATTTCAGGCATAATCGCTGACGAAATGGCGATTGGAATGATTAACCAGAAAACTACCGCAGTCAGACTTATCCCCGTTTTCGGCAAAGAAATTGGTGATACTGTTGAATTCGGCGGTCTTCTGGGCTATGCACCAATTATGAAAGTCAATGAATTTGACTGCAACGAATTTATTTCCCGCGGTGGAAGAATCCCCGCACCTATCCACAGTTTCAAGAATTGATGTGTTATGAAAAGTTTTGAAATCAAATCAAATGACGCAAATCAGCGTCTTGATAAGTTCATCAGAAAAAGTCTGCCTAATCTGCCGCAGGCTCTTATGTACAAGTACATAAGAATAAAACGAATCAAAGTCAACGGAAAACGCGCTGAAATTTCTACAATGCTCAGAGTCGGTGATGTCGTTGATATGTATATTAACGATGAGTTTTTTGTAAAACCTGAAACACGTTATGACTTTACCGGTGCTTCACGAAACATTGACATAGTTTATGAGGATAAAAACATAGTTTTGCTAAACAAAAAACCGGGATTGCTATGTCATCCTGATGACCGTGAGTACGTTGATACGCTCATTACGAGACTCAAGCGTTATCTGTACGAAAAGAAAGAGTTCGTTCCTGATGATGAAAACTCATTCACCCCTGCACTTGTTAACAGAATTGACAGAAATACCGGTGGAATCGTAATCGCCGCTAAGAATGCCGAAAGTCTTCGTATACTCAACGCGCAGATGAAAAGCCGGAACCTGAAAAAATTCTACCTCTGCGTAGTGCACGGAATCCCCGAAAAAGACAGTGGTCTGCTCGAGGGTTATCTCACCAAAAACGAGCAGAAGAATCTTGTTAAGGTCACAAAAAAGCATGTAGACGGTTCAAAAGAAATCAAGACAAAATATAAAATTCTCGGTAAAGATTATGAAAATAATCTCAGTCTTATTGAAGTACAGTTGCTTACAGGCAGAACTCATCAGATACGCGCACATTTTGCGTCAATAGGTCATCCTCTCTTAGGTGACGGAAAATACGGAACGAATAAGTTAAATAAAGAATTCGGGTACAAAAAACAGTTTTTATACTCCTATAAACTTATTTTTGAACTTGACCAGGACGCAGGAATACTTGAGTATCTTAACGGTAAGTGCTTTGAAGTCAAAGACGTTTGGTTCAAAAGAGAATTTAAAAACAAAACACTATGACAAAAAACTGTCACCAATCGGTGACAGTTTTTTAGTTTAATATACCAAGACTGACAGATAATGCTCTGTTTACCCTCTCCATATCAGGTTCATCAAGATTCCCCATTTTTTCTTTAAGTCGTTTTTTATCAATTGTTCTGACTTGCTCAAGAAGAACGATTGAATCTTTTGAAAGTCCGCATCCCTGTGCATCTACTCTTATATGTGTAGGTAAATTTGTTTTATATCTCTGACTCGTAATTGCTGCCGCTATAACTGTCGGACTGAATTTATTTCCTACATCATTCTGAACAATTAGCACCGGACGGACTCCGCCCTGCTCCGAGCCTATAACAGGGCTTAAATCCGCATAATATATGTCTCCCCGTTTTATTGTCACTTGTATCACTCCTGAAATTTGTTTGTCAGTATTATATTTGCCAAACATCGGCCTGAATAATCATATTTTTTCGGGGAGTTTGTTTCAGCCGACAATATATTATATTCACAAAAACAGTGAGGTGAACTACGGCACCTCACTGAAAAGAAATATTAAATTGTCATAGTGTATTTCTTTTAGCCTTTTATCATCTTTAGTACAGATCACTTTGCACTCACCTTTATTACAGGTTATTTGCGCACACAATAGATTATTATTTACAATAAACTCGGGCTTTTGTAAATTTAACTGATTCAGCACATCATTAAGCATAACAAAAGGTGAATTATCAATATCTTCAGTAGAATAATTTAAAGAAATACCATCAACAGTAACTTTTAATTCTTTATCCGTAAACATCAAATTCGTTCCGTTCAATTCCGACGGACTTTGAAGAAAAATAACCATTACTGCATTATTTCCAATTTCAATTTTACCTTTGTATTGAATTCCGTTACAAAAAACGCTTACTGTACCGTACGGTAAAAGCGGAAATTCCGGTTGAGGTACGGTAACGTTGCAAGACGAAAGTAACATTAAACATAAACACAAAGTAATCAGATGTTTCATTTAAACTCCGACTTAGTATTCAAAATTTGAAAGAACCTCTGCGAGTTCATTGATCATCTTGGTCGGGGTAACGCCGTGCATTGAATACTTTTTCATTACGGTATCGCCACAAAGGCCGTGAATATACACACCCGCAATTGTTGCTGACTGCAGACTCATTGATTGGCACACAAAAGAGGAAATTATTCCTGCCAGAACATCCCCCGAACCACCGGTTGCCATTCCTGCATTTCCCGTACGGTTTATATACACATTACCTACAGGACCTGCAACAACGGTATTAGCTCCCTTAAGCACAACTATACAGCCGTATTCACAAGCAAAGTTCTTAGCAACCGAAACTCTGTTTTTCTGAATCTCTTCAATGCTTAGTCCTGTCAGGCGGGACATTTCACCGGGATGAGGTGTAAGAATCAAAGGAGCAGAGGTTTCTTTCAATATATTTATATTAGAAGAAACCGCATTTATTCCGTCAGCGTCAAGAATTATCGGTTTATCTGTATTTAGCAAAATATCCTGAACAAGTTTGACAGTATCATCACAGACTCCAAGGCCGCAACCCAACAAAATTGCAGTTGAACTCTCCGCAAGGGTCAGAATTTTTTTTATATTAAGCGAACTGAGAAAACCGTCTGTTGTAGATCTCATAGCTATAGTCAGAGGCTCCGTAAGTTTTGAAGCAATTGCAGAATAAGCCTTATCCGGAAAAACGGTTGTAACAAGACCTACTCCACTGTTAACTGCTGCGTTAGCAGCCATAACAGCTGCTCCCTGCATATTCATCGAACCTGCAACACATAAGAGTTTACCGTAATCACCTTTATTGGCATCTGAACGACGCGGCTTAAAAAAGCGTTTTATTTCACTTTGCTCGGCTGAAATTATAACTTCGGAACCAACAGCTTCATAACACGCCTTATCTATACCTATATCAATAAGATGAACTATTCCGCACTGCTCACAAGCCGGTTTGAGTATATGCACAGGCTTATAGCACGTGATTGCAAGAGTATAGTCAGTTTTAAAATAATCTGAATTGATGTCGCCGCTGTTTCCTTCAAGGCCACTCGGAATATCCACAGAAAACTTCTTTGCCCTGGACTTAGAAATATCATTAAAAAACGTTGCAATAAGCTCTTTAAGCTGACCGTGAAAACCAATGCCGTATACACAGTCAACAACAGCAGTACATGACATACAAGCTGAAACACAAGCTGCATAATTCTGTTGCAAGTCAGAAACAAGTACAGGCTTATCATCAAGATAGGAATACATCATTTTAGACTCGTAAGCCTTAGGGCTTCCGTCAACAAGAATAAGACGCACACTGTAGCCTCTGTCGCTCAGATTGCGGGCAATTACATATCCGTCACCGCCGTTTTTACCCGAGCCGCATAATACAGCTACAGACTTACTCACGCCACCCATTCCGTTGATAACAGAATGAATCTTATCTGCACAAGCATTTCCTGCATTCTCCATCATCTGAACATAAGACAGACCGTTGACATCAGCGTTTTCTTCAATTACACGCATTTGTTCACAAGTATACACAAGCATAAACAGTACCTCTATTCTGAAGTTATGGAATTATTCTATCATATTATCTTATCAACTTCAACAAAAAGTTAGAATACAGTTTTAAACTTTATAATATTGATAATGTAAAACTTTTATGCTATATTATTTATAATAAATTCTTGGAGACAAATATGAAACAGGAAATTATATTTAAAAAGAATATATTCGGAGGGTTTGATCGTAGGCAAGTAATTGCTTGCATTGAAAAACTTCAGCAGGAATCTGTTTCTGCTGCCGAAGATAAAAATTTGCTCAATCTCAGAGAAACTGTTGAGCAATACAGTAATTTATTGCAAGAAAAAAATTTGATTGTCGAAGAATTAAAAACACAGCTTGCAGAAATAAGCAGCAGTAAGACTTTTACAAATAACGATTCTTTTATTAACAACATTTCTCAGGCAGAACGAAACATCGAAAATGCAAAACAAAGATCAGAAATAATTACGGAATCTCTGAAACACGACATCAGTGATAAAAACGAAAAATTAAATGTCTTATTCGCAAAAATTAATAATATTAAAGAACAATCGGAAATAATCAAAGATAACCTGAGTAAAATCCTGCTCAAACTCAACAATATCGAAATTGACTATTCTTCAGAATCAACAACAAATACTGAAAACCAGGAAATTAAAGAGAGTTTTTCCGAGCCCGATGATACTACAGATAACGTTCTAGAAAACAAAGAACCGACGTTGACCGAAGATGAAATTGATAAGATTTTCCAAGAGGAAGATAATTTCAATTCAATTGATAATTTCTTTGCTGAGCTTTATAAAATGACAAACGGAAAACTGTTTGAGCCACGCAAGCTGCCTGAACCAGACAGTGATGATGATTTTGAATACGAGTATTAACAAAAGCCACGGAAATCCCGTGGCTTTAAGTAACTATAAAATCTTTTTAAGATATTGACCTGTATACGATTCTTTGACTAATGCGACTTCTTCCGGAGTACCTTGCGCAACAATCATACCGCCCTTATCACCGCCATCAGGGCCAAGATCAACAATGTGATCAGCAGTTTTGATAACATCAAGATTATGCTCAATGACAAGTACTGTATTTCCCTTGTCGACAAGGCGCTGTAAAACATCAATGAGTCTGTGAACATCAGCCGTATGCAAACCGGTTGTAGGTTCATCAAGTATATAGATAGTTTTTCCTGTAGAAGGTCTGGCAAGTTCTGTTGCAAGCTTAACTCTTTGAGCTTCACCACCCGAAAGTGTGGTTGCTGACTGACCTAATTTTACATATCCAAGACCAACTTCATAAAGAGTATTAAGTTTTTTCCTTATCTTAGGAATCGCAGAGAAGAAATCAACAGCCTCTTCAACAGTCATATCAAGAACATCAAAAATGCTCTTTCCTTTATACTTTACCTCGAGGGTTTCTCTATTGTAGCGCATACCGTGACAAACGTCACAAGGAACAAAAATATCCGGTAAGAAGTGCATCTCAATTTTAACTATACCGTCACCCTGACAAGCCTCACAACGTCCGCCTTTTACGTTAAAAGAAAACCGGCTCGCTTTATAACCTTTAGCCTTAGCTTCCGATGTCATGGAGAACAACTCACGTATATCATTGAAAACACCCGTATATGTTGCAGGGTTAGACCTTGGAGTTCTTCCGATCGGAGACTGATCTATATCAATCACTTTATCAAGATATTCAATGCCGGATAAACTTTCATGCTTACCGGGGAAACGCTTGGCACCATTGAGTTCATTGGCAAGTTTTTTAAAAATTATCTCATTAACAAGTGAAGATTTACCCGAGCCGGAAACACCTGTTATACAAATAAACTCACCCAATGGCAGACTGACATCAATATGATTCAAATTATTTTCACAAGCATTCTTAACAACAAGAGCTTTACCGTTTCCTGACCTTCTTTTTTCGGGCACGGGAATTTTTTTCTTACCGCTAAGGTATTGTCCTGTTATTGAATTATCGCAATTCTTGATTTCATCCAACGTACCTGCACTAACAACTTCACCGCCGTGAATTCCCGCCCCGGGTCCTATATCAACAATGTAATCAGCGGAAAGCATAGTCTCTTCATCATGTTCAACCACAATCAATGTATTACCAATATCTCTCAGATGCTTGAGTGTTTCCAGCAGCTTGGCGTTATCTTTCTGATGAAGTCCAATACTCGGTTCATCAAGAATATATAAAACACCCATAAGTGAAGAACCGATTTGGGTAGCAAGCCGAATTCTCTGACTCTCACCACCCGAAAGAGTACCCGAAGAACGTGTAAGCGTTAGATATTCAAGACCAACACTTGAAAGGAAGTTCATTCTGCTTCTGATTTCTTTAATAATTGCATCGGCAATCATCATATCTCTTTGTGAAAGATTAAGCTCATCAATAAAAACCAATGCGTCTTTAATTGATTTTTCACAGAATTTGTGGATATTAATTCCACCTACAGTAACACAAAGACTTTCCTTCTTCAGTCTTGCGCCTGAGCAATCCGGACATTTTTCAACTGTCATCAGTTGTTCAATCTCATTACGGGAAAACTCACTTGTAGTTTCATTGTAGCGTCGTTCAATGTTGTTAATAACACCTTCAAAATCAGTCAGATAAGTACCTTCGCCGTATGCACTCTTACGAGTCATCTTGATTTTCTTGCCACCTGTACCGTACATCAATATTTTTTTAATGTCAGTTTTCAGGTCTTTATAAGGTGTATCAAGAGAAAATCCGTAATGGTCGGCAAGACCTTCATAATACATCTGTGCGATGGTACCACCGTCTGAAATACTCCAACCTGATGCTTTTATCGCACCTTCACGGATAGAAAGTTTTTTGTCAGGAACAACCATATCTTCACTGACTTTCATAAACACACCGAGACCGGCGCACTTCTGACAGGCACCGAACGGATTGTTAAAGCTGAACATTCTTGGAGAAAGCTCTTCGATGCTCACACCGTGTTCAGGACATGCATAATTCTGCGAAAAAAGTAATTCTTCCTCACCTATAACATCAACAATAAGAAGACCGTCAGACATTGCAGTTGCTGTTTCCACAGAATCAGTAAGACGTGCCTTTATCTCCTCTTTTACAACAAGTCGGTCAACAATGATTTCGATGTTATGCTTCTTATTCTTATCCATCTGAATTTTTTCAGATAAATCATAGGTGATAGAATCGACTCTGACTCGGACAAAACCGCTTTTTCTTGCGTTCTCAAGCTCTTTTACATATTCACCTTTCCTGCCCATGACAATCGGAGACATAATCTGTATTTTTGTCCCCTCATCAAGCTCAAGAATTTTATCCACAATTGTATCAACGCTCTGTCGGCTGATTTCTCTGCCACAAACCGGACAGTGAGGAACACCTATTCTTGCATACAACAAACGAAGGTAATCATAAATCTCGGTTACGGTACCGACAGTTGAACGCGGATTTTTGGATGTTGTTTTCTGATCAATTGATATCGCAGGCGAAAGTCCCTCAATATAATCAACCCTAGGTTTTTCCATTTGCCCGAGGAACTGCCGTGCGTAAGAAGACAACGACTCAACATAACGTCGCTGACCCTCAGCATAGATTGTATCAAAGGCAAGTGAAGACTTACCCGAACCCGACAAACCTGTAAATACTATAAGTTTATCTCTCGGAATTGAAATATCAATATTCTTAAGGTTATGCTCTCTCGCACCTTTTACAACAATATTTTTCTGTTGCATTATTTGCCCTCTCTTAATTTGTTTATCTTGTCACGCAGGAAAGCAGCGTGTTCGAATTCCAGTATTTTAGCAGCAGCTTTCATTTCAGCTGTCAGTTGTTTAATAAGCTGTTCGCGCTCAGCACGGCTTAATTTCTTAGTAGATTTCTGCTCTTTTCCTGAAGAAATCTCAAGAACATCACGGACATCTTTTCTGATAGTTTCCGGAACAATACCGTGTTCAAGGTTAAACGCTTCCTGCTTTTCTCTGCGTCGTTGAGTTTCTTTGATTGCACGCTCCATCGACGGAGTTACGGAATCAGCATACATTATTACAGTTCCGTTTGCATTTCTCGCTGCACGTCCAATAGTCTGAATCAGCGATGTTTCACTTCTGAGGAAGCCTTCCTTATCAGCATCAAGAATTGCAACAAGCGAAACTTCAGGTATATCGAGTCCTTCGCGAAGAAGATTGATACCGACAAGCACATCAAACTCTCCTAAACGAAGGTCACGGATAATTTTCATTCGTTCAATTGTATCAACATCGTAGTGCATATATCTTACGCCGATACCGATATTTTCAATGTAATCCGTTAAATCTTCAGCCATTTTCTTCGTGAGGGTTGTAACAAGCACTTTTTCATTACGCTGAATACGGATATTTATTTCTGAAATAAGATCGTCAATCTGTCCGTCAGTCGGTCTGACGCTGATTTCAGGATCAAGCAGACCTGTTGGTCGTATAACCTGTTCCGCGATCTTAAGACTCTTTTGTTTTTCAAGTTCTCCGGGAGTTGCACTGACAAAAATCTTCTGCCCAATTTTTGAATAAAACTCATCAAAAGTCAGCGGTCTGTTATCAAATGCTGACGGCAAACGGAATCCGAAATTGATAAGGCTCTCTTTTCTGGAACGGTCACCGCCGTACATGCCTCTGACCTGTGGAAGCGTTACATGTGATTCATCAACAAACAGTAAAAAGTCGTCAGGGAAATAGTCAAGCAGAGTAAACGGAGGCTCACCGGGTTTTCTGTCAGACATTATTGCGGAATAATTCTCAATACCTTTACAGAATCCTGTTTCACGGAGCATTTCTATATCATTATTCGTACGCTCCATAATACGTTGGGCTTCAAGAAGTTTACCGTTCTCCTGAAAGTAATTAACTCTTTCAAGCATCTCTTCATATATGGTTTTAATACAACGTTCCATTTTATCTGGAGAAACGACATAGTGGGATGCAGGATAAATCGCTACATGCGAAATGACTTTTTTCACTTCTCCTGTAAGGGCGTTGATTTCACTTATACGGTCAATCTCATCACCGAAAAACTCAATTCTGAATGCATTTTCATTTGAATAAACCGGGAATACTTCAACAACATCTCCACGGACTCTGAATTTATTTCGAACAAAACCGATATCGTTTCTTTCATACTGTATTTCGACAAGCTTACGGATAAGATCATCTCTGTTTTTTTCCATCCCGGTACGCAGGGAAATAACCATATTTCTGTAATCAATTGGGTCACCGAGGCTGTATATACACGACACACTGGCAACAATTATTACATCACGTCGCTCTGATAATGCCGAAGTAGCTGAGTGACGTAATTTATCGATCTCATCATTAATTGCGGAATCCTTTTCAATGTAAGTATCAGTTGTAGGAATATATGCTTCAGGCTGATAATAATCATAATAAGATACAAAATACTCAACCGCATTCTCCGGAAAAAACTCTTTGAATTCACTACACAACTGTGCCGCGAGAGTTTTATTGTGAGCAAGAACCAGAGTCGGGCGGTTCGCTTTAGCAATGATATTAGCCATAGTGAAGGTTTTACCGGAGCCTGTTACACCCAGAAGAGTCTGTTCGGGATAACCCTGATTAAGACCATCAACAAGATCATCAATGGCCTTCGGTTGGTCACCCATCGGTTTATACGGTGACACAAGTTTAAAACAGTCCACGGTAACACCTCCTTTTAAAAATCATTAAAACTTATTTAATATCAACCTGACACATTTTCATCGTTGTGAGTGCCGAATTGTGGCTCTCGGGAGTAACGCCTGCACAGCAGGATGAATCGACACAAATATATTTCTCAGGAAAATTCGCCTTTAAAATCAAAGCATTAGATACAACACAGATATCCGTACACAATCCGATAAGCTCGATTGTAAAATCGTCACCATCAGCTTTTTCTTCAATAAGCTTCGGCAAATCAATTGAGCCGAAAGTGAGCTTTTCGACCTGTGTATACCCTTTGGATTCAAGAGCATTCAGCACTTTATTATTAAGATTCCATCCGTCAGTTCCTTTAATACAATGAGAAACTGGCAGATTTTTTCCCTCTGAAGTTTCAAGGTAATTTTCATAGTGAGTATCGAAAGTTGCAATGATATCTCCGTTAAAACTTTCGATTTTTCTGACAACATTATTTACAATTGCATCAGCTTCAGCTGTCCCCAAAGAACCGTCAATAAAATCATTTTGCATATCAACTACAATAAGAAAATTTTTCATTAAAATCACCTCACGCAATATACAGGTATTATAACTCAAAATATTTTAAATGTAAACAGTTTTGAATGAATTTTCGAACAAATGTTTGTACAGATCCAAAATATTAATTCTGTTTCATATAATCAAAAAAGCACCCAAATTAATGGATGCTTCCGCTTTGAATGATGTTAATTTTTATTTACCCATGGGGAGTGAGAACCCCATGGGATTTTGATTTTTAGGAGAACACAGAGAACCGTCCCCTGTGCTCTTGTTTACTTCTCTGTATAGAAGTACATATATAACTCAGGACTCTCCTTGGACAACAGCAAAACCGTTGTCAATTCTTGATTATACGTTTCCGACATCAAATAAGTTTCATTTGTAACAAAAGTTTTGAAACTGTCACAGGAAAAACTCCTCATATAACCATAATATCCGAGTGCATCCGCTTCCACCGGCCATCCGGTACGTTCTTCCCAATCATCATACTTTTCCAGAATTTCATTATAATATTCTTCGGTTAATTTCAGTTGTCCTGAAAAAGCAGCCTCATATCCGAAGAAATCATGGGTGTGTACATACCAATAACCGTCACAGGAGTCTGCCTTAATGCCCTTTAAATATCCTTCTTCAAGTTCAGTAACATGATGCCATTCTTTTAATAGTGTAGGTGTTGCATCATAATTTCTTATAAAAAATACACTGCCCCCCAAAACCAGAAGTATTGATACAAAAATAAAAATACTTTTAAATTTTTTCAAATTCATTCTATCACCTCAAAAATAGAGTGGTGATTAACACAGGGGACGGTTCTGTGTGTTATTCGG
>JAZNCK010000133.1:0-6971 GCA_045587505.1 Acutalibacteraceae bacterium
CGTTTATCCGCCGGATTATATAAGAAAAGTCAAGGGCAGAATGAAAGTTTGTCATTTTAAAGATTTCAAGATTGTTAATGCTGAACGTCAGTTTGCAGAAATCGGAACAGGTAACCTTGATCTTGATGCCTGTTATAATGCTTGTGTTGAAAGCGGTGTAGAATATATTATTATTGAGCAGGATAGTTGTGATATTGATTTGTTTGAATCAGCAAAAATCAGTTTTAACAATTTGAAGGAAATTGCTCAAAGAAATTCAAAAAGCTATTGACAAGCACACTTTAAAGTGATAATATATCCCCAAGTAAATATTAAAGGCTTTGACGAAGAGTACTTCGTTTTGATACTTTACAGAGAGTCGGTAAGCGGTGTGAGCCGATAAGATGTCATCCGAAGTTTGTAGCTTCCGAGCCGGAGGGAAGAAAGCTCAGGTTATTAGAACCCTCCCGTATTGCTGCGTAAAAGCATAGGGCTTGTCAGAGTCTGAAGTGGTATTCTTTTGAATACAATTTGAGTGGTACCGCGGGTTTATACTCGTCTCAAGGTTTAAATCTTTGGGACGAGTTTTTGTTTGTCCCGTTGAAAGGTGAGTTGTTTTATGAAAAATGAAACTACGGGTCTTAACTTAAGACTTAATGAAATGGCAGGGCGTATTCGTGAACTGCGTGAGATTGTCGGTTATACACCTGCTGAAATGGCTGAAAAAACAGGCGTGACTATTGAGGAATATATTGAGTGTGAACGTGGCAATATTGACCTTAACTTTGCGTTTCTTTACAGATGTGCAATGGCGTTTAATGTTGATGTTACTGATATCATTGAAGGTAAAAGTCCTAAACTTGCAACGTATACTGTTACAAGAAGAGGTGAGGGTCAGGTTGTAAGTAGCGCGCACGGTATGGAATATTATAACCTTGCTGCATCTTTCAAGAATAAAATTTGCGAACCTTTGTTTGTAAAATGTGATCCTGCTCCCGACGCAACCGATATCGCACTGACATCGCATGACGGTCAGGAATTGGATATTGTTCTCAGCGGTACTATTAAAATCCAGATAGGAAAGCATATTGAAATTCTTCATGCGGGTGATTCAATTTATTTTGACAGCTCAACACCTCACGGTATGATTTCAATTGATAAAGAACCTTCGTATTTCTACGCTATTCCGTTAAATCCGATTGGTGAGAATTTGTCAACCCAGAACAGAATTGATGATGATTCTCCAAAAAGAAGCGGAACCGGTAAACGTATATATCATAACTTTATTCATCCGAAAGAAGATGAAAACGGTGCTTTACTTGCATTGAGATATGAAAATGAAGAAAAGTTTAATTTCGCTTTTGATATTGTTGACGGACTTGGTAAGAAGTGTCCTGACAAAACTGCAATGTTGCACGTTGATGTGAATAAGAATGAGCGTCGCTTTACTTTTAAAGAGATGATGGAATATTCTTCACAGACTGCAAACTACTTCAAATCGCTCGGCATCAAAAAAGGCGATAAAGTTATGCTTATTCTTAAGAGACATTATCAGTTCTGGTTTTCTCTTATTGCATTGCATAAGCTTGGTGCAGTTGCAATTCCAGCAACGTATCTTTTGCAGGAACATGATCTTGAATATAGATTTAATGCTGCAGGCGTAAGTGCAATTGTCTGTACATCTGACGGTGACACTGCGCATCAGGCTGAGCTTGCAATCGAAAAAGCACCTTGTGTAACGACAAAGATTATCGTCGGTGAGTCTCGCGAAGGTTGGCATAATTTCAATGAAGAGTTTAAACTCTTCAATAACGTATTTGAAAGAACAGAAGACAGTGCATGTGGCAGTGATCAGATGCTTATGTTCTTTACATCCGGCACAACCGGGTATCCGAAGATTGCAACACATAATTTTAAATATCCTTTAGGTCATTTTGTGACTGCGAACTATTGGCACTGTGTAAATCCTGACGGTCTTCACCTGACAATATCTGACACCGGTTGGGCAAAGGCACTCTGGGGCAAGCTTTACGGTCAATGGTTGTGTGAAGCGGGAATTTTTGTTTATGACTTTGACAGATTTAATGCTGCTGATATTCTTCCGATGTTCCGAAAATACAATATCACTACTTTCTGTGCACCTCCTACAATGTACAGAATGATGATCAAGGAAGATCTTACTAAGTATGATTTAAGCTCAGTTGAACACGCTACAATTGCGGGTGAAGCACTTAACCCTGAAGTGTTCAGACAGTTAAACAAACTTACAGGTCTTAAAGTTATGGAAGGCTTCGGCCAGAGTGAAACAACACTTGCTATCGGTAATCTCTTTGGCTCCGATCACAAACTCGGCTCTATGGGTAAGCCTGTTCCGTCTTTTGACATTGATCTTGTTGATGCTGACGGTAAGAGTGTTGGTGTCGGTGAAGAAGGCGAAATCGTATTCAGAACCGGTGATAAAATCCCTTGCGGTCTGTTTATGGGATATTACGGTTCTGCCGATAAAACCGAAGAGTGTTGGCATGACGGTCTTTACCATACCGGAGATGTCGCTTGGCGTGATGAGGATGGTTTCTATTGGTATGTCGGACGAGTAGATGATGTTATCAAATCTTCGGGTTACAGAATCGGACCGTTTGAGATTGAAAATGTTATCATGGAACTTCCCTATGTTCTTGAGTGCGGCGTTTCTGCTGCTCCTGATGAGGTTCGCGGACAGGTTGTTAAGGCAAGTATTGTTCTTACGAAAGGCACTGAGCCTACCGAAGAGCTTAAAAAGGAAATTCAGCAGTACGTTAAAGAACATACAGCTCCGTATAAGTATCCGAGAATCGTTGTGTTCAAAGATGAACTTCCGAAAACGACAAGTGGTAAGATTATCAGAAATAAACTTTAAAATTAAGCACAGAGAGATTATCCTCTCTGTGCTTTTTGTCATAAATCTCGTCCTGATTTCATATTCTTTACAAACGATGTAAGGTGCGATACCTGCATCGCACCAAATGGGAGGAATGTTTTATGGCAATGACTAATGCTAACATTTATCAGGATATTCAAACAAGAACCGGCGGTGACATATATATCGGTGTTGTCGGTCCGGTTAGAACTGGTAAGTCAACTTTTATAAAAAGGTTTATGGACACCCTGGTTCTTCCGAATATAAATGAAGAATATAAACGTGAACGTGCACGGGACGAGTTGCCCCAATCAGCATCAGGCAGGACGATAATGACGACTGAGCCAAAGTTTATACCTGAGGATGCTGTTGAAATAAATTTACCTGAAAATGCAAATTTTAAGGTAAGAATGATTGATTGTGTAGGCTATATTGTTCCGAGTTCGTTGGGTTACATCGAAAATGATTTGCCCAGGATGGTTAAAACTCCTTGGTATGACGATGAGATTCCCTTTAATATGGCAGCAGAAATAGGAACACAAAAGGTTATCAATGAACATTCTACAATAGGATTGGTTATTACTACAGACGGCTCAATCAGTGATATTCCGAGAGAAGAATATGCGGAAGCTGAGGAAAGAGTAATAAATGAACTGAAAGCATTGAAGAAACCATTTATTGTACTGATGAATTCGACTGAACCTGAGAATGCCGGTGTACTTGAATTGTCTGACAATCTTAGCGATAAATATGATGTACCGGTCATCCCTGTTGATTGCTTATCACTTGATGAAGAAAAAATTAAAAGTATTTTATCAAAGATTTTATTTGAATTTCCATTAAAAGAAGTTTATGTTGAATTACCCGGTTGGGTTACCGCCCTGGATAAAAATCACTGGCTTAAACGTCAGATTTATGATTGCATTAAATTAAATGCGGATGTGCTCGAAAGAGTAAGAGATATTGAAATGTTTTCAGTTAATCTTAAAGATTGTGAAAATATAGAATTTGCTGAAAAAACATCATTATCTCTTTCTAGAGGTAGTGCGACCGTTTGCGCAAATGTTAAAAATTCAGTGTTTTATAAAATTCTTGCGGAGCAATCCGGATTGCAGATTGAGTCACAGGAAGATTTGATGAATTCAGTCACTGAATTATCAGAGATGAAAAAATCATATGACAGGATAAAAGATGCACTCGATGAAGTTGAAGCGACCGGATATGGTATTGTGATGCCTACGATGGATGAATTAAGGCTTGAAGAACCGGAGATAATGCGCCAAGGTGGCAAATATGGTGTAAGACTTAAGGCGAGTGCACCATCAATCCACATGATGAAAGCAAATATAAATACTGAAGTTGCCCCATTAGTTGGCAGTGAATCACAATCAGAAGATCTTGTTATGTACTTATTAAAAGAATTTGAAGAGAATCCGACGAATATTTGGCAATCAAATATTTTTGGAAAATCTTTGCATGAATTAGTTAATGAAGGTCTTCACAACAAATTGTTCCGAATGCCTACTGATGCGCGAATGAAGATTCAGGAAACACTTGAGAAGGTTATAAATGAAGGATGCAGCGGATTGATTTGTATAATTCTATAAAAATAAGGAGCTGATTTCAGCTCCTTAAAATCATTTATTTACGACGTTAACTGGGGTTCCGCTAAGGAAAGCTTTTAAATTGTTATATACAACTCCGAGTAGTCGCTGTCTTGTTTCAAATCCTGCCCAGGCGATGTGAGGTGTAATTAAGCACTTTTCACACGATAAAAGAGGATTGTCAACTTTTGGCGGTTCTGTTGAAAGAACGTCAACTCCTGCACCTGCAATTTTGCCCGAATTGATTGCCTCAGCAAGCGCTTTTTCATCAACAGAAGCTCCTCTTGCTGTGTTAATTATAATTGCATTTGATTTCATTTTCGAGATAAACGATTCATTGATGATATTTAGTGTTTCAGTTGTTAGAGGACAATGCAAGGAAACAATGTCTGAATTTTCAGCAAGTTCATCCAATGAAACAAATCTGAAATTCTTATAATTTGGCTGAGGCTTTGTGCTGGGTACATAACAAAGAATATTCATCGAAAATGCCTCAGCAATTTTTGCAACTTCATTACCAATTTTTCCGAATCCGATAAGACCGATAGTTTTTTCTCTCAGTTCAATAAGAGGAGTTTTCTGAAAGCAAAAATCACGGCAATTGCTCCATTCTCCGTCATGTACAGCTTGATTGTGGATTGCAACCTGATTGTAGGTCTCCAGAATCAGTGCGAAAGTAAGCTGAGCAACAGCTGAAGTTGAGTAAGTCGGTACATTACATACGGTGATGTTGTTCTCTTTTGCGGACTCAATATCAATTACATTGTATCCGGTGCTTAACATACCTATGTATTTAAGTTTAGGTAAACTTTCAATAATTTTTCGTGTTAACACGACTTTGTTGTCGATAATTATTTCGGCATCCTTGCATCTCTCAATAACGAGTTCGTCGGGGGTATAATCATAAGCTGTAACATTTCCGAACTCCTTGAACGAGTCCCAACTTAAATCACCCGGATTGGCTGTATATCCGTCTAATATAACTATATTCATTTATTCTTCCTCCAAGTATTTTTATCAATTATACTATTGTTTAGTTGTTTTGTGAAGATATAAAAATATATTATTGTAGGATTTGTTTATAAATTCTTGACTTTCCATAAATAAAATGATAGAATTTTCACATAAATGAGGTGATGCAATGAGTCCTTTTTTTGTTTATAAAGAAATAAAAAAAGCTAAGCGTGACAATGAGCGAATAACCATTGATGAACTCAGCAGACGTTGCGGTGATCGTATCCGTCATAGGTATATCTGTATGTCTAAGCAGATGTTTGAATGTGAACAGTGCGGTGGCTTTCCTCGGCACTGGGTAAGGGGGCTTCGTCCGCATAGTTGGATTACTCTTTGGTTTTATAAACCACCAAAACAGACTGATTTTACTGCATTTAATATGAATTCTGATGATCTTGAGGTGCCGATGGATCTGACTGAATTTCTTAAACAAAATTAATCTGAATTAAATTATGTTTTTAATTATTTTTCCTGAATGGAGGATATAGAAATGGCAGAGATAAAAAAAGATTGGTACAAAGAACTGGTTGTATATCAGATTTGGCCAAGAAGCTTCTGTGACAGCAACGGTGACGGTATTGGTGACCTTCAGGGTGTTTACAGTAAACTTGATTACCTTCAGAGTCTTGGTGTAAATGCTATCTGGTTTTCACCTGTTTATCCTACTCCGAATGCTGACTACGGTTATGATATTGCTGATTACAGAAATATTAATCCGGAGTACGGTACTCTTGATGATTTTAAAATGGTTCTTGATGGTGCGCATGAGCGCGGAATGAAAGTTATCATGGACCTCGTTGTTAACCATACGTCTGATGAACATGAATGGTTTAAAGAAAGTCTTAAAGGTGAAGACAACCCTTACCACGATTATTATTTCTGGCGCAAAGGTAAGGGTGATAAAAAGCCGCCCAATAACTGGCTTTCAACTTTTGAAGGTGGTGCCTGGGAGTATAACGAGGATCTTGACAAGTATTACCTTCACGTTTTTGCCAAGAAGCAGCCTGACCTTAATATGGACAATCCTAAAGTACGCGAAGAGGTTAAGGATATTATGCGTTTCTGGCTTGATATGGGTGTTGACGGCTTCCGTGAGGATGTTATTACCTTTATTTCAAAGGCAGAAGGTCTTCCTAACGGTTTCCCGCTTCCTGCGGCAACAGGTATTGAGCATTATAAAAAAGGTCCTCATCTTGATGAATATCTTATGGAATTCAGAAGAGATGTTATCGATAAATATGATTGTTTCGTAGTTGCTGAGGGTCCGATGATGACTACAAGTTTTGCACTTCCTTACATTAAGGAAGGCCCGAATCAGACTCTTAACATGATGTTCCATTTCCAGCATATGGAAGCTGACTGTATGGTAACTGACTGGATCAAAGTTCCGTTTAATCTCAAGAAGATGAAAGGTGCGTTTTCTAACTGGCAGTATAAACTTCATAATAAGGGCTGGAACGCTCTTTATATCGAAAACC
>JAZNCK010000134.1:0-7769 GCA_045587505.1 Acutalibacteraceae bacterium
GTTGCAACAGAACCGTCCTTATATGTAATCTCAACTATCTTTGCATCATTCGGGCAGTAGCCGAATACGACAGCATTATCAACTAATTCTTTAATCTGTTTTCTGTCGGTGATCTGATTATCAATATTATTGAAATAATAGTTGTGGTGAATGTTTTGGCTTAATTCTTTCGTGTATTCATGCATCTGTTCACCTGTCCAGTAGGCACCGTAGAAAATCGGATACAGCTGAGTTTTATCAAATGTTTTACTGTACAGTTCAGCTGCAGTTGCAACTTTGACGGATTTGATATCCTCAACATTCAGCCTTCTTTCAAAATGCTTAAGAAGATCGTGTTCTTTAAGATACTCAATCGTGTTTGTCATGCTTTTGGTAATAACAATTGCTTTGATATCATAAGAGTTGATGTTCCACGATGTTGAGCGTACTGTACCGTTGGGAATTATATTCTCTTCCTTTTCTTTTTCCTCTTGCGTTTTGGACGAAATTACAATCTCATTGGTTTCAGGATCCAGGATTTCAAACGTATCTGTATAAATTGAACTGCTCAGTCCGAATGAAAGTATACCCAGCTCATCCTCCTGACTGTGATTGAAGTATTCGTTTGCACTGACTTTTTTTATGTCGGTTATAATCGCATAATACAGCTCTTCGTCAATATATCCGAGCTTGTAACCGCCTTGCATATCTGTCGGGAACAGGTAACACTGCTCTGTTGCCAGATAGGCGAATTTTGTGCCGAAAATATAGTCGAGGTCACCGTCCTCGTATTTATAACCGAACAGTTCAGTGCTATTGTCATTCTCGGCATCATAATACTCTTCATAGTTCTCAATATCGAGCTCTCCGTCACCGAAAATATCAAAACCGATGCGGCTTTTGAGCTGATTGAACAAAAGGTTGTTAAATTCTGTGCTCTCATTGAGCGCCATCAGTTTGAGAGTTGTACCTTCGGTAGCTTCGGAATAGTATCTTGTGATTTCTTTGCCGTTCTTAAGAGTGTAGGTGATTATTACATCAGCAGCCCAGGAATGTGCACCGTTGTTCTTGAGTTTACCGTCGCTGATAAAACTTTCGTGTACTTTAACAGCTTTTTCGATATCCTGATAATTTGTAAAAGTTACCTGCGGAAAGTTCTGGTATGAGTTGAACATGCTTCCGTCAAAGTCGGGAGAAGCGCGATAACCCTGATAAGGTCTGAATTGTGACTTGAGTGCAAATTCGGAACTGCCGGAAAGCATATCATCAAGGTATTTGTAGTACGGTGAAACAACCTTGACACTTGCAATTTCCTGTGATTCGGGAACTTTTGATGAATAACCGAAAAGACCGAAGTGGAAAACCATAAACACAACCGCAAAGCCTATCGCATAGGCAGGAAATCTGTTGAAAGCGGCTTTGATTTCCTTTTTACGTTTGTAACCGAAAATGAGTTTAAAAATAACATAAGTAAGAAGAAAAGCGAGGCAAGTGATAAAGAATGTAAGAAAGTTTGCGTTTCCGTGATCCTGACCTGCCCAAATAACACCGAATATATAAGCAGCATAAAAGGCGGTAACCGCACCTGTTATTTCATTCATTCCTTTTGCACGTCCCCAGGTACCGCAGATTTCATTGCGACGCTTATTAAATCCGAGGTAGCCGAGTCCGAGAATAACGACAGCGTAAACACCTGCCATTATTACCCCTGACCAGTCAGAAACTGAGGGCAGAGAAGTCTCATCCTTGTAAAAGTATCCGGACATAAAACTTGTCTCAATGTTATAAAAGGCCTGGAACGGATTAGCCCAGTTGAATTTTATATCACTCATCATACTTTTTGGCTCAAGGTATGCACCAAGAGTAAGTCCCCAGAAAATATGACTAAGGAAACCTTTTACGACAATCGGGAAAAGGGCAAGAATACAGGTGAAGATAGTTCCTTCAACAACATTACCTGTGTTTGACATAACGGCAGAACTGAGTGTAAACGAAAGAATATAAATTGCAAGATACTGGAGCATTGTCAGTGCTGCCATTGCGAAATATCTTTTGTCGATGGTATAGTTACCTGCCGTATTACTTATGGTTTCTGCCATACCTGCAAGCAGAAATGTGATTGCCATCGGTACGATACCGCCGAGAATCTTTGCAAAGTAGATATCACTTTTTCTCATTCCGAGGGAGAGTACAACATTACTCTGCTTTTTACTCCAAGCAAAGTTGAAGCAGATCAGAGAATTGAATACACCTGCACCGATAAAAGCAAGGTTAGCGAAATCTTCAAACCCGCCACTTTTTCGTAAATCATTAAAGAAATGTGCGGTTGCCCGGATGTATTCGGAATCGTACATTCCATATTCAATAAATGTAAAAAACAAAAAACATAATAATGCAAGCACTGCCATAATTGATGTCAGTTTCATCGTCTGGCAGAACATCGCCGTAAATTGTTTACGGCTCGGATTTTTTATGTTCATAATATATTTCCTCCTTTATTTTCTTTATACCTTTCTTAAGGGGAAAGGAATCGCTTTTTACACAAGATTATAAAAACCATCAAGAAACGGGTATCATCATTGTTACAACAACACCGTCATTATATGTGATTTCCATAATCTTACTGCTGTTTGAGCAGTATCCGAAAACCACTGCTTTATCCATTAAATTCCGGATTTCGGTTTTATCTTCAATCTTTTCACGGATATCGGAAAAATAACCGTTACGGTTCTTCGCTTCAATAAGATCGAAGTCAGTCACTTTCGCACCATAAAAAAGCGGGATATTCAGGTGCTTTTTGTTCTCTCCGTAAAGCTCACCCATAGTTGCAAGCTTTACGTGACTGATATCTTCAGCTGTGCGGCTGCTTCCGAAGTGTTTCATAAGATCTTTGCTTTCAAGATATCTGACCGTGTTCACCATATCCTTCGTTATGACAAAGGATTTTGTACTGCATCCGTTCAGATTCCAGGACGGTAACTCCGTATCATCTTCAGGCACGAAGTCGGAATACTCAGAGTTGTCCGAGTTATTGAAATCGAGGTCAAGCGTAATTATACCGAGTTCATCTTCGGCTGAGTGCAGGTAGTGACTGTCTGCACTCTGATTCTGCATATCTTTTACCAAAGCATCAATCAGGTCTGCGTCAGCACATCCCGCGTTGTATTTCGCGGACATATCTGTCGGCATAAGATAACAGTCCATTACATATATGAATGGAGACTTGTCATCTTTTTTATCGATTGTATAGTATTTGGTGCTGTCATACAGCGAGTAATAATCGTGCATATATTCATACGAGCCAAAGTAGTTTATGAACTCACAATCCAATGACATCAGGTCGTTGATACGCAGAAGTTTGAGCATGGTGTCTTCGTGTATCTGTGAGTAAAGTCTTTGCACTTGGGTTTTGTCGTTCATATGATATGTGATAGAAATGCACGTTCCCTGGGTGTCTTCCGAAGATGGGCTCATGTGTCCGTCAGCTATAAGAGTCTTATGAAACTCGATTATTTTTTCTATATCATCTTTGTAAACAAACGTACCGACTTTTTCTTCATAGCGGAAAGGTGTCGAGAGCTGGTGCCCGTCATCGTCATCAAAGTATTCGTACGGAGAAGCAAAAAGCTGTTCGTACAGGACATAATTCTCAAAGTTTTCTCCGAGAATATCGTTTCTTATGTTCTGTCTTTTAAGCCCCTGCTCGGAATGATCGGAAAGCTTGTCGTCCGTATTCATATAAAACGGCATTTGTACAGTCACGAAACCTATATCCGAAACGGGAGGGATGTAAGCCGAATACCCGAAGCATCCGTTGTAGAAAATCATAAACACTCCGATAAATCCGCTGAGATAAGTGGGGAGTCTGAACAATGATTTAATGATTTCCTTTTTACTCTTGAAAACGAAAATCACACGGAATACAAAATAAACAACCGTGAATATAAGCAGGCTGATTATAAAGTCAGAGACATTACCTGTACCGTAGAAATAATTGCTGTTAATATAATTGAAAACTATAATTCCTGCGATAATTGCACAAAGCTCGCTGAGTATGGTTGACTTTCCGAATGTACCCGCATTTTCATTTTTTCTTCTGTTAAAGAAAATCAGAGCGAGTGTTATTGCAATTGCGGAGTAAATCACACTCATAATAACACCTGACCAATCGTTGAGGGTCAATATGTCTGTACTGGATTTTGATAGGTAGGTTTCCGCTTCACCGAAGCCGCCATTGATGATAATATCCGAGTTGTTGAACCACGGAGATGTCCAGTTCCATTCAGTGTAGCCTAATGTGTAAGGATTGGATGCACCGAGCGTGTAATTACTGAACAGCTTCAATAAAAGTGTAGAGATGCTTTTGGGTATTGAAAGAATAAGTGCTGCAAAAATTCCACCCTCGATGACATTGTTGGTTGAAGATATTACTGCTGCACTCAGACAGAAGCTCAGTATAAACGGAGCCATTGTACTTGATGTGATGAATACAGCGGCAATAAGGTATCTGACAGTCAGTTTGAACCCGACTGCAGCACAGGCAAATATTTCAAGCCCTGCGCTCAGCAGTATTACAGCAACAAAAGGAACAATACCGGCTAAAAACTTGGCGAGAAATATCTCTGTTCTTGATAGACCGAGAGAGAATACAACGTTGGTCTTTTTCTTGCTCCAGGTGAAGTTGAAAAGCATCAATGCTGTTATCATACCTATAGGGATGAATATCATTTGACCAAGTTCCATAATTATATCTGTAGGATCATTAAGATACCAGAAAAAACCGATATCATTTGGATTATACTCATTAGCAGAGTGGCTGAAAGTATGTATTATTCTTGTGATAAAAATAAACAGCGGAAACCATATAGTGAACTTAAGAGATTGAAAAAACAACCCCGAAAACGTTTTACGAGAAAAGTTCATCAAAGTCATAATCCGTGTCCTCCATTTCCTCGAGGAAAATCTCTTCAAGAGATAACGGGAATCGTTCAATAAGTACGGGCTTTGTTGCGGCAATAATTCTTTCTGCTTCGTCAAGATTTTTGGAAACCGTAAATGTCACAATCTTGCCGTCAGCCTTGTAGTTTTTGTATTCGATGCCTTTAAAAATGTTACGGTCAATATTTTCTGTATAAACGAGTCTGAACTTACAGCGGCTGCCGTTCATATCGTCAACAGCACAGTTGATTGCTATGCTCTTTCCGTTCATCAGTGCGATATGATCACACATGTCTGCCAGTTCGTGCAGGTTGTGTGATGAAATAAGGATCGAGCACTCTTTGTCTGCCATGTAGTCGAGCAGGAGCTTCTTTGTCAGATTTCTCTTTGCGGGATCGAGTCCGTCAAAGGATTCATCAAGAAGAATAGCTTTCGGCAGGGTAGAGAGACCAAGCACCATTTCAGCCTGCCTCTGCATACCTTTGGAAAATCCCATAATCTTTTTGTTTACGTCAAGTCCGAAAAGTCCTGAGAGTTTATAGAAAGTATCCATACAGAAATTAGGATAGAAACCTTTATAATACTTTGCCATACTCTTCATAGATGAAGACAATCCGAAATAAAGATCATCCGGAACGTAGAAAAGCTCCTGTTTTTTCTCAGGATGTTTAAAAAGGTCAACTCCGTCCATCTCGATTGTACCGCAATCAGGGACGTAAACACCTGCAATCATTTTAAGAAGAGTTGTTTTACCGGCACCGTTATAACCCACAAGCCCGTAAATAGAAGAATTTCCGATTTCGAGCGAAAGGTTATCAACTGCAGTAAAGTCGTCAAAAGTTTTAGTTACACCTGAAACTTTAATCATAATCAATCATCCTCCGAATATATACTGTCAATCAGTGAAATAAGATCAGCTTTGCTGACTCCTTTTGATTTCACGGAACGAATGTCAAGTTCAATTTCTTTGAGTGCCTTTGAAGCAATCGATGTGTTTTCAATAGCACTTGAAGAAACAAAGCAACCCCTGCCTACAAGAGAATAGATGATACCCTCACTCTCAAGGTCTGCGAAAGCTCTTTTTACCGTGTTGACATTTATACCTGTTTGCTGCGAAACCGACCGTATAGACGGCAATTGCTCGTCAGGCTTGTAAACCCCCATACGGATGTACAGAAGAATCTGATTCTTGATCTGTTCATAAATCGGTATGCGGCTTCTTGAGTCGATTTCAAACATCGTATCACCAACCTTCCTGTTTATTGTGGTATCCGCACGCACAAGTGTGATACCTGTGCTATCACACTTGTATAATAACATATCCGAACAGTTCTGTCAACAAATTTTCTTATTTTTCTAAAACAGAAATTACAACATTTTAATAATGTTATAATCGAATATACTTTAAAAAGGAGAGGATAAAAATGTCAAAAAGACTAAGAGCACTGCTATCAATTGTTCTTGCAGTATTGATGTTTGCTGGTACAGTTCCGGCGGCAGTTGCAGAAGATGGCTTAAACACAGTGTTTGAGATGTCGGATATTTCTGAAGTTGATCCGGATAATACTGAAGATCCTGACGTTCCCGATAACCCGGACACACCCGACAATCCGGATACACCCGATAACCCGGATACACCTGATAACCCGGATACACCTGATAACCCGGATACACCCGATAACCCGGATACACCCGACAATCCCGATAATCCCGACAATCCCGATAACCCCGATAATCCCGATAACCCTGATAACCCTGATGAACCTGATGAACCGGTTATTCCTGATCCGCCGAAGCCGACTTTTGATGAACTTCCCGGAGATTATGTTGTAGGTAGGATATACCTTTGTACGGGAATGGCAGTTCTCGGTCATTCATGGATTTATATTGAAAGTAAGTTTGACGGAGAAATGATGGTTGGCTGTTACCCTGTAGAGCCTTTCGGTAGTGTATCTGTAGGTACATTTGCTATTGCTCTGAGAGACGGAGCAGGTATCTATTATAATATCGAAAGACATAGCGCAACCAAGTACGGCCTTGTAGGTTCTAACTGGATCAGCAAGGATATAACTAAGGATCAGCTCAAGAAAATCAATAAGAGTATTTTAGCCTGGAACTATTGGGACCCGTTCCTTAACTGCACATTTTTCGCAGGTATGATATGGGATCGCACACCTAAAAAGTTTGTAATGCCTTTGGTTGTTTTACCGGTATTGATTATGTTACAGACTGCGATTCTCGGCGGCGGTGGCACAGAAGTTGAAATGCAACCTTTGGATGATTCGTCAAAGTGCTTCAAGCAAAGAAAAACAGGTGACAAAGCCTATCTTGAACCTGTAAGCAGCGGTTCACTCAACTGGCGCATCAGATAAATATCGAGCGTAACTGTTATTAAAAGTACAATAACCCACAGTGATTTTAAGCTGTGGGTTATTTTTATGAGGTTAGCTTTCAAGAGTTAAACAAAAGTTAACATATAGTTACTGAACCCTCGGAAACGAGGGCGTTTTTGTTAAAAAAGAAGTAAGAAGAAGAAACTACAGTAAAACAATATGTAGTCAAAAAAGCCGGGGAACAAGATAAACCCAAGATATAGTATATCTTAGGAAAGAAAAAAGCAACATCTCGACAGAACACGCGGAGGAGTTGAAAGAAAGGGAAAATAAATAAAAAAAGTTTAAAAAAAGTGTTGACAAAGGGGAGGTGGTTTGATATAATGTCAAAGCTGTCTCGAGGGAAAACTCTTGAGAAGCGGTTTAGCACCTTGAAAATTAAACAACGATGAAAACAAAAACCCTGAAAAGATTTCTGAGTTTTGCGATAGAGCAAAACGTACTTTACAGAGATTTCGG
>JAZNCK010000135.1:0-12307 GCA_045587505.1 Acutalibacteraceae bacterium
TAAGAAATATGATCTTCAGGCTGTTGAGGCAATCAAACCTGAAATGGAAAAACTTAACGAACAGTACAAAGAAGAAAAAACTGCATAAGTTAAGAATTAAAGGAGTGGAAATCCACTCCTTTTTCTTTGCCTTTCAAAAAATTCGGCTTACCTTCGGGTAAGCCAATTACTTTTTTATACTTAGATTTCAGGAATAACAACTTCAACTTCCTTGCCGAGTTCTGCTGACTTAACAATATGGTCGATAATTGCCTGGTTGTAGAGGATCTGACTTGTCGGGATTGGTGCCGGATCACCGTTTGCAATTGCGTCAAGGAATGAACGGCACTTTTTATAGAAGAGACCCTTACCCTTATTCTCGATGAGAGGAACAACTGTCTCAACCTGCTCGCCTGCTACATCGTGATAAATTGTCATCGGGCCTGACATTGAACCGTTCCAGCAGTCTGTTGACGGAATTCTGAGAGCACCTTCCTTACCGAAGATGATTGTATCACCCGGTGTGTCGGGATGCATAGCCCACGAAATACGGAAGTCAAGAATGATACCGCCTTCAAGACGAACAAAAGCTGCTGCGAAGTCTTCAACATTGAAACGAGCTGCGTCCGCAGGATTGTTGTACTTCGGGTTTGCACCGAAAAAGCCTGATGTGTAGCCTGAAACTGTAAGCGGCTTCGGATAATCGATTGCGTTAAGAACAACATCGAGTGAATAGCAACCGATATCACCCATCGCACCGATACCTGCAGTTGACTTTTCAATAAATGTGCTGTTGGGCACACCGCGTCTTCTGCCGCCACCTGTCTGAATGTAATAAATCTCGCCAAGTTCGCCCGACTGAACGATCTTTCTTACCATCTTCATGTTCTCGTCGCCACGTGGCTGGAAGCCGATTGAAATAATCTTTCCACTTTCCTTTTCAGCCTTCATAATCTCAACTGCTTCTTCAGTTGTAACACACATCGGTTTTTCGAGAAGAACATTAACACCCTTCTTAAGAGCATAGATTGAACATTCAGCATGTGTCATATTGTATGTACAAATGCTGACTGCATCAAGGTCTGTCTCAGCATCAAGGAGTTCCTTATGGCTCGGATAGAAGCGAACGTTATCGAGTCTGCCGTCCTTATTGAATTTCTTTGCAAACTTCTCTGCCTTACCGGGGATGAGATCTGCCATAGCAACGATGTCAACATCGTCCATATCAAGATAACTCTCAAGGTGAGACTCTGCAATCCAACCTGTACCGATGATACCAACCTTGAAGCGTCTGCCTGTATCAACAACTTCTTCTTCAACTGCCTGTGTAAATTGATTCAATACTGCATCTGACATATTAAAAACTCCTTATTTGTTAATTTCTTTGATATAATCAATGCTCATCTGAGCACACTCAACGGGTGTTTTATCAAGTGCGGGATTGTCCTGCTCTACAACTACCCACAATGTACCTGCTTTTTTACAAGCTTCAAGAATTGCGGGGAAATCCTGTACACCGTAACCGCAAGGACGGAATCCGAATGCTTCTTCCTCCTCCTGTGCCTCCTGAGCACCGTCATCAATACCGATAAGCTGATAAAGCTTTGCCGGTTTGCCCTTTCCACTCATATAGAAATCTTTGAGGTGAACAACAGGTGCTCTGCCTGAATACTTCTCAATGTACTTTGCAGGTTCTTCACCGCCGACATTAACCCAACAGGTGTCAAGCTCAGTCTGCAACTCGTCAGCTGACAATGTGCTGTAGAGAAGATCAAGGCCGTAAACATCGCCAACCTTTTTGAATTCAAAATCGTGGTTGTGGTAAAGCATCGTGATGCCGTACTTCTTTGCAATCTCCGCAAACTTACGTATACCCTCAACAGTGTCGTCAAAAAGATCAGCTCCGGGGCGTCTTTCTTCAACAGCATAGGGAATTGCAATATACTTACAACCGATTTCAGCGTAGTCTGCAATCACCTTTTCAGGGTCTGCGATAAGCTCATCATAAGCAACGTGAGCAGAAATCGGAGTAAGACCGACTTCGGCAAGAAGTGCCTTGATATCTGCAGGTTTATTATCAAAAAGACCAGCAAATTCTACACCGTCGTAACCCATTTTTTTTACTTTCTTAATTGTTCCTGCAAAATCCTCCGCCATAGCATCGCGTACGGAGTAAAGCTGCAACGCAACAGGAAAACTCATAAAAAAACCTCCCTAGGTAATTTGGTTCATTTTAACACAAGCGATATAAAAAAACAATATGATAGATTTATATTTGTGCAAATTAGCCGTAAATCAGCTTTGAAATTATAGCATTTGACAATAAAAATCCTTTACGAGTGAGACTGAGTGAATTATCTGAAAGCGTGACAAGTCCGAGACTTTCATATTCTTTTGCTTTACGTATGATTTCCTTTGAAAAACTCTTGCCAAACCGATCTTTGAACTCAGAAAAAATCAATCCGTCAGCAAGCCTTAAGCGAAGCATTATATACTCCTCTTCATCTCCGCCCGTTGTGTCATCAACTGTTTCGCCGCAAAGGCAGAATGAGTTTATATCCCTCGGGTAATAAAAACGTCTGCCGTCAATAAATGAATGTGCAGATGGTCCGATGCCGAGATATTCCTCACAATTCCAATATTTAAGGTTGTGTCTGCCTTCGTAACCCGGCTTTGCAAAATTGGAAATTTCGTAATTGCGATACCCGTTTTTCTCAAGAATATCACCAAAATAAGTATACATATCTGCCGTCGAATCTTCATCGGGCAGATTTAATTTTTCTGCGTTATCATAATAGTATGTACCCTCTTCCAGTTTGAGCATATATGCACTGATGTGGGGAACATCGTTTCTGAGGCAGAAATCTATTGTTTCCCGAAGGCTGTCAATTGTCTGATCGGGCACACCCAGCATTACGTCGAGAGAAATGTTTCCGATCCCTGTATTGCGTATATTCCTGATACACTCCTCTATCCTCTTACTGTCGGCAAGTCTGCCGAGTTTACGTCTTTCGGAATCCACAGCAGACTGCATACCCAGTGAAATACGGTTGACACCTGACTTTGCCACGGTTTCAAAGAAAGCAGCGTCTGCAGAAGAAGGATTACATTCAACGGTAATTTCGCCGTCCACTCCGAAAAGTGTCCTTGCACGACAGATTATGAGTGCAATATTTTCCCCACCAAGAACTGACGGCGTACCACCGCCAAAATAAAGAGTGTCAGCTTTCCTGCCCAGTTTTTCTGCCCATAATTCAAGGCTTTCAAGTACACAAGCCGTGTAATCGTCAATCTGCCCGTCATAAGCACGCATTGAATAAAAATCGCAGTATGGGCATCTTGATTTGCAAAATGGGATATGGATGTATAAACCTAAGCTTTTCATATCTTCACCTATAGTAACAACGGCAAGTGTTTCCACCTGCCGTCTGTAAATTATTCGTCGAGTTTGAGGACTGCCATAAATGCCTCCTGAGGTACTTCAACCGTACCGAAGTGACGCATACGCTTTTTACCCTCTTTCTGTTTTTCAAGAAGTTTCTTCTTTCGCGTAATGTCACCACCGTAGCACTTTGCAAGAACATCCTTGCGCATAGCTTTGATTGTCTCTCGTGCAATAACCTTACCGCCGATCGCAATCTGGACAGGAATTTCAAACATCTGTCTCGGAATATGCTCTTTTAATTTTTCGGCAATTTTTCTCGCTCTGCCATAAGCCTTGTCCGAATGTATTATAAATGAAAGGGCATCTACACCGTCTCCGTTAAGAAGAACGTCAAGCTTAACAAGATTTGAGCGTTCATAACCTTTGATCTCGTAATCAAACGAAGCATAGCCCTTTGTTCTCGACTTAAGAACATCGAAAAAGTCATAGATAATTTCATTAAGAGGAAGCTCATAAGCGATATCTACACGGTCAGGCGTTACATAAGTCATATTTTTGAATACGCCGCGACGTTCCTGACACAAGTCCATAATTGCACCGACATACTCGTTTGGTGCATATATATTTGCGTTAGTTATCGGCTCTTCGCTGTAGTCAATATATGCAGGATCAGGATAGTTCGTCGGATTGTCAATTTCAAGAACAGTACCATCTGTGAGATGAATGCGATAAACAACGCTCGGAATTGTTGTAACAAGGTCAAGATCGTATTCACGCTCAAGACGTTCCTGAATAATTTCAAGATGAAGAAGTCCGAGGAATCCGCAACGGAAACCGAAACCGAGGGCACCCGAAGTTTCAGGCTCGTAAGAAAGTGCAGCATCATTGAGTTGCAGCTTTTCAAGCGCTTCACGCAGGTTTTCATAATCTGCACCGTCAGCAGGATAAACACCGCAGAAAACCATCGGATTAACTTTTCTGTAACCCGGAAGCGGTTCAGTAGCGGGATATTCGGCCGTTGTAACGGTATCGCCGACACATGCATCACCTACTGTTTTGATTGATGCAGTAATATATCCTACCTCGCCTGCCGTAAGCTCTTTTGCAGATTCCATTGATGTTGCACGCATATATCCGACATCAACAACGGTAAATTCTGCACCCGTTGCCATCATACGCATCGTGTCGCCGGCTTTGATTTTTCCGTCTACAACACGGACATAAACGATAACACCCTTATAATTGTCATATATCGAGTCAAAAACCAACGCACGAAGCGGTTTTGAGTCATCTGAATCAATCGGTGCGGGAATATCGGAAACTATTTTTTCAAGCACCTGTTCAATATTCTCGCCTGTTTTTGCCGAAACTCTCGGTGCGGACATACACTCAAGACCGATAACATCTTCAACCTCTGTTGCAACCCTGTCCGGATCTGCAGCCGGAAGGTCGATTTTGTTGATTACAGGTACAATTTCAAGATCATGGTCAAGTGCAAGATATGTGTTTGCGAGGGTCTGAGCCTCGATACCCTGTGAAGCATCAACAATAAGCACTGCACCTTCACAAGCTGCAAGTGAACGCGATACCTCGTAGTTAAAGTCAACATGGCCCGGTGTATCTATCAGATTGAGCTCATACTCTTCGCCGTCCTGTGCTTTATAATTAAGTTTAACAGCATGCGCTTTGATAGTTATGCCTCTTTCTCTTTCGAGATCCATATCATCAAGAAGCTGTTCAGTCATATCACGCACAGCGACAGACTGCGTCTTTTCCAACAGGCGGTCCGCAAGTGTTGATTTGCCGTGGTCGATGTGTGCGATAATAGAAAAGTTTCTTATGTTTTCTTTCTTCGCTGCCAAGTTATCACCTCAGTAGTTACTAAAATAGTTTCAAAATAAATAATCAATGTATTATATCATAAAGAAAATAAATCTTCAATCATAATATCATAAATAATAGGTAAAAAGCGTATGATATTACAAAAGTTACAAATCGGTTAATTTTTGTAACCTTTTGTAACTTTTTATATTTTGCACAAATAAATGAGGTAATTTAGTTCTATTTCAGAATTATAACTCTATTGTTTATAGTTTTTATGCCTGAAAATAAGGCAAAATGAACAAAAACGTTCGCTTTTTTTATTTGACAAACCTTATCTGTATCCCTATAATGTGCAAGGTCAGCGATGTAATTATCTTTAATTTCTCATTTTTGTTTTTTCCGCTGACTCTGTGCAAAAGCACAGAAACGGTAAAGGAGTTTATTTTTATGGATACCATTAAAAAGATTGGCAAGGCAATGGTTAAGTCCAAGGCAAAGCTTATTCTGATTACATTTATTGCAATCTTCTGCGTTGCCACGATTTATGCCGCTGCTGCTAATTCTTACACAATTACTCTCGACATTGACGGTGAGATAACAAGAGTTACCACAATGCGTCAGTCTGCAGAGGAAATCCTCAACCACGCCGGTGTTGTTCTCGGTGAAAACGACATTCTCGACCTCGAAGAATTCAGCGACGGTACAGATTCCGTTATCAGAATCTACAGAGGTTACAATGTTAAAATCTCCGACAACGGCGGTGAAGCTGTAAACTACACTGCTCACGCTTCGGTAGGTCTTGCTCTTCTTGAAAACAACTTCACACTCAAAGACGGTGATGAACTCAACTTTTCGGTAGATGACAGACTTTATGAGGGTATGGAAATTTCAATCAACCGTGCTTTCCCCGTTTACATTATGGCTGATGGTGAAACTGTAACAGTTAACCTTGCAAGCGGTACTGTCAGCGACGCTCTTGATAAGGCAGTTATCACTGTTGACGATGACGACATCATTTCAAAGCCCCTCGACACAGCACTTGAAAGCGAATTATTCATTAAAATAACTCGTGTTTCTTTTGTTCAGAGAGTTGATAAAGTAGAAATTCCGTTTAAAACAATCACAAAGAACGACGCTTCAATGTACACAGACCAGTCAAAGGTTGAAGTCAAGGGCGTTAAAGGTCAGCAGACCATCACTTATGATGAAAAGTTCATCGACGGTGAACTTACGGAATCAACAGCAATCAGCACTGTTATTGATAAAGAACCCGTTGACGAGGTCAAAATTGTAGGTACAAAGAAACGTGCTGCAGCATTTTCAGGTGTTACACTTGCAGACGGTAAGAAGACTGTTTCAAGACTCACTCCGCCCGCAAGCCTTGAACTTGATGCAAACTATGTTCCCATTTCTTACAAGAAAAAGCTTGTAGGTACAGCTTCTGCTTATTCAGGCGGCGGCAGAACATCAACAGGTAAGGCTGCAATGCCCGGTTATGTAGCTGTTAACCCCAGACAGATTCCGTACCACACAAAGATGTGGATTGTTTCTAATGACGGCAGATATGTTTACGGTTACGCTTCTGCAGAGGACACAGGCGGATTTGCAAAGTGGACAGGCAACCGTTCCACAATCTGTGATCTTTACTTCCCCACAGATGCACAGTCAAGAGCATTCGGAAGAAGAAGTATTACAATCTATATTCTCTGATTATAACGGAGTGCAGTTCACACTGTGCTCCGTTTTTTATTATTTACTTTCAGACTGTTATATAGTATAATGAAACGTGATTATTAAAGGCAGGTGAAACTTTTGAAAATATTTGAAAAAATCAAAGAAAACAAGATATTCTTTACTGTGTTTATTCTATCGTCTCTATTATTTTCATCTTTTCTTGTTCAACACGAGCTATATAACCTTGTTGAAAATTACTATTATCCTCTATATGTTATTAACTATGATTGCGGTCTGAGTTCGCGCTTACTGATCGGTTCAATTTTCTCGCTTTTTTTCGAAAACACGTTGAGCGTAAATGTAATAGTGTACGCCCTGATTGCCACACACTTTCTGGCTTTTTTCTGTCTCAGCCTTTTTATAAACAACCGTTTAAAAAACACTGAATTTGAATACATCGGTCTTTTTGCAGTTTTCATTATACTTGCTCCGCAATTTTTAGGATATATAAAATTTTTCGGAATAATAGATACTTTCTGGTTTTTCTGTGTCATAGGAGCACTGTTTACTGTGGATAAAAAAGGTTGGCGTTGGCTTGTTCCTGTTTTCTGTATAATCGGTCTGGCTATTCACGAGGTGTTTGCAACAACATATTTACCTGTAATAGCCATAGCCGTTCTTTATCAATTTATAAAAAAGCCAAATGTATCCAACTTCATCTTTATAGCTGTATGTGCCGTTGTTGTCGGGGCTGCATCCGTTTATTTCCTTATCATCGGTGGCGAAACAATGAAGATAACGTCCGACGAGATGGTTCAATTCGCACGCGACAGACTTGATGCAAAAGGAAAAGATTTTGATGATTTCTATATACGTTCAGCTTTTTTCTGGGAGTTGCCTAAAGTTGAAAATTACGAAAATAACTTTTTGGGATATCTGAAATATAATTTTGAAATATACACAAAAAATCAATCGAGTTCAATAAAAGAAAATATGGTCTTTGTTTTTTTAAACCTGCTGATGTCCATACCCTTTATTTATTTGATTTTCTGTGCATTTAAGGCAGACAAAAAACCTGCCCGAAAATTCATCTGGTTATGTTCTCTTGCTCCGATTCTTCTTGTAACTATTCAGATTTCGCTTTCAACAGATACGCCACGTTTCTCCTTGCATTGGTTATTGATTCTTTTGTTTTTGCTCTTGTTTTTCGTAAAAGAAAAAGATCCTGTTTTCTGTAAAGTGTGGGAAGATGCCAAAAACAAGCTTATAAACAACAAAACAGCTCTTGCTTTATTAGGACTTATCGCAGCAAGAATAGTACTTTCGGGGGTGAGAGTTTGACAGACCTTAATAAAAAAGAACAAATTATCGGTATTTTAAGTTATATTTGCTGTGCTGTCATACTCACCGCACAAAATCTGCACGCTTTCTCGCTTGTTTATTTCTGTGCTATGGCTCCGGTTCTGTTTTTTGCAGATAAAATTTTTGAAAAAGACATTATAAAGAATAAAACCTTAACCGCTTTTTTTATCGTGATATGCGGATATACTGCGACATTTAAAATTTTCGATTCTGAACATATTAATCATAAACAGCTCTTTTCTGCAATTGCCGTCGCAATTTTCTTTGCCTGCATATTTGCAATAACAGACCTGCAGAAAATTCCGTATTGTATAATTTCTGCACCCATTCTTTGTTTTCTGGATATCAGAATTGCAAGTTGTTATGCAACACTCCTTTTGTGTTGGTCGCTTGTTACTCTTCAGTTAGGTAAATACCAAAAGAAAGATTTTAATAAAAAAGAAAAGAACAAGTTCTCTGCAATAGAAACCAGTAGTATTTCAGCTGTAGTAGGTTTTGTTTGTCTTGGAGTATGTATTTATCTGATGTTCCGTACAGAATCTTTCACTAAGCAAAGCTTCGGGTACTTTCTGGAAACCTCTAAAAACACCGCAGCACTGATAATTATTTCAATTTATCTTGCAAGATATTTGTTCAGCAGTAATTTCAACGCAAAAGCCTATGTAGTAATCAGCCTTGTTTTACTAACAGCTGTAACTACTCTCACGACACTGTTTTTCGGTTGGGTTGCATTTACACTGTTCTGTTTGTGTATTCCGCTTTTCCTGAGCTTATTTTGTATTCAAGAATCAACGATTATCGAATCAATCAAAACAGATTATGAAAAAAATAAGTTCATATTCTGGGTAATAATTTTCTGTGCTATACAGTAAAATTGTGTCAAAAATATGCAAATTCTCCAATATCGTTTTCGTCTAACCTTTCTGAACAATCAATCTTAACGGTGTACACTGTCATGATTGATTGTTTTTGTTTACTTTTCGGGCAGGATGCAGTATAATAAAATCCGAAAGCAGGTGAAAAAGTGAAATTATCAGATAGAATCAAAGATAATAAAATATTTTTTATAACCTTTAGTCTGTTAATGATAACCTCAGCCGGTTTTTTGATTCAAAAAAGCAACGGAAATCTGGTTGATACGTACTACTATCCGCTTTATGTTATCAATTATGATTGCGGATACAGTTCGCGTCTGCTTGTCGGTGCAGTTTTTTCCCTGTTTTTCAAGGATACTCTTAATGTCAGCACCCTGACTTCTGTATTGTTGGTTATATACTTTATTTTATGTTTTTGTCTGAGTGCGTTTATAAATAAATATCTTAAAAAGACTGAATTTGAGGCAATCGGAATCTATGCCGTCTTTCTGGTTATCAGCCCTGCTTTTTTAAGTATTCTGAATTACTTCGGAATTATCGATATGTTCTGGCTATTCTTTGTTATGGGAGCTTTATCGGTTATAAACAAAAAGGGATGGCGTTGGCTTATTCCGGTGCTCTGTACAGTTGCACTTGCAATACACGAAGTTTTCGTTACAACCTACTTGCCTGTTATAGCCATAGCCGTACTTTATCAGTTTATAAAAAAGCCGAATATTTCTAACTTCGTTTTCATCAGTGTCTGTGCCGTTGTGGTTGGCACAGCGTCAGTTTACTTCCTTATCATCGGTGACGGAACGATGAAAATGACATCTGACGAAATGATTCAGTTTGTAAGAGGCCGACTCGGTGCAGACGGACAAAGTTTTGACGAGTACTATCTGCGTTCAGTTTTCTTCTGGGAAACTCCTGAGGTTGAAGACTATCACGGCTTATTCGGATATTTTAAATATAATTTTGAATATTTTGTTAAAAATAATACTTCTGCTATCAGAAGAATATGCTTTTTAGTTTTCTCAAACTTATTAAGTTCAATTCCGTTTTTCTATCTAACCGTTAAGTCTTTCATACGAGAAAAAAACATCGCCAAAAAATTTATCTACCTTTGTTCTGTCATAATTGTCCCCGTGCTTTGTGTACAGCTCTTCATATCGGTTGACACAGAAAGATTTGCGATGCATTGGCTTGTTGCAATCTTGTTTATGCTCCTGTTTTTTGTAAAAGAGAAAAGCTCTTCTTTTGTTGAAACATACAGAGAAATCCGCGGCAAACTTTCCGGAAATGAAATGTCACTTGCCTTTTTCGGAATCGCTGTGGCAAGAATCGTTCTCTCGGGGGTGAGATTTTGACAGACCTTAATAAAAAAGAAAAAATCATCTGTGCCCTCTGTTACCTTGCCTATGCGGCAATACTCACCTACCAAAGACATTTTTTGCTTTCAATCGCTTACTTTGCATTTGTTGCAGTTGTAATCGTTTTTGCTGACAAATTACTCAAAAATGAATTTCTCAAGAGAAAGACTTTTTCAGCTTTTCTGATAACCGCAGTCGGATATCAGACTCTGTTTGAAATTTTCTATTCATCACGTCAAAGCATAAAACAACTTTCAGCAGCTCTTGCTGTAGCAATATTCATTGCATGTATTTTTGCTTTTACTGACCGTAAAAAACTACCGTTCTGTATTATCGCTGCACCGGTGCTGTGCTTTTTAAATCTTAAGATAGCTGTGGGTTATACCGTATTTCTTTTCTGTATTTCCCTCGCGGAGTTACAGTCGGAGAAAAGTGAGGGCGAGAAAAAACTTGCCCGAAAACAAGAAAATAAAAAAACATCCGTCAGAAATCTTTCCTTAGCATCAATCGCAATCAGTGTTATTTGTCTTGGTGTATGTATTTATCTTTCTTTAACATCAGAAGTGTTTTTTAAGGAAGACATAAACTATCTGCTTCTGAGATTTAAAAATCCCCTCGCACTGATGATTGTATGCGGTTACCTTGCTTTCAGAATTTTCAAAAGCGACTTTTATGCAAAGCAGGCTGTAATCATCTGTCTGGTGTTGTCTGTTGCTGTTGCGATTTTTGCAACCTTCACTCTCGGTTGGTCTTTATTCTCACTTTTCTGCTACACAACTCCGCTGTACCTCGGACTGATGTGTATCAAAAGCACATCAATAGTTGAAGCAATCAAAGCGGACTACCATAAAAACAAGTTTGTTTTCTGGGCAATTATAGTATGTACTTTACAGTAAAAACACCTTCACTCGCGGAGGGTGTTTTTTATATGACAAAATAATAACAAATTAACCACATTTTCGGGAATGTTCGTCCGGTTATTCATATACTTTGTTTATTGACAGTTTTTGTATCTTGGAATATAATTTATGATAGCGAATTATGAATTTTATATAATGAGGGAGAATTGGTTTTTATGCTTTCCAACACAGAAAAAACAATGGAAAAAATCGTTGCTCTCTGTAAGGGCAGAGGCTTTGTCTACCCCGGCAGTGAGATTTATGGCGGACTCTCAAACTCCTGGGATTACGGCCCTCTCGGTGTTGAGTTCAAGAACAACGTCAAGCGTGCATGGTGGCAGAAGTTTGTTCAGGAAAACCCGTACAATGTAGGTCTTGATTCTGCAATCCTTATGAATCCGCAGATCTGGGTCGCTTCAGGTCACGTTGGCGGTTTCTCTGACCCTCTTATGGACTGTAAGGACTGTAAGACACGTCACAGAGCAGACAAACTCATCGAGGATACAGGTGTTAACCCTGCCGGCTGGAGCTTCGAGGAAATGAGCAAATACATCGCAGATAACGGCATAGCATGCCCTGACTGCGGTTCAACAAATTTTACAGACATCCGTAAGTTCAACCTCATGTTCAAGACTTTCCAAGGTGTTACTGAGGATGCAAAGAATGAACTTTACCTTCGTCCCGAAACAGCACAGGGTATTTTCGTTAACTTCCAGAACGTTCAGCGTACAACGCGCCGTAAGGTTCCCTTCGGTGTTTGTCAGATAGGTAAATCTTTCAGAAACGAAATCACTCCGGGTAACTTCATTTTCCGTACACGTGAATTTGAGCAGATGGAACTTGAATTTTTCTGCAAACCGGGTACAGAGCTTGAGTGGTTTGCTTACTGGAAAGACTATTGCCACAAGTGGCTTCTCTCTCTCGGCATCAAGGACGAGAATCTTCGTCTTCGTGACC
>JAZNCK010000136.1:0-39107 GCA_045587505.1 Acutalibacteraceae bacterium
GACTGCAAGCTCCGGCTTGTCAACAATAAGACGAAGAATACCAAACTCAGATGTGTCAGCAAGTGAAAGTGCAGAAATATCGATTGAATTCTTTGCAAGTGCTCCGAGAATTTCTGCCATTCTGCCGAATTTGTTTTCAACGAAAACTGAAATCTGCTTAACGTACATTGTATTTTCCTCCTTAAGTTAAATCTTTCTCTTATCAATTACACGCTTTGCTTTACCTTCACTACGAGTAATTGACTTCGGGTTAACAAGACGTACTTTTGCACCGATGCCGAGCATTGAACGAAGTTCGTTAGTGATAGTCTTTTCAAGCTTCTCGATTGACTTAACGTCATCAGCGAACATTGACTCATCCATCTCAACGTTAACCTCGAATGTATCGTTGTTGTTAACACGGTCAACGATGATCTGATAGTTCGGTGTGATACCGCTGCCGACTTTAAGAAGAACTTCTTCAACCTGTGACGGGAATACGTTGACACCGCGGATGATAAGCATATCGTCACTTCTGCCCGTTGGCTTGTTCATTCTTACATGAGTTCTGCCGCAAGCGCACTTTTCATAATTAAGAGAGCAGATATCTCTTGTTCTGTAACGGATAAGCGGGAAGCCTTCCTTTGTAATGGTAGTGAAAACGAGTTCACCTGTGCTTCCTTTCGGGAGTACCTCACCTGTATCAGGATCGATGATCTCAGGAATGAACATATCTTCGCAGACATGCATACCGCACTGATACTCACATTCATATGAAACACCGGGTCCCATAATCTCTGAAAGACCGTAGATATCGTATGCCTTAATACGAAGCTTTTCTTCGATAGCGTGACGCATCTCTTCTGTCCAAGGTTCTGCGCCGAAAATACCTGCCTTAAGGCTGAGCTGATCTGTCAAGCCTGCTTCTTCAATTGCCTCGCCGAGATACATTGCGTATGAAGGCGTGCAACAAAGGCAAGTCGAACCGAAGTCTACCATTGTCTGAATCTGATTTGCTGTATTACCCGAAGATGTCGGGATTACTGTTGCACCGATTTTTGTTGCACCACCGTGAGCACCGAGACCACCTGTGAAAAGACCGTAACCGTAAGAAACCTGAACAAAGTCCTTATTGTCAAGACCGATTGCATACATCATTCTTGCAACTCCGTTATCCCAGGCATCAAGGTCATTTCTTGTATAGCCAACAACTATTTTCTTGCCCGTTGTACCGCTTGAAGCGTGAACACGGACTATATTTTCCATCGGCTCAGCAAAGAGACCGTACGGATAGTAATCTCTCAAATCCTGCTTATACGAAAACGGAAGTTTATGTAAATCCTCAATTCCGTGAATATCCGAAGGTTTAAGTCCGAGCTCATCCATTCTTTTTCTGAAAAGCTCAACTCGCTCGTACATTCTGTTTACCTGCCATACCAATCTTTCGCTCTGAAGCTTTTCAAGCTCCTCACGCGGCATAGTTTCTATTTCCTGCTGCCACATTGCCATAAAAATCACCCTTTGTTTATAAAATACTTAGCAGGAGTATGACTCAAATAATCATACTCCTGTTAATTTTAGAATAATCCTGAGATTACGCCGTTTTCGTCAACGTCGATTTTCTCAGCTGCCGGTACTCTTGGGAGTCCGGGCATTGTCATAATGTCGCCTGTAAGTACAACGATAAAGCCTGCACCTGCAGATACCTTGACATTCTTGATTGTAACTGTAAAGTTATCCGGAGCACCGAGCTTTGTCGGGTCATCAGAGAAGCTGTACTGAGTTTTTGCAACACAGATAGGAAGATTATCGAAGCCGAGCTCCTTGAGAGTTTCAATCTGCTTCTTTGCGGCCGGAAGAACACTTATACCATTACCGCCGTAAACACGCTTAACAATAGCTTCGATTTTATCTTCAATTGTGCCTTCAAGCTCGTAGGAGAATGAAAAATCATTTTCCTTTTCGCAGAGTGCAACAACCTCTCTTGCGAGGTCCTCACCGCCCTTACCGCCTTCAGCCCATACGTTTGAAAGAACAACGTTTACGCCGAGATCTTTACATTTATCAATGATAAACTCAATTTCCTTGTCAGTATCTGTCGGGAAACGGTTAACAGCAACAACGCAGGGAAGTTTATAAACATTTGTGATGTTCGAAACGTGACGAAGAAGATTAGGAACACCCTTTTCAAGTGCTTCGAGATTCTCAGTACCAAGTTCTGTCTTTGCAAGACCACCATGCATCTTGAGTGCACGTACAGTTGCAACCATAACAACTGCTGATGGTTTAAGACCTGCATAACGGCACTTGATATCAAGGAATTTTTCAGCACCAAGGTCAGCACCGAAGCCTGCCTCCGTAACGGCATAATCGCCAAGGCGCATAGCCATTCTTGTTGCAATTACAGAGTTACAGCCATGTGCGATATTTGCAAAAGGTCCACCGTGAACAAAAGCCGGTGTTCCTTCGAGTGTCTGAACAAGGTTCGGCTTGATAGCATCTTTAAGAAGAGCTGTCATAGCACCTACAGCCTTGAGGTCACCTGCTGTTATCGGTTTGCCTTCAAAGGAATAGCCGACAATGATTCTGCCGAGTCTTTCCTTGAGATCTGTGATAGATGTTGCAAGGCAGAAAACAGCCATAATCTCAGATGCAACAGTAATGTCAAATCCGTCCTCACGGGGTACACCGTTGACCTTACCACCAAGACCGTCAACTACATTACGAAGCTGTCTGTCATTCATATCAACACAACGCTTCCATGTGATGCGTCTTGTATCAATGCCGAGCGCATTACCCTGATGAATATGATTATCGAGCATAGCAGCGAGGAGATTGTTTGCAGCACCGATTGCATGGAAGTCACCTGTAAAATGGAGGTTTATGTCTTCCATCGGAACAACCTGTGCATATCCGCCACCGGCTGCACCACCCTTTACGCCGAAAACGGGACCGAGTGACGGCTCACGAAGAGCAACCATTACGTTCTTGCCGATACGGCGAAGACCGTCGGCAAGACCGATTGTTGTAGTTGTTTTACCTTCACCTGCAGGTGTAGGTGTGATAGCCGTAACAAGGATGAGTTTGCCTTCTTTTTTGTCTGTTTCATTAAGAAGTGCATAATCAACCTTTGCCTTATATCTGCCGTACTGCTCGATATATTTATCGTCAATATTAGCAGTTTTTGCGATTTCTGTAATGGGTTTCATTTCACACTGCTGTGCGATTTCAATATCTGTTAAGTATCCCATTTTATTTCGCTCCTCTTATTTAAAGTATTTAACAGCAGAAGAGAACATCTGCATATCGTATTCACCGTAAACGTTCTTATAAAGACCGTAGCCGATACGCTCAGAGTGAGCCATCTTACCGAATACGCGTCCGTCAGGTGATGTAATACCCTCAATCGCTGACATTGAGTTGTTTGGATTGAAATGAACGTCGTCAGTTACATTGCCGTTAAGATCAACGTACTGTGTAGCAATCTGTCCGTTTGCGGCAAGTTCTTTAATAAGCTCTTCACTTGCAAGGAAGCGTCCCTCACCGTGTGAAATCGGCACGTTGTAAATGTCACCGACCTTTGTACCTGCAAGCCATGGAGACTTATTGGATGCGATACGTGTTCTTACCATTCTTGACTGGTGACGTGCAATTGTGTTGAATGTAAGAGTCGGACAATTTTCATCTGTATCGATGATCTTACCGTAAGGCACAAGACCAAGCTTAATGAGAGCCTGGAATCCGTTACAGATACCGCACATAAGACCGTCACGGTTTTCAAGGAGGTCTGTTACACCTTCCTTAATAGCAGCATTACGGAAGAATGCTGTGATAAACTTACCTGAACCGTCAGGTTCGTCACCACCCGAGAAACCACCTGGAATAAAGATCATCTGTGCTGACTTGATTTTCTCTGCAAAGTTATCAACACTTCGTGCAATTCCGTCAGCTGAAAGGTTGTTAATAACAATGATTTCAGCATCCGCACCTGCATCACGCATAACCTTTGCTGTGTCAAATTCGCAGTTTGTACCCGGGAATACAGGGATAAGAACCTTAGGCTCTGCTACCTTGATTGCCGGAGCCTTACGCTCAGCAACCTCATAAGAGAATGTTTCGATTTCTTTATTGTCAGCAGGAATATTGCAGCTGAATACGCTTTCGAGCTTATCCTCATAAATACCGAGAATCTCACCTGCACAAAGTTTTTCTTCACCGTATGCAAATGCTTTTTCATCAGTTACATTACCGATGGGTGTACCGATTTCTGTGTCATCAGCAAGCTCAAGTACAAATGAACCGTAGCAATAACCAAAGATATCCTCGAGTGAAAGTGCTGAGTTGAACTCAAAACCGAAACCGTTACCGAATGCCATCTTCATTACTGCCTCTGCAACACCACCGTATGTAGGAGTGTAAGCTGAAAGCACTTTGCCGTCTCTCATAAGTGAGATAACTGTCTCAAAGAGCGAAAGAAGCGAATCTGTCTTCGGAAGTTTATTTTTATCATATTCAGGCTTTACAAGAACTACCTTGCTACCTGCTTTCTTGAATTCGTTTGTGATAATGTTGTCAACGTGCTCTGTTGTTACAGCGAAAGAAACAAGTGTCGGGGGAACATCAAGATGTTCGAATGTACCACTCATGGAGTCCTTACCGCCGATTGCAGCTACGCCGAGGTTCTTCTGTGCCTCAAAAGCACCGAGAAGTGCCGAAAGAGGCTTGCCCCAACGCTTTGCATCCTTGTTAGGTCTCTCAAAGTATTCCTGGAATGTAAGGTAAACATCCTCATACTTTGCACCAGCTGCAACAAGTTTTGCTACTGACTCAACAACTGCAAGATAAGCACCGTGATAGGGGCTCTTTGATGTAATGAACGGGTTGTAGCCCCATGTCATAACTGAGCAATCGTTTGTATGCTTCTTCTCAACTGATACCTTATGTACCATTGCCTGAATCGGAGTAAGCTGATTCTCACCACCAAAAGGCATAAGAACAGTACCTGCACCGATTGTTGAGTCGAAACGTTCTGAAAGGCCTCTTTTTGAGCAGACATTAAGGTCGCCTGCAAGAGCCTTAAATTCATCTGTAAATGTACCGTCGATAGCCTTGTCGTAATCTTCAACACCTGCAGCTTCGATAACGATGTGCTTTTCAGCACCGTTTGAGTTAAGGAACTCACGGCTGATATCAACAATAGTGTTGCCGTTCCAGAACATTCTGAGTCTCGGCTCTGCCTTTACTGTTGCAACAACTGTTGCTTCAAGGTTTTCTTCATGTGCAATCTTAAGGAATGCGTCAACATTTTCCTTTTCGATTACAACAGCCATTCTTTCCTGTGACTCACTGATTGCAAGTTCTGTACCGTCAAGACCATCATATTTTTTCGGAACTGCGTTAAGGTCGATTTCAAGACCGTCTGCAAGCTCACCAATTGCAACAGAAACACCGCCTGCACCGAAGTCGTTACAACGCTTGATCATTCGGCAAGCGTCACCGTTACGGAAAATACGCTGAAGTTTTCTTTCCTCGGGAGCATTACCCTTCTGAACCTCAGCACCGCAGGTTTCAAGTGAATCAAGTGTGTGTGACTTTGATGAACCTGTAGCACCGCCACAACCGTCACGGCCTGTTCTACCACCGAGAAGGATAACGATGTCACCGTCTTCAGGACGCTCACGACGTACATTTTCCTGTGGAGCTGCAGCAACAACTGCACCGATTTCCATACGCTTTGCTGCGTAACCGTCGTGATAAAGTTCATCAACCATACCTGTTGCAAGACCGATCTGGTTACCGTATGAAGAATAACCTGCAGCTGCAGTTGTAACAATCTTTCTCTGCGGAAGTTTACCTTCCATCGTTTCCTTGACAGGCTTAAGCGGATCAGCAGCACCTGTTACACGCATAGCTGCGTAAACATAGGAACGACCTGAAAGCGGGTCACGGATAGCACCGCCGATACAAGTTGCGGCACCGCCGAAAGGCTCAATTTCTGTTGGATGATTGTGAGTTTCATTCTTAAAGAGAAGGAGCCACGGCTCTTTTACACCGTCAACTTCAATATCGATTTTAACTGTACAGGCATTGATTTCCTCAGACTCGTCAAGTTTGTCGAGTTTACCGATTTTCTTAAGATACTTCGCAGCAAGTGTTCCGATATCCATAAGATTCTGCGGCTTTGTTCTGCCGAGGAATTCACGTGTGTTAAGATAATCATCATAAGCAGCCTGAAGAAGCTCGTCTTCAAATGTTACCTTATCGATAGTTGTAAGGAATGTTGTGTGACGGCAATGGTCAGACCAATATGTATCTATCATTCTGATTTCTGTAATTGTGGGGTTACGGTTTTCCGATTTGAAATATGACTGACAGAATGCGATGTCGTCATTGTCCATTGCAAGACCGTAATCCTTTACAAAAGCAGCAAGGCCGTCATTATCAAGATCATTAAAGCCGTCCAAAGTCTCAACCGTTGTAGGAATTTCGTAATCTACTTTGAGTGTATCAACAGTCTCAAGTGAAGCTTCACGCGATTCAACCGGGTTGATAACGTATTTTTTAATCTGCTCGAGTTCTTCTGCAGAAACATTACCGTAAAGAAGGTAAACCTTTGCAGCACGTACAGTCGGACGTTCGCCCTTTGAGATAATCTGGATACACTGTGCTGCCGAATCTGCACGCTGGTCAAACTGACCCGGAAGATACTCTACTGCAAAAACTGTTGCATTATCTTCCGGAATTACATCGTAAATGATGTCAAGCTGAGGCTCTGAAAATACAGTTTTCTTTGAATAATTGAAGAGTTCTTCGTCGATATTTTCAACATCGTAACGGTTAATCACACGAACCTCTTCAAGTGATTTTATCTGAAGAATATGTCTGATATCATAACGAAGTGATTTGGCCTCGTTATCCAGACCTTTTTTCTTTTCAACATATATACGATATACCATTTATTTTACCTCCGCATTCAGGGCTCTTTTGCCTATATCTCTACGGCAGAAGCCGTTTTCAAAACCTACCTTGTCAGTAAGCGTATATGCGTTTTTAACTGCTGTGCCAAGGTCGTCTGCCACAGCTGATATACCAAGCACGCGACCTCCTGCACTGAGGAGCTTTTCACCGTCAAGTTTTGCACCTGCAACAAAAATCTGGCTGTCATCATCTGTTTCAGGAAGTGTCAGTTCAAATCCGCTTTCATACTTCACGGGATAACCCTTTGAAGCAAGAATTACACAACAGGCTGATTTATCTGAAAACTTAACTTCAGTCTTATCAAGTTCTCCCCTTGCAGTAGCTTTCATAACAGTGAACAAATCACTTTCAAGTAACGGAAGAACAACCTGTGTTTCGGGGTCACCGAAACGGCAGTTGTATTCAATCACCTTCGGCCCGTCAGGCGTAATCATAAGGCCGAAATAAAGGCAACCTCTGAACTCCCTGCCCTCAGCCTTCATTGCTCGGATTGTGGGAAGGAAAATTTTATCCATACATTCCTGAGCAACTGCATCTGTGTAGTAGGGATTCGGAGCAACTGTACCCATACCACCTGTATTGAGACCTTCGTCGTTATCAAATGCGCGCTTGTGGTCCATTGATGAAACCATTGGCTTTACAACGTTACCGTCAGTAAATGCAAGAACGGAAACTTCAGGACCCGTAAGGAATTCCTCGATAACTACATTGCTTCCGCTGTCACCGAAGACCTTATCTTCCATCATTGAACGGATTGCGTCTTCCGCCTCAGAAAGTGTCTGAGCAATGATAACACCCTTACCGAGTGCAAGACCGTCAGCTTTGATAACTGTAGGAATCGGAGCTGTTTTTATGTAAGAAAGTGCCTCATCCATAGATGTGAACACCTCGTACTGTGCGGTAGGAATGTTGTATTTCTTCATAAGGTTCTTTGAGAAAACCTTACTGCCCTCGATAATTGCGGCATTAGCTTTAGGCCCGAAGCATTCGATACCTGTCTCGTTGAGTGCATCAACTGCACCGAGCACCAACGGATCATCCGGTGCTACAACGGCAAAATCGATTGCATTTTCAACCGCAAACTTAACGAGACCGTCAATATCCTTTGCACCGACATTGACAAGAGTTGCATCCTCTGCCATACCACCGTTGCCCGGAAGTGCAAAGATTTCGTCAATCTCGTTGCTTAACTTGAGTTTTTTAATTATGGCGTGTTCACGACCGCCTGAACCGACAACCATTACTTTCATTGCGATTTCTCCTTGTTTTTAGCAATAGTTACTTGTTAATAAATCGGGAATTTCGCACAGAGTTCTGTTACTTCTTCTGTAACTCGCTCTTTGCTGCCCTCAAAATCAGTTGCTACTAACTTAATCCACTCTGCAATCTTGAGCATTTCAGACTCTTTGAAACCTCTTGATGTAACTGCAGGTGTACCGATACGAAGACCGCTTGTTACAAACGGACTCTGTGTCTCGTTAGGGACTGTGTTCTTATTTACTGTGATGTGAACTTCGTCAAGACGGTGTTCCATCTCTTTACCCGTGATACCGAAATTACGCAAATCAACAAGCATAAGGTGGTTGTCTGTACCGTTTGAAACTATGCGGAAGCCCTCTTTCTTGAGTGCTTCGCAAAGAACAGAAGCGTTCTTGACAACCTGCTGCTGATATGCCTTGAAATCGTCCGTCATAGCCTCGCCGAAAGCAACCGCTTTAGCAGCAATAATGTGCATAAGAGGACCGCCCTGAGTACCGGGGAAAACTGCCTTGTCAATTGCTTTGGCAAGTTCTTCCTTGCAGAGAATAAGACCGCCGCGAGGGCCTCTTAATGTCTTGTGGGTAGTTGTTGTAACCACATCTGAATACGGCACCGGATTCGGATGAAGTCCTGCCGCTACAAGTCCTGCGATGTGTGCCATATCGACCATAAGGTATGCACCGACTTCATCACAGATTTCGCGGCACTTTTTATAGTCAATTATTCTTGAATATGCACTTGCACCGACAACGATCATCTTCGGTTTGCACTCAAGTGCAATCTGACGCATATTTTCGTAATCAATAACTTCTGATTCGCTGTCTACACCGTAAGGAACAATGTTGTAGTATTTACCTGAGATATTTGCAGGTGAACCGTGAGAAAGGTGTCCGCCTTCTGAAAGGTTCATACCCATTACTGTATCACCCGGCTTAACGAGTGCAAAGAAAACAGCAAGATTAGCATTTGCACCGCTATGGGGCTGAACGTTTGCGTGGTCTGCACCGAAAATTTTCTTTGCTCTCTCACGTGCGATTTCTTCAACTTTGTCTACACAATAACATCCGCCGTAATATCTCTTGGTCGGATAACCCTCTGCGTACTTGTTGGTAAGAACTCCGCCTGCTGCAAGAAGTACTGCTTTTGAAACAATATTCTCGGATGCGATAAGTTCAATGTTATGACGCTGACGTTCAAGTTCTTCGCTGCAAGCACCTGCAACCTCGGGGTCAAAGTTTATAAGTTCTTCAAAAAAATTCATTTTAAACCTCAAAAATTTTTATTAGTGATGGAAAAGTCTCATTCCTGTAAATGCCATTACGATGCCGTACTTGTCACAGCACTCGATAACGATATCATCACGGATTGATCCACCCGGCTCTGCGATGTAAGAAACACCACTCTTCTTAGCACGCTCGATATTGTCGCTGAACGGGAAGAATGCGTCTGAGCCGACTGAAACGCCTGTGATTGTTGCGAGGTATGCAGCCTGCTCTTCATCAGTAAACGGCTCAGGCTGACGTGTGAAGTACTTTTGCCAGTTACCGTCTGCGCATACATCTTCTTCGTTCTTATTGATATAGCCGTCAATAACATTGTCACGGTTGGGTCTTGAAACGTCCTCTCTGAACGGAAGGCCCAGAACCTTGTCGCTCTGACGAAGGTGCCATGTATCTGCTTTCTGACCTGCAAGACGTGTACAGTGAATTCTTGACTGCTGGCCTGCACCTACACCGATAGCCTGACCGTCCTTTGCATAGCAAACTGTGTTAGACTGTGTATACTTAAGAGTGATAAGAGCAATGATAAGGTCGCGCTTAGCTTCCTCAGGGAATTCTTTATTAGCTGTTACGATATTTGCAAGCTGTGACTCGTCGATTTTATAATCGTTTCTGCCCTGCTCAAACGTGATGCCGAACACCTGCTTGCGCTCAATTGGCTGAGGTACATAGTCGGGATCAATTTTTACAATGTTATAGTTTCCGTTTCTCTTTGTTTTAAGAATCTCAAGTGCTTCGTCTGTATATCCCGGAGCGATAACACCGTCAGAAACTTCACGTTTGATGATTGTAGCTGTTGTCTTATCGCAGACATCAGAAAGTGCTATCCAGTCACCGAAAGATGACATACGGTCAGTACCTCTTGCTCTTGCATAAGCGCAAGCAAGCGGAGACTCGTCAAGACCTTCGATATCATCTACAAAACAAGCCTTCTTAAGTTTCTCGGGAAGCGGAGTGCCGACAGCTGCACAAGTGGGGCTTACGTGCTTGAAAGATGCTGCCGCAGGCATTCCGAGTGCCTCCTTGAGTTCCTTTACAAGCTGCCATGAATTGAACGCATCAAGGAAGTTGATGAATCCGGGTCTGCCTGCGAGGATTTCAATCGGGAGATCGCTGTCGTCAGACATAAAAATCTTTGCCGGCTTCTGGTTAGGGTTACAACCGTATTTAAGTTCAAATTCTTTCATTTTCGCACACCTTCCTATAATTATTTATTCTTATTGATAAGACGGTTCTCTTCAGCACCTGTTTCGAGGTCGATGTAACGAACATAAAGAGAAATCTTATTGTCTTCGTTAAGGTTATCCCAGAGCTTCTGAGTGAAAGCATCAATGTCGTCCATTGTTTCAACTCTCTCAGGTTCACCCTGGAATGTCGGGATGGGATTACCGTCACACACATAAGTGTGGATAAAGTGACCGAGACCGGCCTTTGAGGGATACATAAAGAGATATCTTGCGCAGTCTGAACCCTCTTCATCAAGGCTCTTGAGGATGCTCATTTCATAAGTAAAGTCGCCGTCTGCAAACTTGAGAATACCGCTGATTCTCGGTGTAAAGTTCGGCTTATCCGGTTCAAACTCACGTGTCTTGAGTGCACCGTTAAAGCACTTACCTTCCTTGAGGAAATTGTAAATTGTGTCTGTCTGGTCACCATTTGTAACGATGAGCTTATTCTCGTACTTTCTGATTGCTGCATAGATGATAAGTGAAGGATCTTCAACCTTTGAAGCATCAAACGGCTCTGTAAAAACAGCATCATCTTTCTCTGAGAAAATACGGTTACGGCTGTTTTCACTTCTGCCCATAATGAAATATGCTGCAACTGCTTTTTTAGCATCCGGAGTTTTACCGATTACGATACCTCTTCCAACATAAGAGTTATCTTTGATAAGTTCGCCGATGTCGTTAACCTTGTATATGTTCATATTCTTCACCTTTTTCCTTAATTTCTTTTGATACGAGTTCTGCCGCTTCAGGCAATATATGCCACTCTGCTTGTTCCATTACACGCTTCTGAAGAGTTTCGGGAGTATCCTGAGGATCAATATATACTGCTCTTTGGAGAATAATCTGACCACCATCAGGAATTTCGTTTACAAAATGCACGGTCGCACCTGTTACCTTGACTCCGTAGGAAAGCGCTGCTTCGTGCACCTTGAGACCATAGAAGCCTTCACCGCAGAATGACGGAATCAATGACGGATGGACATTGATAATACGCTTAGGGTAACAGGATGTAAAACTCTCAGTAAGGATACACATAAAGCCTGCAAGAATTATAAGCTCAATTCCATTTTCTTTAAGAACAGACTTTACCTCAGTCTCAAAGTCCTCACGTGTTGCATAGTTTTTGTTATTGATAACAACAGTCTTTATACCTGCATTTTCAGCACGTGTAAGAGCGTAGGCACCCTCTTTATTGGAAATTACAAGTTCTATTTTACCGCTATTGATAATTCCGGAATCCTGTGCATCAATTAGTGCCTGAAGATTTGTTCCGCCACCTGAGACAAGAACTGCTATTTTAGTGGGAGATGTATTCATAGTATCTCCCCCATTATTCAATGATGATCTTTTCGTCGCCTGCAATGATTTCGCCGATTACGTAAGCGTCCTCACCGTTTGCCTTGAGAACTTCAAGAGCCTTGTCTGCATCTTCTTTAGCTACAACAACGCTCATACCAACGCCCATGTTATATGTATTGAACATATCACGCTCCGGAATATTGCCTGTCTTGGCAATAAGGTCGAATATAGGAAGAATGCGGATTGATGACTTGTCAATCTTAGCACCGTATCCTTCGGGAAGGCTTCTGGGAATATTCTCATAGAAGCCGCCGCCTGTGATGTGAGAAACTGACTTAACGGTTACTTCATCAAAGAGTGCCAACATCGGCTTAACATAAATCTTTGTCGGAGTGAGAAGAGTTTCACCGAGTGACTTGCCACCGAGTTCTTCCATAGGAGTTTTAAGATCAGCGTTATCAACATCGAAAACTTTTCTTACAAGTGAAAATCCGTTTGAATGAACACCTGATGACGGAAGTGCTATGATGATGTCGCCCTCTTTAACAGTCTTGTTGTTGACGATCTTATCTTTATCAACAACACCTACCGAGAAGCCCGCCATATCGTATTCGTCAACAGGGTAGAAACCGGGCATTTCAGCGGTTTCACCGCCGATGAGTGCTGAGCCTGACTGTACACAACCCTCTGCAACACCTGCAACGATGTCCGCAATTCTCTCGGGAATGTTCTTACCACAAGCGATATAGTCAAGGAAGAACAAAGGCTTTGCACCGCAACAGATAACATCATTAACGCACATTGCAACGCAGTCAATACCAACTGTATCGTGCTTGTCCATAAGGAAAGCCATTTTGAGCTTTGTACCGACACCGTCTGTGCCACTTACGAGTACAGGCTTTGATATACCTGTAAGGTCGAGTTCAAAGAGTCCGCCGAATCCACCGATATCTGATGCGACGGAGTTTGTCATTGTTCTTGCGATATGAGCTTTCATAAGCTCAACTGCTTTATAACCGGCTGTAATATCAACACCGGCTGCTGCGTAGCTGTCTGATTTAGAATTTGTATGCATAATTCTTATTCCTTTCCGTTCCAACAATATGTGCAAAGGTCGCATTCATCAAGTCCGATTGCTTTGATGAGACCTTCAAGAGACTGAAATTCGAGTGATGCGAAATTGAACTTATCGCAGATTGTCTGACGAAGCTTCTTGCCTCTTTCAGTTGAAGAATCGCTGTATTCTTCAAGGTGTTTAAAGCCTTCCTCTCCCTCAAGCTCCATAATCGTGCTTCTTGTTATAAGGTCGAGGTCGCTTGTGTTACGTGAGAAATTAAGGTACTTACATCCGTACATAATCGGCGGACAGGCAGATCGCATATGAACTGCTTTTGCACCGTTTGAATAAAGGAACTCTACGGTCTCACGAAGCTGTGTTCCACGAACAATCGAGTCATCAACGAACAGAAGGCTCTTGTCACGGATGAGCTCGTGTACGGGTACCTGTTTCATCTTTGCGACCTTGTTTCTGTCACTCTGTTTTGTAGACATAAAGCTCCTCGGCCAGGTCGGAGTGTATTTGATAAAAGGTCTTGAGAACGGGATACGACTCTTATTGGCATAACCGATTGCGTGGGGTGTGCCTGAGTCGGGAACACCGCTGACATAGTCAACATCCTTGGCATTGCCGACTTTCATATCATACTCTGCAAGAATTTCACCGTTACGGTAACGCATAACTTCAACATTGACTCCCTCATAGTTTGACGGTGAATAACCGTAATAAGACCAGAGGAAAGCACAGATACGTTTTTTCTTGCCGGGTGCTGCAAGCTGAGTCATACCATCACAGGTAATTTCCACTATTTCTCCGGGGCCGAGTTCTTTTTCATCATCGTAACCAAGTTTCTGATAAGCAAAAGACTCAAAAGAAACGCAATAGCCATTTTCACTTTTACCGACGAGTACCGGAATTCTGCCGAGACGATCACGGGCTGCAATGATTGCACCATCATTCTTAAGAATGAGAATCGATGCAGTACCTTCAATTACTTCCTGAGCGAAATGAATACCTGCAACAAAATCACTCTTCTGGTTGATCAGTGCCGCAACAAGCTCGGTTGAGTTGACCTTGCCGCCTGTCATTGCATTGAACTGTCCCCCGCTGAAGTCAAGATACTGTTTTATAAGCTCATCCGCATTATTGATAACACCAACAATACAGATTGCATAAGTACCTAGATTTGAACGTACAAGAAGTGGCTGCGGATCGGAATCACTGATACATCCGATTGCCGAATTACCCTTCATTTCTTCAAAAACATTTTCGAACTTTGTTCTGAACGGTGAGTTTTCGATGTTGTGAATATCGCGTTGCAAACCGATTTCTTTATCGTAAGAAGCCATACCGCCTCGACGTGTACCGAGATGTGAGTGATAGTCCGTGCCAAAAAAGACATCGTAGATTGCATCGCCTTTACAGGCTGCGCCAAAAAAGCCTCCCATATAATAATTACCTCCGTGTTAAGAAAATTTGCGTACGAAAGAATTTATTTGTTGAATCTCTTTTCTATATCCGCGTTCTTTTTAAGAACATTCTCTGATGCTGACTTTCTCTGTGCATCAAGCTTTGCTGCGATTTCGTCATCGCTTACTGAGAGAATCTGAAGTGCAAGAAGTGCGGCGTTTGCTGCACCGTCAATCGCAACAGTTGCAACAGGAATACCCGCAGGCATCTGAACTGTTGAAAGAAGAGCATCAAGGCCGTCAAGAGTTGATGACTTAACAGGAATACCGATAACAGGTAAAGTTGTATTAGCTGCTATCGCACCCGCAAGGTGTGCAGCTTTACCTGCTGCAGCTATAATTGCGCCAAAACCGTTTGCACGGGCATTAGCGGAGAAGTCCTTAGCTTCAACAGGTGTTCTGTGTGCGGAAAAAACGTGCACTTCATAAGGAACACCGAACTCATCAAGAGTTGTTATTGCTTTTTCAACTACGGGTAAATCACTGTCGCTACCCATAATAATACCAATTTTTTTCATAAATACCTCCATAAAAACTGAACCGGGCAGTCCTATTCCGTAAACAGGACTGCCCAGACGGTCGGCTTGAAAACACCCTTCGCTCCCCTGTGGTTATCCACATTTCCGTCAGTTACAAAGGGGGTTATATTCTGATGGTCTAATTATAACAAAAACCACCGTAAAGGTCAATGCAGTCAAGTGTAAAACTTTGTCCCTTGTTTTCGATTTTGTCTATCAAATTTATACAATTTATTCTGCTTTTGTTTCGCAGTAAACACACCTGTAAACCGCTTTCTCTCCGACGCCTGTCTTTTTGAAAACGTGTGGCAATTCCTGCTCAACAGAAGTGATGCATCGGGGGTTCTTGCATTTGATTACGTTTGTAAGTTTATCGGGCAAAGACACCTTTCTTTTTTCCACAAGTTCGCCGTCTTTGATAATATCAACCGTAACACCCGGGTCAACATAACCAAGAAGTTCAACATCAACATTGATGTCTGCGTCTACTTTTATAATATCCTTTTTGCCCATTTTGTTGCTGTTGACATTTTTGATAATCGCAACAGAGCAATCAAGATCATCAAGGTTAAGAAGATTATAAATCTGCATACCCTTGCCTGCTGCTATATGGTCAATAACTATACCGTTTCTGATTGAATCTATATTCATTTATTTTACCTCCAGAAGCTTGAGTATCAAAGCCATTCTCATATACTTGCCGTTAAGCACCTGTTTGAAGTAGCAGGCTCTGGGGTCGTCGTCAACCGCTACGCTTATTTCGTTAACTCGGGGCAGCGGATGCATAATTGCAAGATCAGGTTTTGCTGTTTCGAGTTTTTCGGGAGTGAGGATATAGCTGTCCTTAAGACGCAGATAATCCTCCTCATTGAAGAAACGCTCACGCTGAACACGTGTCATATAGAGAATATCAAGTTCCGGCATAACTGATTCAAGATCAGTTGTCTGTACATACTCGAGGTTATTCTTCTGAATGATATCCTTCTTGACATAGCTCGGAAGTTTAAGTTCTTCGGGAGAGATAAGAACGAACTTTACGTTCTCATATCTTGAAAGAGCACTGATGAGCGAATGAACCGTTCTGCCGAACTTGAGGTCACCGCAGAAACCGACTGTAATGTTGTCAAATCTGCCTTTTTCACGGCTGATTGTAAGAAGGTCCGCAAGAGTCTGGGTCGGATGGTTATGGCCACCGTCGCCTGCGTTTATAACAGGCACACTTGCATTCATCGACGCAACAAGAGGTGCACCCTCTTTCGGATGACGCATAGCAATGATGTCTGCATAGCAGGAAATTGTCTTAGCTGTGTCAGCAACACTCTCACCTTTTGCGGCAGAACTCGACTTTGCATCAGACATACTGAGTACATTACCGCCGAGTTCATACATTGCTGCTTCAAAACTAAGGCGTGTACGTGTTGACGGCTCAAAGAAAAGGGTTGCAAGCTTTTTGCCGTCACACTTGTGAGCATATTTATCCGGATTTGCAATAATATCGTTTGCACAAGCTACAAGTTCATCAAGCTCAGCAACCGAAAGGTCAAGAATATCGATTACACTTCTCATTATTTTGTTCCTCCGATCCAGCTTTCGTCGGACGGATTATTTCTGAATGCGATAAGTCTCTGGATGTCTTCCGTTGCGATGTAGCCTTCTTCTGCTGCTACTTCTGCAATCACATCAAAGTTAGTAAGTGAATAGTTTGTAACACTTGCTTCTTCAAGGCGTACAAGGCCCTTCTTCATACCGTATGTGAAGATTGAAACAATACCGAGAACTTCTGCACCTGCTTCACGAAGAACATTTACAACCTCGATAACGCTGCCACCTGTTGAAATAAGGTCTTCAACAACAACAACTTTCTGACCCGGAAGAAGTTTACCTTCAATCTGGTTCTGTCTACCATGATCCTTATTACCTGAACGGACATAACCCATAGGCATATCGAGAATATGAGCAGTAATTGCAGCATGTGCAATACCTGCAGTTGATGTACCCATAAGAACTTCTGCCTCAGGATACTTTTCTTTAATGAGCTTTGCAAGACCGTTTTCTACGTCTGTTCTTACTTCAGGGGAAGTAAGAGTAAGTCTGTTATCACAATAAACAGGACTCTTGATACCGCTTGCCCATGTGAAAGGCTCCTCCGGGCGGAAGAAAACCGCCTTGATTTTAAGTAAATCTTTTGCAATAAGCTTCTCCATAGTTTTGTTCTCCTTTATCTCAACTTTATTTTCAACTTAGTCTATAAACTCCGCAACACATCTGTTATATGCTGCAACAGGGTCTTCAGCTGCCGTTATAGGTCTGCCTACTACGATGTAGTCAGAACCGATTTTCTTAGCCTGTGCAGGAGTCATAACACGGACCTGGTCACCGATGTCACCGTCCGCAAAGCGCACGCCCGGTGTAACCGTTACAAAACCTTCACCGCAGGTTTCGTGTACCTTGCCTGCCTCAAGAGGTGAGCATACAACACCGTCAAGTCCTGCAACCTTTGCATTGTGTGCGTAGTGCATAACAACTTTGTCGATGGGCTCGTTAATAAGAAGATCTTTCTTCATTCTTTCTTCACTTGTTGAAGTAAGCTGTGTAACTGCGATAAGCATCGGTCTTGTGCCATCGGGACGCGTAAGGCCTTCAAGTGCAGCTTCCATCATAGCGATTGTACCGCCTGCGTGGAGGTTTGTCATATCAACATCAAGGCCTGAAAGAACGGCCATTGATTTTTTTACCGTATTCGGGATATCATGAAGTTTTAGGTCAAGGAAAATCTTATGTCCTCTCTGCTTAATCTCCTTTACAATTTGAGGACCTTCTGCGTAGAAAAGCTCCATACCGATTTTCACAAACGGCTTTCTGCCCTCACCGTTGAACTTATCAAGAAAGTTCATTACATCTTCCTTTGACGAAAAGTCACAAGCAACAATTACATCCTTACCCATTAGTGTGCGCCTCCTATTATTTCACTTAAATTATTTATTGAATACTTTTCCATTACTCTCGGGAGATCGTTTACGATATCCCTTGCAGCAAACGGATCAATGAGATTTGCCGCGCCGACTTCAACTGCAGTAGCACCGGCAAGCATAAGCTCGATAACATCCTCTGCAGATGAAACACCACCCATGCCGACGATCGGAATATTGACAGCTTCATAAACCTGGTAAATCATTCTAACTGCAACAGGTTTGATTGCCGGACCTGAAAAGCCGCCCATTTTGTTGGCAATAACGGGTTTCTTTGTTTTTAAATCAATCTTCATACCGAGAAGAGTGTTTATCATACTGATTCCGTCTGCACCGGCTTCCTCACAAGCCTTTGCGATAGAAACGATATCTGTAACATTAGGTGAAAGTTTGATAATAACCGGCTTTGTTGTAACAGCCTTGACTGCCTTTGTTACCTCAGCTGCAGCCTCAGCGGATGTGCCGAAAGCCATACCTCCGCCGTGTACGTTCGGGCAAGAAACATTAACTTCAAGCCAACCTACCTGATCTTCTTTGTCAAGTTTCTCGCAGGTATAGATGTAATCCTCAACCGCAAAACCGCTGACATTTGCCATAACAGGCTTATTAAAGCACTGCTTGAGTTTAGGAAGTTCATTTGCGATTACCGACTCAACACCGGGATTCTGCAAACCGACTGCATTGATCATGCCTCTGTCACACTCTGCAATACGGGGTGTAGGATTGCCGAAACGAGCATCCTTAGTTGTACCCTTGAACGAAAATGTACCGAGACAGTTTATATCGTAAAGCTCTGCAAACTCATATCCAAAACCAAAAGTACCGCTTGCCGGAATTACCGGATTATCAAGCATAACTGAGCAGAGTTCAACTTTTGTGTTCACCATATAATTTCCTCCCTTTCGAGAACGGGACCATCCTTGCAGATTCGTTTGTTGCCGTACTTAGTCTTGCACGAACAACCCATACAAGCACCGAAGCCACACCCCATTCTTTCTTCAAAACTGTACTGACCGCTTGTCTGTGCAGTCGCCTCAATAGCCTTGAACATCGGCATCGGTCCACATGTAAAAAAGTAGGAATATGTAAGAATTTTCATAACATCCGTTACAAAACCCTTTGTTCCGTAACTTCCGTCAACAGTTGTTATATAAACATCAGCACCGAGGGCTTTGAACTCGTCTTCAAAAAAGATTTCGTCTTTTGTATTAAAACCGAGAATTACACTTACCTTCTTGCCCTGTGTAATAAGCTTTTTACAAAGATTATACATCGGAGGTACACCGACACCCCCACCGATAAGAAGCGGAGTGTCACCGCTTTTTTCAAGATTATATCCGTTGCCGAGACCGAGAAGGACATCAAGCTTTTCCCCGCAAGGAAGCTGAGCCATAACTTCTGTTCCTTCACCTACAACCTTATAGATGATAGTGAGTGTTTTCTCATCATAATCACACACAGAAATCGGTCGTCTTAAGTAAAAGCCGTCAAGTTTGATATTAACAAACTGACCCGATGCCGTAATTGCCGAAGTATCACCCTCGAGCACCATAAGAAATACATCTTTCGCTATTTTTTTATTTTCTTTTATTGTCAAAAATTCCTGTTTCATCTCATTCTCCTTGGTAAGCTATTCTGCCGTCTGCCATTGTCAACACACATTCGGCATAAAGTTCAGCACCTTTGAACGGTGTGCTCCTTCCTTTTGACAGGAAGTTGTCCGGATCAACCGTATATTTTCTGTCAAGGTCAAAAACTGTAAGGTTCGCTTTTTTACCTTCTTGAATTCCATTATCAAATCCGAATCGCATACACGGATTCACGCTCATAATTTCGACGAGTTTTTCAAGTGTCATTATGCCGTTGCGCACAAAATTTGTATACATTACGGCAAAAGCTGTTTCTATACCTACAACACCCATAAGGCTGTCCTTAAGGCCCTTACTCTTTTCCTCTGCGGAATGAGGTGCGTGATCGGTTGCAATCATATCAATTGTGCCGTCAAGTATACCCTCAACAAGTGCTGTTTTATCATCTTCTGAACGAAGCGGAGGATTCATTTTGAACCTTGCATCTTCTTGTAGATCTTTATCTGACAGAACAAGATAATGCGGTGCCGTTTCGCAAGTTACATCAACACCTTCAGCCTTTGCTTTACGTATGATGTCCACACTTTCCTTGGTAGAAATATGACAGACGTGGTAACTGCAGCCTGTTTCTCTTACCAGTTCAAGATCTCTCGCAATAGGGCCGAATTCACTTTCGGAACAGATACCCTTGTGGCCATGAGCTTTTGCGTACTCACCGTCGTGGATGTATCCGCCGTAAAGCAAAGAATTATCCTCACAATGTGCAACTATCATCTTGCCGAGAGACTTTGCCTTAAGCATTGCAGAACGCATCATATCCTCGCTCTGTACTCCTCTGCCGTCATCGGAAAATCCTGCAACATAAGGCGCCATATCTTCCATATCGGACAGAGTTTCTCCCATCTCTCCGACAGTAATTGTACCGTAAGGCTTAACGCTTATAACAGCATCCTTTTCAATTGCATCAAGCTGAATTTTAAGATTTTCGAAACTGTCGGGAGTTGGCTTGAGGTTTGGCATTGAGCAGACAAGAGTATATCCGCCGTGAGCACAAGCCTTTGTACCTGTCTCAATAGTCTCTTTATAAGAAAAACCCGGCTCTCGCAAATGCACATGAACATCTGCAAGTCCGGGAAAAATATATTTATTTTTACAATCAATGGTTTGAGCTGTTTCGGAACAAAGGCAATCGGCAACAGAGGCAATAATGCCGTCGGAAACAAGAATATCCTGCTTTTTGATTTCACCGTCAATGTAGACCTGTCCGCCTTTAAGAATGATGTCCATAATCTGCTCCTTTCAGAGTACCTAACAGCCTCAATTTCACTCTTTAGAATTTTATCATAATCAAGGTAATTTGTCAATCAAAAGGGATTGATTTATATATAAATTAAAGCCTTCATAATCTGTTCATTTTTATTTAATATGGCAAATATAGATTTTAATTTTCTGATATGTTATAATATCAAACAATATTTACAGAAAGGTTATAAAAATGAAAAACAAATCAAGAATCAGACTAAAAAATCTATTTATGCTGACTATTGCCGGAATAATAAATGCCATAGGCGTAACAGTTTTTCTGAACCCCGTTAATCTTTACGATAGCGGTATTTCAGGCACATCAATGCTCCTGGCACAGGTTACTCCTGATTTTTTCAAACTTTCGCTTTTTCTTGTGGCACTTAACGTTCCACTCTTCCTTTACGGCCTGAAAAAGCAAGGCTGGGTTTTTACGGTTTATGCCATTTACACCGTCGGAATTTATTCCCTTTTTGCGTGGCTGATAACCGATGTTTTTCCGATTGATGTAAGCGTTGCTTCACCTCTTGCCGGTACAGACCTTTTACTGTGTGCGCTTTTCGGCGGTGTCATTTCCGGCATCGGAAGCGGTCTTGCAATTCGCTTCGGAGGTGCAATGGACGGCATTGAGGTTATGGCTGTTGTTTTCGCAAAGAAACTCGGCATAACGGTAGGTACTTTTGTTATGATATATAACATCGTTTTATACATCATTTGCGGAATTATTCTTCAAAGCTGGATATTGCCGCTTTACTCTATTGTAACCTACGCTGCCGCACTGAAAACCGTTGACTTTATAATCGAGGGCTTTGACAGAGCAAAATGTGCAATAATCATAACAGAAAAACCTAATGAAATCTGCGGCATTCTCACAGAGGTATTCGAAAGCGGTATGACAAAAATTGAAGCTAAAGGCGGATATTCAAACACAGACCGTTCAATGGTTTACTTTGTAGTTAACAGATTTCAGGTTATCAAAATGAAAGATATTGTTCACGAAATCGATCCGCACGCTTATATTATAATCAACGAAGTTGCTGATGTATTTTCAAACAACATTGATACCAATAAATAGTCTCAGACAGACAAAAACCGGCACTGTAATAAAGTGCCGGTTTTGTTGTTTGAATTATGCAGAAAGGAAGCTCCAGAAATCCGCAAAGCCCTTCTGACCGAATACTACGAGAAGTGCATCTGATACAACGCCGAGAATCTTTTCTACAGCATCCATTGTAGGATCGTCCTGCTCGGGCTGATATCTGTCTTCCCAGATGTTATACTTGACATTGAGTTCGATGAGTAAATCCTTGAGTGCAAAGATAATCTTATCATCTTCGTCACGGTCATTGATTGTACGTGCCATCATTGCTTCAGCATCTGCAACTGCCTTGTCGAGTCTTGCAGCATCAGCCGGTTCAAGAGTTGAACGGTCGATTGTTGCTGCATCGGGAAGGTAGTCGTTTGTGAGTCTTCTTACAAATCTTGACTCATTGAACTGAGGATATGTATCCTTACAATCATCAACAGAATGGATGTTTCCGAGTGCAATCTGGAATGCAAGGCTCAATGCTGTATTGTTGTCTGTCAGCTCATGCTTCTGACCCTCGAAATACCATGAAGTATCCTCGAAGTAACATGTTGAAGCATCAATTGAACCATCGGGCGAAACGTTGTGTGCAGGGTCTGCAATATAAGCAGCGTCAAATGACTGACCTGCAGGAACGTATGATGTACCGGGTGCTGTTGATGAAATCTGGATGATTTCGTCAGAGTTTGTTGTGTCATAAGTTTCAAAGAACTTAAAGAAACCGTAGTCCTCATCACCAAAAGCGAGGTTGTAACCGCTGATGAAATAGAACTCTGTGCCGTATTTTGCTTCCTGATACTTAAGTCTTGACTCAAGGTTAGCCTGTGCAGTTGCGTACCTTTCTACCTGTGCACGTACGCCTGCCATTTCGTCGCCCTGAAGATATTTCTCTGCAAACTCGTCATATCTTGATGACGGGCAAAGAGCAAGGAAAGATGTGTTATCAAGGAAGAGTGTTCTTACAAGTGAATCTACGATATCATCAAGAATGTTTCTGAGTTCCTGCTTCGGGAGAATTCTTGCTGCGATATTGATGATTGAACCCACATAAGGATCAACGAAACCGAGTTCGCCGAGGAGGTTTGTGTAAACCATTGCAGGAGCATTATCATCAAAATCCGCAAGCATAAGGTCGCCGAAAACATCACTGCCGTCCCATGCACCAACGATGCTGATAACCTTGGCAACTCTGCCTGCATCAGGATAATGGTTGAGGTAGTTGTTAACAACGCTTGCACCCATGCTCATAGGAACAAGGATAACTTTTTCTGCACCTGTCTGCTTAAGAACTACATTTTCAATAAAGTCGTTAAGACCGATTGCATTTCTGTCAGCGTTTGAGAAGATAGGATAGTTATAGCAGTAAACATTCTCTTCTCCGATTTCTTCAAGAAGGAAATCACAGGGAATTCTGTTGTCAAAAATATCTCTTGCTTCCTCATCATATTCTGAAACAGGATATGTATGAAGAGGTGTTACAACGTTATTGATAGGATCGCCGTTTTCATCATTAAGATGATCTGCGAAGAAAATCTTAAGAACGTTGTCAATGCTTGATGACGGAATAACATCCTTCTGAAGACAGATAGATGTAATAAATTCAGCAACAAATTTAACAAGGTTTACCCAATCAAAAACTGAGAAACTGCCAAAATCTGTGTTGATGTGAAGAAGGTTCCAATCAGCAACAACATTGCCTTCATCATCATACTTATAAGTCTGCGACTGGCCGATACCCGGAACAAAAATAACGGGTGTAACTTCTTCCTTTGCAGAAACGGTAAATGCCGTTGCCATAACGGTAAATGCCATTACGACGCAAAGGATTACTGCGAGAATTTTCTTTGTAATCTTCATTTTTCTGACCTCCATAGTCAATATTACCAGAATATTGTATCAAAAACAGAATATAAAATCAATACAGAAAAACAAATTCTATAAAATCAACAATAATTCTTCAACTTTTTTGACAGTATAGTTGGCAGGAGAATCTTTATTTTCTCCCCTGTTTACCCAACAGCAGTCTACACCGTAGTTGACGGCACCTGCAATATCTGAATTAAGAGAATCACCTATAACAAGTGTTTTACTCTTATCTTTTTCGGATATATTGGCATAAACAAAATCAAAATACTCTTTATTAGGTTTATCAAAACCTATTTCCTCGGAAATAAACACTCCGTCAAAATAATCCATCAGCGGTGATCCGCTGAGTCTGCCTTCCTGAGCTTTTTTTGCACCGTTAGTGATGATGTACATCGAGTATTTTTCCGAAAGTTTGCGGCAGGTTTCGAGTGCACCGTCAATAAGGAAATGTCCCTGCCCCAGAAAGGAAATGTATTCACTGTTAGCTTTCACACTGTCGGCATTTATACCTACAGCAGAAAAGAAATCTGCAAATCTGGTTGCAAAAAGTTCCTGTCTTGTTATTTCACCTTTTTCAAGTGCTGTCCATTTTGCACGGTTTATGTCAGAATACATCTGTTTGTTTTCTTCGTTTGGCGGTAAACCGTATTTTTCAAGAAGCTGACTGATTGCATTATCCTCTGCCTTGCCGAAATCAAGTAGTGTATCATCAAGATCAAAGAGAAGTGTAGTGTATTTCATGCTTCCTCCAAAAACAAAAGGGCTGCGAACAGCCCTTTTGAAATAATTTACATTCTGATTCTCGGGAAATCTTTTTCTTCGGCACCCATAACTCTTGCAAGCTGAGTTGAAACTTCACAGTTCTTATATGCCTCACCTGTTACGAAACCTGCATCTGTTGCAGATACGAAAACAGGAACATTAACGCCTGTGTGGCTGCCTGTTGTGTAGTAATACTCACCTGTTGACTCATTAAGCGTGATACCGCCTGTTTCGTGGTCAGCAGTAACAACAACGAGTGTTTCACCGTCCTGTGCAGCGTAATCAAGAGCAACCTTGATAGCCTTATCAAACTCTACCGTATGAGCAGTTGAGCCGTTAAAATCGTTAGAGTGTGAGAACTTATCAATGTGAGCACCTTCAACCATAAGGAAGAAACCGTCTTCATCATCATCAAGAAGATCAATTGCCTTTGCTGTCATTTCATCAAGATACGGAGTATCTTTCTCGTCCTTAACATCAGCAATATCGCCCCAGTCAAACTGTGCGAATGAACGTGAGCCCTCTTCAAGAGCGTTCATCTGTGCTCTTGTTGTGAGGTATTCAAAGCCGTTTTCCGCACACTTCTCAGGTGTGACACTCTCAGATGCGCAACCCCATACAAGAGTAAGATCAGACTTCATCTGGTCATTTGAAATATTCTTTTCCTCAGATCTTGCAATAGCATGTGCTGAGAATGATGCCGGAGTTGCACCGCTTGTTTCGTCTGTTGTAACAACACCTGCTAACTTACCCTGCTCAATAGCATATTCAGAAAGTGAAATCGGATACTGCCAACGGCTTGCAAACGGATTGAAAGCAAACAAACCGATAGCGCCGTTATATGTTCTTACGCCACAAGCAAGAGCTGTACCGCCTGCTGCACTGTCTGTAACCTTGTTTGTAAGGCTTCTTGTCTCAGACTGTGAAAGGACGGGCATTGTTTCCATTGTAAGATCAACATTTTTCATTGCCTTAGTAGCCTCAAGAGTATTGAAGCCCATACCGTCACCTATAAGAAGAATAACGTTCTTATAAGTCTTATAATCTTCGTGTCCTGTAGCATTCTCACCTGTCATACCAAACAAGCTGGAAATGCCGATAAGTGCCATAAGCACCAATGACAAAACTTTTCTGATAAATAATAACATATTACCAACCTCCTGAAATTGATATAGAAATTATACTACAATTCTTTTTATGTTTCAAGAAAAATTTAGAATAATTTTCTGATAAGTGAATTAACATACTCTGTGTCAACCGTACCCCAATTTCGTCTGAGAGCTGTATTATTCTCCCACCGTGGCGAAAGTCCGGCAATATCTTCTTCACTTAAGCTGACGTTAATTTCAGGTGTAACAGCTGAAACCACCCTTTTGAAATCTTCTGCGGTAAGTCCCGTTTCGGAAAGGAAACTTACAGCAAGTTCGGGCATCACTCTGAGATTATAATCAAGAAATTCATTAAGAAAAACAGCACATGCCGTACCGTGAGCAATTCCGTAGTTTTCCGTCAGAAAATAGCCGAGTGCATGTGGGAAAGCAGTACCCGTAACCGAAATAGAAAGACCGCCGAGTAAAGATGCATTATACAGTTGCTCCCTGTCATCCATAGTCAGGCACTGGGTTCCTTCGGAGATAATTCGGTCGAAAACACCAAAAAGTTTACGCACACCTGCAGCAGCAAAAACCTTTGAAATATCGTTTGCAGAACGGTTGAAATAGCTCTCCACACAATGTGCAAGAGCATCGACAGCTGTTGAACGTGTAAAAGTATCTGATAGACTAAGAGTGTACTTCGGGTCACCAAGAGAAAGCACAGGATATGAAAGATCGTTTCTGAAGCTCTTTTTGAATCCCTTTGAATTTGTGATAACGGCAACGCCCGTAACTTCGCTGCCTGTGCCTGCGGTTGTTCCTACAGCGACAACAGGAAGCGGCTGATTCTCCCACTGCATTGCATATAACTTTTCCTCGGAAATACCGGAATTTGCGGCAACAACGGCAATCGCCTTTGCTGCATCCAACGGAGATCCGCCACCTATACCCAATATGAAGTCAGCTCCGGTTTCACAAGCAAGACGACCTGCTTCAAAACAGGATTCCACAGTAGGATTCTGGCAGATTTTACTGTAAATTTCGTATTCCACGCCCTGTGAATCAAGTGCTGAAACTACATCATCAAGTGCCCCACACTTTTTTGCTGAAGAAGTTCCGGTAACAATAAGACACTTTCCACCGAGGGAGCAAATTCTTTGAGCATTGTTTTTTACACAGTCAACACCTGTTATGATTCTTGTGTTGACAAAGAAATTCATATTCATTTTAATCACCGGATCTATTCTAAATCATCACAAATGAAAAGGCAAGAAAAAAATGGTATTGTTTTTAAAACATAAATAGATATCATTATCATACAGTCTGAATTTCAAGCATACTACAGCGTTAATATAAAGATAAAAACATTTTGTGTTTAAATTTACCATTTTATGATGACAAAAACATGATTTTGTGTTATCATACGTTTGTATGTAAACTTTTTGATAAAGGAAGGATTGTTATGAAAAACATTTTCGACCCTGCTTTCAGAAAAATCAAGCCTACCGAGGGTAAGGATTACACAATTCCTCAGGTTAATCTGAGCGTTAAGCCTGACGGACTTGACCCGAAATTTGATTATCTCTACGACCTTGTCACAGTAGATAACTCAAAGCCGTACCAGGCACATCCCGACAGCGTGCTTTTGAAAAACGGTAATATCCTTTGTATGTATCCTGCCGGTCACGGCAAGGGCGCCGTAATGACTAAAATCAGTACTGACGGCGGTCTCTCCTGGACAGAGGAACTCAAAAACAAGCCTGCAAGTTGGGACAAGTCCCGTGAGACACCGACAGTTTACCGTCTGCAGTTCACTGACGGTAAAACAGCAGACAAAATCGTTATGGTATCCGGAAATCCGAAATGGCCGAACGAACCTACCTGCGGAGGATTCAACTATTCGCTCTCTTCCGATGAAGGTGAAACCTGGACAGAATTCGATCTTGTCTTTGACAAAAAGAGTGACTTTCCGATTATTCCGATCGTTGCACTTGCAAGTCTTACGCAGCTTAAAGAAAACGGTAAATTCGTTGATAAATGGATGGGATTCTTCCACGACCCGAATTTTTATAACTACAAAACCATTCTCACTTTTGATGAGAACGGAAAACCTCATTGGACCAAACCGGAAAAATACTTCTCCGAGCATCGTGACTACGAAGCCAGTTCAAATATGTGCGAGGTTGAGGTTATTCGTTCTGATTGTGGCAAGGGCGATGAGCTTTGCCTGATTTCAAGAAGTAATTCCAAGAAGATAAATTCACTTCTTTCTTTCTCACGGGATGAGGGTAAAACCTGGAGTCGTCCCGTTGAAGCTCCCGCAGCACTGAACGGTGAGCGTCACAAGGCTGATTATACGCACGACGGCAGACTGTTTATTACGTTCCGTTCAATTGAAAGAGGTCCCAGAGCAATTAAAACCGTAAAACAAAAATGGAGCAGCGAGGGTTGGGTTGCCTGGGTAGGCACTTATGACGACCTTAAGAACGGACGCGAGGGCCAGTACAGAATCAAACTCGCTCACACTTACCTTAAGGGTCAGACCGAGCCTCAGTACTCTGCAAATGCAGATACAGGTTATTGCGGAAATGTTGTACTCGACGACGGTACTGTTGTTACATCAACTTACGGTATTTTTGATAACACTGACATTGTTGAGGCAAAAAAAGGTCCCGAAGGCAGAACGTACATTGCATCAAAAAGAATCCGTCTGGAAGACACGGATGAACTTGCAAAAATGGTTAAATAATATCAAATAACAAGCGACAGAGGTTTTTAACTTCTGTCGCTTGAACTTTATGTATTATTTTAATGGCAATGCGGACAATCTTTATATCCGCCGACACAACCTAACCCAACACAGTCTTTTGTAAACGAGTATGATTTGCCGCCCGTTCCTGCGTAATCAGATGCCGAACCTCTGTCAATATAGTATCCTTTGCCACCGCAGGTATTGCATCTGACTTTACCTACACCGTTACACCAACGGCAAATGTCGTCCTTTCCGTTATCAAAGATATCAATATCCAACGAAGAGTCCGATGCCGAACCCGAGCCACCGCCCGATAAATTCTGAGACTCAGCATCGCTCGCCTTTTTTAAATCGACAACACAGAAAACTTCAACCTCTTGAAGAAAATATGTATAGATATAATAGACAGCTACCTGTTCTTTTTCATCGTAATACATTATTCTCACTGTCATATCCTTACAGGGAGAATTCGAAAAAGTCGGAGTTATCCAAGTCGAACCAACCTTCTGATAAACCACTGCAAAATCCGGTTGACCTCCGAATGCCGGAGGAGTCTTATCGTTCTTCTGATACTTCTGAGACAAATCCTGCAGATCATACACGGTACCTGTCTTCAAAACAGATGAATACGGGAAAAATACTCTGATCAGCTTATCTGAATCAAATCCGTTAAGAGTAAGCACGTCAGAACCTGTACCGTTGGTCTCGTATTCAAAATCACACTTTTGTGACTTACCGTCCATTTTCAGCACTGCCTCGTTAAGGCCTGCCGAAAACCTACCGTCAGTTGTTTCATATTTACCGTCAGCAGTTCTTCTGAGACCTGTTGTTGCAGATTTACCGCCCGGTGCAGTGTTTACGGTTTTACCTCCCGGACGGAATCCTAAATCGCACGAATCAAGACTTACGGACCACTGTATTGAGCCCTCAATTTTTCCGTACTCAATTTTATAATCAATTGTAATTGCAAATTCTTTATCATTGAGGAATGTATTTTCGCAACTTTCCTCAACATCAGCAGTACCTGTGTACGAGAGACCCCACGCTGAAACAACCCTGATTGTGCTTACACTCGTGCTTGAATGCTTTCCTCTGAAGTCGTCATATCGATCATCTGACAGCTTAAAATTCATACCGTTTGAGCAAAGCAAATCAACATAAGCTGCAATCACGTCCTCATCTTCTTCAGAAGCATAGAATTTCTGGAAATAGCACATGCTCGACTGTGAGGTTTCCCCGAAGGTGAAGTCAGGTGAAAAATAATCAAACATTGACTGGAATTTCACGGAATCCTTACCCTGCTTCTGACCTGCCGCCGTGCCGGATGAGTCAAGCGCGGAAACGAGAACTTCATCCTTGCCAGAAGTATTATTCTTGCCGTCGCTGTTACTGTCTTTCTTATCGCTGTTCTCTTTTTCATTTAAATCCTTATCGTTACCGTGCATTGATAATTCATCAAAGAGAGCATCCACAAAAGTATAAACCACCATTACCTCATCATTATTGTCTTCAACTATTGTGATGCGGATATGGTACTCATCACCGCTTGTTTCATCAACAATAGCTTCAACTTCTTTTACACCGTTGTAATAAAGGCAATAATCATTATCTTTAACTTCAGACACTTCGAAATCATACTCATCGCACAAACGGTCAATATAAGCTTTAACTTTTGAAACACTTTCATTGTCTGTTTTGTACCATAGCATCGTTGTGCTGTCATAATCGTTTTCAGAAAGATATTCAAGGCTGTTTATCATACTCTCATACAACGTAGGAATTCTTCTTCTGTTACGATCAAAAATAAAAGCACCTACACCGACTATCGTTGTGATTAAGGCAACCACTACAACAATTGCAATTATAACAAGCTTTTTACTTTTCTTTCCTGTCGGCTGAGTAAGCTGCTCTTCAGAATCCTTTTTTCTTTTTAACATCACAAATGCTCCCCTATATTTTAATTATTACAGTACGTACAATCCTTATATCCGTTGTCGCACTCCGGACAATCACCTTTGTGTTCAGTAAAGCTCTTTTTTTCGTCTGTTCCAAAACCTGCGATTGAACCTCTGTTTACAATTTTTCCTGATCCGTTACAACGGTTGCAGAATAATTTACCTTTGTTCTTGCAAACAGCACAAATACTGTTACCCTTGTTATTATTCAACGGCGGAACCGATGAACCCGAACCGTCCGATGAATTCTGCTGCTCACTTTTTATTGCTTTGCTCATATCAACAACGCAAAAGGCTTCAGTTTCTTCTGTAAAATGTGTGTAAATATAATAAACCGCAACCTGCTCAGTTTCATCATAGTACATTATTCTTAATGTCATATCTTTGCAGGGTGAATCAGAATACGTAGCAGTGAGCCATTTCGATTTGATAAACTGATAAACAATTGTGTCCTCGCCAAGATCTCCGTTCGGATCGTCGTTCAACGGAAATTGATACTCTTGAAGAAGATCGTTATACGAAAACAACATTCCTGTTTTCTGTACACACGAGCGCGGGAAAATAACCGTCCAGAGTTTGCTGCCGTCACCATTGTAAACTTTGACTGCATCACCGGCATTCGGAGTGTTTTCCACATATTCAAGCTTACCGCTCTGAGTCTTGCCGTTTGAGGCAATCATAACCTCGTTAAGCCCTGCCGAAAATCTTCCGTCAGTTGTTTTATACTTACCGTCAGCTGTTCGGATAAGTCCTGCAAGCACCGACTTTCCGCCGGGTACAGCACTTACATTCTTACCTCCGCTACGGAAACCTAAATCACATGGAGTAAGATTTGCAGACCAGTACATAGAACCATCGAGAGAATCACCGTCAACCGTATAATAAACAATAACTGCAAATTTTTGTGATTTATCCAGACCTATGCCCTCGCATTTTTCTACCACAGAAGCTGAGCCTGTATAAGAAAGCCCCCACTCTTTCGATTCATCATACGTGGCTAAATAAACATCTCTGAAATCATCATAATCATAACCCGCTTCTTTAAGATTCATACTACCCGAACTCAAAACCTGAATATATTCTTTTATCAGTTCAGCGTTTTTAGATGAACCTTTAAAGCTTTGTACCATTACATCCGAATTCAACTGTGATTCTTTTTCAAAATTGAATGCTGACGAAGCAAAATTCATTAATGACTGAATTTTCACGGAATCTTTGCCCTGCTTCTGGCCGGAAGATGTATCCGCCTTCATCTCAGAAACAAGAACTTCTTCTTTTCCGGGATTTTTCTTATCTTCAGTTTTTTCGTCCTCTTTGCTGTCGCTTTCTGTTTTTTCATCATCTTCAGCAGCTTTTTCGTCCGACCTGAACAAGCCGTCAACATAAATAAAACTGATTATGTTCTGATCTTCATCCTCATCCGGGATACCGACCCTCAGATGATACTCCAGTTCACCGTTATCTGTGTAAAGCACCTCAAGTTCCGTATCACCCTCGTGGTAGAGATAATAATCATTATCTTTGCCGTCAACCGTCCTGAATTCATATTTATCACAGAGTAACTCAACATAATCTTCAACAGCGGAAAGCTTCTCAGGATCAATTTTATACCACTGCATCGTTACACCGTCTGTTTTTTCTTCAGAGTGCAGTTCGACATAATCTGACAAATTATCCCCGATTGTAGGGATTTCTTTATCATCACTGTCACCAGAACCGACAATAATCAGAAGAAAGACTATTACAACGCCGATCAAAATCCATTTAAGTTTCTTCTTTTTCTTATCCACAGGCTGTTCTGCCTGTTCAGGTAATGTGTTTTTCTTTTTCAATTTAAACATAATTACATCCCCCACTTTATTTATATCACTTAATAAAATTTTGTCAACAATTTTTCATACTGTCCTTTTTCCACTTGCCTGTTGCGTAGTACACAACACCGATAAAGAAAGGTGTAAAACCTGCAAGGGCATCTCCGAGCCAAAATCCGTAATGTTTCATACCAAGGGCAAGACCGAACAAGAGTGCAAGACCTATCCGCATAATTATACCGTCAAGTATTGCGGTGACGAAGTTGATTTTATAGTTACCGCTACCGTTGAGCAAAGCGTTCATAATTGCACGCATTGCACTGCCAAAGAACAGCAGAATTGCAATCGGAATAAATTTATCCGCTATACTCAAAACAGAAGTATCCGTCGTGAATATGCCGAAGATTAAATCCGGAAAAGCAACAATAAGTACCGAAAAAACCGTCGCTACGGAAAGTGTGATCACGGCAAGATTGCCGAGAATTTTTTTCACTCTTGTAAACTCCCCTGCTGCGAGATTCTGACCGACAAGGGTTGAACCGCCCGTATTCATAGCTGCAGAAACAAGATTGCTGATATTGGCAATCTTATTTGCTATACCTGCAAAGGCTGAAACCGCAACACCGTAAGAGTTGATCCAGGAATTTACAAAAAGCTTTGAAACCATAATCGAAGCTGTCTTAATTGCCATCGGTGTGCCGAGTTTTACAAGGTCTGCAAGCATTGTTTTATCCCATTTAATAAAATCCTTGAACTTTATATTTAATTCAAATTGTTTTTTGTTTTTCGAAAGAAAAACTACACAGGAAATACAACTGACAGCCTGACCGATCACTGTTGCAAGAGCTGCACCTACCTCACCCATTTCGAATCCTATAACAAAAACAATGTCAAGAATAAGATTGAGCACGGCAGCAACACTGATAAAAATGAACGGATGCTTTGAGTCACCCATTCCGCGAAGAATTGCACTGACAACATTGTAACCGTAAATAAAAGCCAAGCCTGCCATACATACAGCCGAATACCCGGCTGCTCCTGCGTATGATTCCTCGGGAGTATTCATAAGCTGAAGAATGACATCCTGAAAAATAATTCCGACAACAGACAGCAAAAGTGAGCAAACTATGAGAAATCCGCACATAGTACCCACAAATCTGCCGATTTTCTCACGTTTATCTGCACCGATATATCTTGCAATCAGCACCTGGCCGGCGTTCGAAAAACCCATTGCGATAAATGTAAGCAGATGACTGACGTCACCGCCAACGGAAACAGCCGAAATACCGACTTTGCCGAGAACGTTGCCGACGACAATCATATCCACCATATTGTAAACGACCTGCAACAGATTGGAAAGAAATAACGGCCATACAAAAACAAGCAGTTGTTTTGTAATAGAGCCTTGGGTGAAATCTTTGATTTGATTTTTTTGCATTTGTAACATCTCTTTTCTTGAGAAATATTATAACATAATTTGGTAAAAAAATAAACCCCGATGATCGGGGTTTGTCATATTATTTTGTCACAGTTTCTTTTTCCGTTACTGCAGATTTTTTCGATGAGCTGTCAGTATCAATTTTCTTGAGCAACTGCTCATACGGCATCAACATTCCTTCATTCATTTTATTACCCATTTTTGAAAGAATCTTCTCGTTTGAAAGGAGTGCACCGATAGCATACATAAGCATTGTCTTTCCTTTGTTCTTATGCGGGAAATCATAAATGCCCTGCTTTTTATAAAACTTATGGTCTGCACGCATCATTCCGCGCATCTGGTAAATAAGGTCACGGAAGATTTTTGTTCCGCCGACTCCCCAGAAATTAGCAGGTGCCGTATGCTTTGTTTCAAGAGCAAACTCAAGTGATTTTGCAAGAGTATCGATCTGTTTGTCAGTATTACCCTCATCAGTTGCAACGCCCGCAAGAAAATTGCCGCCTGTTTCACTGCGCGCTTCGACTACTGTGATAACATTATTCTCCTGAGAATAATTACCGGAAACAAGATAACCGACCGGCATACCGACCGTTACAGAGCGATGACCGTTACAGAAGTTTCTGTCATCATACATTTTAAACCGTGAACCCATTGAATGATCTGATATTGTAAAAGCATACACAATTGCATCGGCAGACTGAATTTTTTCACGAAGGAATGTGTCAAAATTATCTTTATAAACACATTTTTCGCTCACGGCACAACGAAGGCAACCCAGGCAACCGCCTGCAAGAGGATATTCGGAAATATTGACAATACGTGTTTTGTATCCGAAAACCGACCTAAAACGCTCGATCATAGTGCTTAATGAAGAATCCTGGTTGGTTTCATCTGTAAGAATAATAACATCCTTATCGCTCTTCTGTACAGAATTTTGTGTTGCAGGAGTCGCAGGTACACAAACATAGGAAGAGTTTTTCGGTGAAGCTGATGTAAAAATCTCCTCACTGACAGCCCAGAGGAAACGGTCAAAAAACTTTTCTGCTTCCTCTCTTCCTTTTTCAGTAAGCAAGTCCTCCATATCGGCAGAAAGTCCGCGAATATAACGCATTCCCATATCGAGCGAATTTTCTTCTATATATTTATGTGCAGTGATATCATAAAAATGTTTCGAAGTAGAAATCTGCGTTGCATACTTATTTGTAAGATTTACACCGTTTAACTTTACAAGTTCAATAAAACGGTGAAGCTGTGACGGTGCAAGAAAAGTATATACCGGATAGGAAAAAAGCACCGCATCTGAAGTTTCCAGCAATTCTTTCGCTTTTGAAAAATCCTTTTCAAAAGCTTTTATTTTCTGACCCACATGAAGAACATTGAACTCATGCTCAGGATATTTCTTTTCAAGATAAAGAACAGTCTGCAGAGTGACACTGTACTTTCCCTTCGGACTGCCGTTGATAACTGCAATTTTCATAATAAGACATCCTTTTTACAATTTCGTTATATTGTAACATATTCCGACAGATATTTCAATCCGAAATATTGCGATGACAGTACAGTTATGGTATAATTTCTGCGGAGTTGAGACTATGAAAAACCCATATTATAAAAAAATGTACGAAAAGATTTTTAAAACTATGGATAAACTTACACCGCTTAAAGTTGACTGCGGACAACTTTGTAGCGGTGCGTGCTGTAAGGGTGACAGCTGTACGGGAATGCTTCTTTTTCCCGGTGAAGATAGTCCGTTAACGATCATCAACGGTGAACACGGGGAGAGACTCGCAGTGTGCAACGGTACGTGCGACAGGCAAAGTCGTCCTCTTTCATGCAGGATTTTTCCGTTTTTCCCGACAATCAGTGAAAACGGCAAAATCTTTGTTGAGCCTGACTTAAGAGCCGCACGTCTGTGTCCGTTGATAGAACACAGTGATGAAATTGAGTTCGACCCTAAGTTTTTTAAAGCCGTTAAAAAGGTAGGCAAAATTCTTGCGAAAGATGATGCTTGCAGGAGTTTTCTTAAGGATGTAACAACTGAGATTGATGAAATCGGAACGTTTATAGGATAAAAGTTAAGGGACTGCGCGTGCAGTCCCTTTGCTATTTAAAACTCAGTTCTTTTTCCGACAGCATACTGTAAAATCAGAAGCGCATCGGTAGAGTTTATTATAATATTATCGTTGACATCCGCAACCTGATTAAGTTCTTGCCTCAACGTAGTTTTTCCAACTGATACCTTCAAAACAATCAAGGCATCGGTTGAATTCACAACCCCGTCAAGATTGACATCACCCTCCTTGGGCGGCGATGCAAAATCCCATATAGCATACAAAGTGACATCATCAGTTACTTTGTACTCCGTTTCACAACGGTGTTGCGGCAATGCAGCATTTTTATGAATTGTCCAGCCTTTACAACGATAGCCTTCTCTGACCGGTGTCGGAAGTACTATTGTTTCACCGTAATTGACAACAATCGGTTCAATCTCTTCTCCGCCATATGTATCTAAATTCAGCTTACACGTTAACGTGCTTCTCTTTATACAAATGCGATAAACATCTATTATGTATCCGTACTCATCACAGATATAAACCTCGGAAATACCGGGTTTCTTAGCCGTTACCGAACACTGACCCTGAGTAACCTGTTTGTTTTCATCAAACTTGCACGACCAGCTAAGGCTTAATGCAGTAGTATCAGCCGGAATGCCCTGTGCTTTATATGGTACGTTAATCTGAATTGTTATTTTTTCATGCTCTTCCTTTACGTAGTCGCATTCAGCTTCAGGGTAATTATATACCCACACTGCGTATAATTCTACGTCTTTATTTGGAGTGTATTTTTGACCGCATCTGTACTCCGGAATCACATCATACTTCTGCGTTGACCAACCGATACAAGTATACCCTTCTCGTTCAGGTGTAGTGAGAGTAAGAGATTCCCCCTTCTTAATTTTGTTAATCTGCGTTTCGGATATACCGTCATTGATATTCAATCTGACATTATAATCCGTAACATCCGGATATGTAATTTCTTTTTTCCACACAGCGTATAAATTCACATCACCCATAGGAATATAAACTTCATTGGCTTTATATTCAGGTTTTATCGCCTTAGGATTTCTCGACCAACCTAAAAATACGTAGCCTTTTTTCTGTGCCGAAGGTAATTGAACTGAATAATCAATCGGAGCTTCGATTTTTTCCACTTCAACGGAACCGCCCTGCGGATCGAAATATAACCAATATGAATCAACCGGCTTAGTTATCAATACTCTTACTGATGCATAAACGTTGCCTTGCTTGTCTTTAGCAGTTACATCAACAACACCTGTCTTTAACGGAACAACCGTGCAATAAACAACTGTATCCGTAGTACTGACAGTCAGCTTTGCAATACTTTTATCAGAAACTGACCACTCAAGCTCCACATCCGTCTGAACTACCAACGGGAGAGTTTGCTCCATGGTTATTCTATAATCATGCGGTTCTACACCCTCAGCAAAAACGTTGATAACAGTAAAGTTACCACTGCTTAAATCGGCTTTTATGTTTGCATTCTCATCATTACCTATAATGGTTTTATTACCTGCAGAGTCAGCAGCAGCAATATAAAGTGCTTTCCATTCTCCGCATTCAGTGTAGTTGTCAATATAGAATTCGATTGTAAATTTTCCCGTATCCTTATGCCTTAATAAAGGCATATACACTACACCTTTGCTCACAGGCATTTCGTAGAAAATATACGCTTCCTCAATATCCGAAAAATCTGTAATTCCGATGCTGATATTCATCAGATCACCTGTGATAAGATAATTGTGCGACAAGCTCAATGAATCGACATCTACTGTCGGCGGCAACTTATCCTCAGAAGCTAAAGCAAAGACTGAAGATGGTATAAAAACAGCCAAAGCTGTGATAACAACCGCTAATACTGAACTAAGCATTCTTTTTTTCATAAGCACAGCCTCCTTTGTTTTAATTATATCATAAACTGATTTAAAAGCAACAGCCGCTAAGAAAGAAAAAACAGCCAAATTATGGCTGTTTTAGCAATGTTCAGTTTTCAAAATCAAGAATTATGTAGTTGTTTCCGACAGCTTCGATTGCTTTTACAAGGTCGTTGAACGAAAGAAAGAGAGTGGCTGTATTATCGTTGGGATGTACTCCGAGACGGTCGAGTCCTTCAAGCTTTTTATCGAGGACTACGGTAACTGCATTCTCTTCATCATTAAGAATTCCGAGAGGTGAAACACAACCTGTTGTTACACCGAGATATTTTTCAAGTCTTTCAGCTGATGCGAAACTGACTTTGCCTACTTCAAGCTTTGTGCCGAGCTCCTTGAGATTGATACGGGTTGCATCATCTGCGGTAACAAGAAAATGCCTTTTTCCCTTCTGGTCACGGATAAAGAGATTTTTGCAGATTGTTCCCAGCTTGTCAATCCCCTCTGCCTGCATTTCCTCCATTGTAAAAACAGGTGCGTGATCTGTGACCTCGTATTTGATGTTTTGATTATTCAGAAAATCGTATACTTTTTGTTTCATATTATTACCTGCTATTTTAAAAGTGCCCTATATTAAATATAAGGCACTTTCTGTTATCAGTCTGTTGTGTAGTTGTCGAAGTAACCCTGAATGAAGACGATCGGTGTACCCTTGTCGCCTGAGCCTGATGTGAGGTCGCAGAGTGATCCGATGAGGTCTGTAAGTCTTCTCGGAGTTGTACCCTCGGAAACCATATTGCCAACGAGGTTGTCATCCTTCTCCTGAATCTTGCCCTTGATTGCTTCCTTGAGCTCGTCGCCTGAAAGTGCTGCGAACTCGTTATCAGCAAGATACTTGAGCTTGAGCTCGTTCGGTGTGCCTACAAGGCCGCTTGTATAAGCCGGTGAAACAACGGGGTCAGCAAGCTCCCAGATTTTGCCTACGGGATCCTTGAATGCACCGTCGCCGTAAACCATAACCTCAATTTTCTTGCCTGTTGCATCGTAGAGCTTCTTCTGAATAGCATCAACAACGGGCTGGCAATCACGCGGGAAGAGCTTTACCTTATCCTCTGTTGCCTTGTTTGAGCCGAGAAGACCGTAATCAGCATTGAAGCCGCTTCCGTTTACCGGAGCATTGAGGATTTCGTCAAGACCGTAAACAATCTCTGCACCTGCAGCCTTGAGGATTCTCTTTGTACGTGCTCTTGTGTGAATGTCACAGTTGATAACATTCTTAGTATAGTCAAGGATAGCCTTTGCATTGTTTGCGAAGATGATTTCACAATCAGCGCCGCATTCACGAACAAGGTTCTCATAATATTCAACGTAGTCAACACCTGTGAATGTGTGCTTCTCATAACCGAAAAGCTCACGGTACTTTGCAGTTGAAAGAACATCCTTATAGGGATCTACACCCTTTTC
>JAZNCK010000137.1:0-4169 GCA_045587505.1 Acutalibacteraceae bacterium
TCATTCGCATCATAATATGCCTTTACGAAAACTGCATCTTCAGCCTTAACACCTGCATCGTCAAGAGCCTTCTGCTTTGCAGCTTCAACGCTGATATAGCCTTTATTGTTCTCTTTGTTGTTGCTTTCTTTGTTCACGGAAACCTCGGGCTTTACAGGAACGCTTTCCTTTTCGGAAGCCTCGGGCTTTACGGGAACACTTTCCTTTTCGGAAACCTTAACTCTTTCAGCTTCCTTTTCAACCTTTATAACCGAACCGTCAGCAACTGCAACCTCATAGTCATATTCAATGCCGTTATATCCGAACTCTATGTCGTAATGGACTTTTCCGTCATCCCTGTCAAGTGAGGGGACTCCGGACAAAACGGCATTTTCTCTGGCTACACCTGCATGTCTGAGCGCCGCATCAATTGCTTCATCGGGGGATACGCTTGCAACCTCACTACTTTTCACCGAAGGCTCCGATACCTGTGCCTGATTAAGCTTTGCCGCATCCTTAGCCGGCTGATGCTTGGCGTATGCCACTACCAAAAAAACTGATAAAACCAAAACTGCTGAAACTAAAACTGCAAATAACTTTTTCTTCATAATATCATTCCTTCCAATTTGTCTGTTTTTTATTTGATCAGTCATCCTTGACTGTGACTAAATAATAACGGTCAAACATTAAAGGAACATTAGAAAAAGTTAATTTTTAAATTTTTTTGAAAATTATTTTCATTTCGGTAAATTTATCAATTTCTGATTCTGCAACACATTCAGCCGAATGGATTTCAGCTATCTTTTTTACAAGGGCAAGTCCGAGACCGAATCCCTCTGTTTCCGACCTGGAAGCATCTGCACGGTAAAACCTGTTCCAGATTTTCGGCAGATCCTCTTCGCTTATACCGATTCCGTTGTCTCTCACGGACAAAATAACCTTGTCGTCTGCGGAATAAAGCTTCACATTGATAATACCGTTTTCTTTGCCATATTTATCAGCATTTGAAAGCAGATTTTCAAGAAGCTGAGTTATCAACACACTATTCAGGTTTGTTGAAATATCCTTTTCAATGTCGGCTGTCAGTTCAATACCTTTTGAGGTCCTGAATTTATCGCATATACCTTCGACAAGCTCGCTGAGATTAGCTTTTTCAAGCGTGAATCGGCTGAGGCCCTGCTCCGCCCTTGTTACGGAAAGTAAGGAAGTTACAAGGGCAGTCATTTTATCCGCTTGTTCTTCAATTGATTCAAGTGCCTGTGCTCTTTCCTCGTCATCTGCATTATCGGAAAGTGCGTATTCGCATTCCGCTTTTATAACCGCAAGCGGTGTGCGAAGCTCGTGAGATGCATCTGAGGTAAATCGCTTTTCGTTTTCAAACGAAGAATACAACCGTTCAAACATACTGTTGAAGGTGTCGGCAAGATTACTGATTTCGCGGGGCGCATTGTTTGTTTCAAGACGCTTTGAAAGATCGTTGCCTGTCGATATTTCGTGTGCCGAACCGGTTATTTTTTCGATAGGTGTAACGGTTTTCTTTGAAATGATATATGCACCTACTGCCGCAATAATCACGAAAAACGGAAGCAGATATATTGCACTTCTGCCGACGTTGGTAAACATTGTTTTTACATCCTCGGCTGGACAGACTGCACGGATATAAATCTTCTTGCACGACGGACTTACTGCGGTAAACTCAATTTTAAAAACCTGTCTGTCAGTGTATAGGGGAATCTGAACACCGATGATTGTCGCTTCGGGCTTATTTATGCCTGCGTGGCTGAGCGCTGCATCTATTGCCTCGGTTGTACTTATGCCGTTTTTAAAATTCGTTTCAGAATACGGAACGGGTTTCAGCTCATTCACCGGGGTAACATCCGATTCGTAGGATATTACCTGACCTGAGCTGATATCAATCTCGTATTCATATTTTGTGAATTCAAGAAGCTCAGAATAAACATAATAGTCCTTGCCATCAAAGGTTTTTTTAACAACCTTTTCAAGGTCCGACGGTGCTTCAATGAGCGTGTGCGGTGTTTCACCGTTGAGATATTCGCCGTCTTCACTGAAAAGATCACAGTAAACTCCGTCAGAATAATATATAAAATCATTCTCGACCTCAAAAATACCGTTGCTGAATTCCATTTCATCTGAATTGCTTTGTGCGGTGGCAATGAGAGTCTGCCTGAGCTTATCGTCGGCTGTTTTTCGGCTGACAAGGATAAGTGCCGTTACGCTGACACCGCAGACAACGGCAATCAGAAGTGTAATCCAGAGTGTTGTTATTATTTTAAATGAAATCTTTTTCATTTTTCCTCCCTAAGAACATATCCCATCCCTCTGACGGTGTGAATAAGCTTTTTGTCATAACCTTCATCTATTTTTTTGCGAAGGTATCGGATATAAACATCAACAACATTTGTTCCGCCTTCATAATCGTAATTCCAGATATGGTCTTCGATTTTTTCACGGCTGAGCACGATTCCGTTGTTGACTGCAAGATACTGTAAAAGCTCATATTCCTTTGCGGACAGCAAAATATCTTTTCCGCCTCTTGCAACCTTCCTGCTTGAAATGTCAACAGTTAAATCCGCAACTGTGATTATGTTTGAATTTGAAACGCTGTTCTTTCTGATAAGAACCCTTATTCTTGCAAGCAGCTCCTCAAACGCAAAGGGCTTCACCAGATAATCGTCGGCTCCGATGTCAAGTCCCTCAACCCTGTCCTCAATGCTGTCACGTGCCGTAAGGAAAAGAACTGGAAGATGGTTTTCTTCGTTCCTGATTTTTCTTAGCAAAGAAAAACCGTCAATTTTCGGCATCATAACATCAAAAACAGCGGCATCATAATCTGTCATACTGATCAGATCATAGGCCTCTTCACCGTTAAAGGCACAGTCAACACTGTAACCCGCCGCCTTGAGCTGCTTTGCAATTATTCTGTTAAGGCTTTTTTCGTCTTCTGCAATCAGAATTCTCATACGCATCCCCCTTTACGGATATTGACATATATTAGCAAGGAAAGATTAAAATTAAATTAGAATTTATATTTTTATTATCGCAAAAGTGATTTTTTATGTCAATAAAAAATTAAGCAAAAAACTTCAGTCTCATAAAAGATTAAGAGCAGGAAGACATTTTGTAAAATTTCTGTTTTGCATTTTTCGCAAACGTCTTTGTACTAAAGATTATGTCGTCTCCGAAGATGACGTGACGGCAGAATGACGCCCGAATAAAACCGTTTTGATACAACTAAACACGAATGGAAACGGATCAGTTTTATTTGTTGATAAAAAAGAACAAGCCTCGAAACCGCGTAGTTTCAAGGCTTTTATTCCGTCAGAGTCAGTTATTCGGACATATAAATATGTTCTGCATACGCTGCACCATCAGAGTCAATTGATATTACTGTTCCACCCACAAGGCCGTCAGTGTAATAAGCACCGTATCCGGTTTTGAGCGTATAGGTAAGTCTGATTCCTTCATAATAAATCTGGAAGTTGTTCACATGGTCGTGTCCTGCAAATATATTTTTGGTGCTTCCAAGCTCTTTGCAGATGTCAAAGAACCCATTATTCACAGGCGGACAGCTTACTGCTTCACCTGAAGTGCCGAGAGCATCGGGTGCAAGACCGGGATCAAGAGTTCCGAGTGCATCGCTGCCGTTAGCAGCTATCCATGCGTCTTTGTATTCACAAACGGGAATATGCATAAACACTGAGCTTTCAACACTACGTCCTTCAATTTCTGAAATCCCCTTAACAGCCCACTTGTACCACTCAATCTGGTTATCCCAGAGATGATCGTAACCGCCTACGGTTGAACCGTCCTCAAGAGTATATTCTGCATTGTTATGAGTGTCAACCATAAAAAGAGTGTGTATAATGTGTCCGTTCTCAGTGATGTTTATTATGTAATTACCGTATCCCATATCTTCAGGGCCGAACTCAAAAAGGCAGTTTTCAGCCTTAAAAAGAAGATGAGCCGCCCAGAATTCATTGATACAGCACTGTCCGTCGTGATTACCCATAACAGGCGCCCACGGAATACCGTAAGCGTCAATCTGCTTGACAAGGTTGATATACGCTATCGTTCCCCAAGCATTATCACCCGTCAGCGTGATGAGGTCCGGCTCGGTTTCTTTAACAAGATTATCAATCATCTCGACTGTCTTCTCGCCCTCTTCTTCA
>JAZNCK010000138.1:0-6608 GCA_045587505.1 Acutalibacteraceae bacterium
ACAGATTGCATACTATTCCGAAAAAAGGCATAAATCAAACCCACAGAAAACTGTGGGTTTGATTGCTTATAAAACAATATTCTTTATCTCTTCGCAATTCTTGGCAACATAGGTTGCACCTGCGACAATCATCTCATCAACGCTACCGAATCCGAATGTGACAGCCACGCTCGGAACACCTGCATCAACCGCACCAAGAATGTCATACTTAGTATCGCCGACCATAAGAGGTTTTTTACAGCCGTAAGGCTTAAGAAGCTCCACAGCCCTTTCAATAATCTGCTTTTTGCCGCCGTGAAGCACATCGGCTTCTGCACCGACAACAACATCAAACAGATGCGAAAGCTCACAGGTCTTTACGATATGGTCAATGAAAACCTGCGGCTTTGACGTCGCGATACCCGTTTTGATCCCGTTTTCACGAAGGGTAAGAAGCAAGTTCTCCATACCGTCATAGAGCTTGAATTTATAATATCCGTCAACAGAGTACCTTGCACGGTAGTGGATGATAAGCTGTTCAACCTGCTCGTCACTGATATCAGGAAAATGATTACGGAAGCCGACATTAAGAGGCGGGCCGATGAAGGTACGCATTTCATCGGGATGAGGCATCGGCAGGCCCTCCATTCGTATTCCGTAGCGTATACCCTCAAATATACCTTCGCTTGTATCGGCAACCGTACCGTCAAAATCAAGTAAAACACAATCAAATTTTGCCAAAACTATCACTCCAATCACAAAAAGTATTGTAACACAAATATTTATGATTTACAATCCCGTTTAAATGTGATAGAATAGTCACAGTTATATTTTGGAGGCATTACTATGGAAAATACAGAAAAGAAAGCTCGTGTGCTCAGCGCTATTCAACCGACAAGCGTTCCTACCCTCGGCAATTACCTCGGCGCTCTCAAGAACTGGGCTTCAATGAGTAATGATAACGACTGCATTTACGCAGTTGCTGATCTTCACGCAATTACAGTCCGTCAGGAACCTGCAAAGCTTCGCAAGCAGACTCTCGAAATGTATGCTTTGCTTCTTGCAATCGGTCTTGACCCTGAAGAGAATATAATTTTTGTTCAGTCGCACGTGCCCCAGCACGCAGAACTTGCATGGGTGCTTAACTGCTACACTCAGTTCGGTGAAGCTGCAAGAATGACACAGTTCAAGGATAAATCTGCAAAGCACGCAGACAACATAAACGTTGGTCTCTTCTCATACCCGACACTTATGGCTGCCGATATTCTTCTTTATCAGGCAGATTATGTGCCAATCGGCGCTGACCAGAAACAGCATCTTGAACTCGCAAGAGATATCGCTGAACGCTTTAACGGCATCTACTCCCCCACATTCACCATCCCTCAACCGTATATCGGTAAGGCAGGTGCGAGGGTTATGTCTCTCCAGGATCCGACTAAAAAGATGTCAAAATCCGACCCTAATCCCAAGGCTTCCATCGCACTTCTTGACACTCCCGACGATATCCGTAAAAAGTTCAAGTCTGCTGTTACGGACTCAGAAGCCAAAGTGCGTTATGCCGACGGTAAAGACGGTATCAACAACCTCATGTCTATTTACTCTTGTTGCACAGGTCTTGATTACGATGCAATCGAAAAGGAATTTGACGGTAAGGGCTACGGTGACTTCAAGCTTGCTGTTGCTGAAAGTGTTATCGAAAATATCAAACCTGTTCAGGATAAGTATTATGAGCTTATGAATGACAAAGCTTACATCGAAAAATGTGCCGCTGAAGGTGCAATGAAGGCTTCTTATGTCGCTAACAAGACACTTTCAAAAGTTATGAAGAAAGTCGGTTTCTGGCAGATAAAGAAGTAAATAAACACTCCTTCTCAGGATAAAAGGTAAAAGTGGTTATCAACATTGATAGCCACTTCATTTTTATCCATATTCATCAAAAATTAACACTTTTTTACGCATTATGGTGTAAATTTATGTAGATTTTCACCTTTAACTATGTTATAATATAGTGTAATAATTCTCATGGAGGGTTAAAAATGACGGTAAAAGAAATTATTGAAATTCTGGACGGTACCATCGTTTACGGTGAAGATTTCCTTGACCGTGAGGTTCATAAAGCCTGCGGTAGTGATATGATGAGTGACGTTCTTGCTTATGTGAAAGAACAAGCGGTATTACTTACAGGTCTGGTAAATCCCCAGGTTGTACGTACTGCCGAAATGATGGATATGAAATGTATCGTTTTTGTCCGCGGTAAATCTCCTGATATGGGTATGATTGATCTTGCAGAAGAACGTGAAATTGTACTTATAAAAACTGACCTTGAAATGTTTACCTCTTGCGGTAAACTCTACGCTCACGGTCTCAGAGGAGGCAGCGGAAAGTAATGGAAGAAGTAAAACTGCATTATGATGTCAATGCCTATGATTTCACCTGTGCAGGTGAAGCATCGGGTAAGCTTAAGCGTTCTCTCAAAGACCTCGGATTTGATGCTTCACTCGTAAGAAATGTTGCCATTGCGGTTTACGAGGCTGAAATCAACATGGTTATTCACGCTGAGGGTGGTGCTATTGATGCAACAATCACACCCGAATGCATCACGGTCGTACTTGCTGACAAAGGTCCCGGTATCCCCGACGTTGAGCTCGCAATGAAAGAAGGATACTCCACTGCACCTGAAAACGTTCGTTCTCTCGGATTCGGTGCCGGTATGGGCCTGCCGAACATCAAAAAATACACAGATGAAATGACAATCGATACCGAGATCGGTGTCGGTACCACAATCACACTTAAAATCTACAATAAATAATCTCAAAGGAGGAGCAACATGAATACTGTTTTTCATTCAGTTAGCCTTGATAAAGACAAGTGTCTCGGCTGTATGAACTGTATCAAACGTTGTCCTACTCAGGCAATCCGTGTGCGTCGCGGTAAAGCTACCATAATATCCCAACGCTGTATCGATTGCGGTGAATGTATACGTATCTGTCCTCACCACGCAAAATCAGCTATGAGCGACCCTTTGTCTGTAATCGATGGGTATAAATATAAAATCGCTTTACCTGCTCCGTCACTTTACGGACAGTTCAACAACCTTGATGATGTTAACTATGTGCTGACCGCACTGCTTGAAATTGGTTTTGACAGTGTTTTTGAAGTTGCAAAAGGTGCTGAAATAGTTTCTGATGCAACAAGAAAAATGCTGAAAACTCAGAATCTTATAAAACCTGTTATCTCTACAGCTTGTCCTGCTGTTATCAGACTTATACGTGTTCGTTATCCCGAGCTTATTGATAACCTTATCACACTTAAAACTCCGATGGATGAGTCCGCAAGACTCGCCCGTATTGAAGCAAAAGAGAAAACAGGACTTGCCGATGAGGATATAGGTGTATTCTTTATCACGCCCTGCCCTGCTAAAATCACTGCTATCAAGTCCCCTCTTGCTGCTGACCATACAGACGTTAACGGTGCAATTGCAATCAGTGAGGTTTACCCGTTGCTTGTGCAGAAGATGGATAAACTTGACAGAGATAAACTTCTTTCTCTTGAGCAATCAGGAAAAATCGGTGTCGGCTGGGCTGCAAGCGGAGGCGAAGCTTCAGCTTCCCTTACCGAAAAATACATAGCTGCAGACGGAATTGAAAATGTTATAAAAATCCTCGAAGAGGTCGAGGACGAAAAACTCAATGACATTGAATTTATTGAGCTCAATGCCTGCACAGGCGGATGCGTCGGTGGTTGTCTTACTGTTGCAAACAACTTTGTTGCAAAGACAAGACTCAGTTCACTTAAAAAATATCTTCCCGTTTCGTGCAATCACATCGAAAATGACATTCCGAAGGAACTTGGTTGGGATTATCCTTTAGAGCCGCTTTCTGTACTCAAACTTGCAGATAATGTTACGGATTCTATGAAACTTATGAACCAGGTTTCCGAAATGGTAAAGAATTTCCCCGGACTTGACTGCGGTACTTGCGGTGCTCCGACCTGCCGTGCACTCGCTGAGGATATTGTACGTGGCTATGCGAGTGTTGACGACTGCATTTTCAGAATGAAAAATGAAATGGCAACTTCAGCAGAATTAAAAGATAACGACATCGATAAACTTATACCTGTACCTTTCAGAGGTATTGACGAGGAGAAACTGAAATGGACGTAAAAGAACTTGTTGAAAAACTCGGGCTCAAAGTGCTTTGTGGTGAAAATCTCGAAAAAAAAATAACCGGATGCTACTGCGGTGACCTCCTTAGCTGGGTTATGTCCCGTGCTCAGGAGGGTGACGCGTGGTTAACGGTTATGGGCAATATTAACTCTGTCGGAGTTGCTGTTCTTGCAGACGTTGCGTGCATCGTGCTGACAGAAAATGCAGCACTCGACAACGATGCTCTCAACCGCGCAAAACAGAATGATGTCATAATTCTGCAGACAGATAAAAATTCATATCAGATGGCTGTCGCCATTTCTCAGATGATTTAAAATGGAACTTTATTACGATTTTCATACACATTCGTGTCTTTCACCCTGCGGAGACAAGGATATGACACCATATAACCTTGTCAATATGTCAAAACTGCTCGGTTTGGATATCATTGCACTGACTGACCACAACACCTGCAGAAATTGTGAATCAGCAGTAAAGGTCGGCAATGAAATCGGATTGACGGTTGTCCCGGGAATGGAACTCTGCACCGCCGAAGAAGTTCATGTTGTCTGCCTTTTTCCCGATTGCGAGAGTGCAATGAGGTTTTCTGATTACATTCATTCTACTATGCCACCCGTTAAAAACAGACCTGATATCTTCGGTGAGCAATCAGTTACGGATGAGTGTGACAACATAATCGGCACAGAAGACATTTTACTGACCCTCGCAAGCTCTGTAAGCATCAGTAATGTCTGCGAACTTGTAGACAGCTACGGTGGAGTGTGTTATCCTGCTCACATAGACAGAAGCTCTTACAGCGTACTTTCCAACCTCGGCATGATTACGGAAGATATGGGGTTTTCTGCAGTGGAAATGACTGCTGATGCAGACAGAGAAACGCTCATAAAGAATCACCCCATACTCAATGGGGTAAGAGTCTTCACAGACTCCGATGCGCACTATCTTGAAAACCTGAAAGATGCAGAAAACAGAATAGAATTGCCAGAAAATAGTGCCAAGGCAGTTATCGATTATATTAAAAGCTTACCTGAAATGAAAAGCTAAAACCGAGATTCACGATGAAGTGAATCCCGGTTTTGTTTTTATTTTGCCTGAATCAGCAAAACCATATCAATTGCCTTCGGTTTATCACCGGGGGCAAAAAGTAACTCCACAGCGTCGCATCAGCTGTGAAAGATAATGCCCCGAACACAAGCAACATACAAATACTGCAGCTTATGATTCTTTTAATAAGCATTATTACACGCCTTATTTTAAAATGAAATTTTCATTATATTCTTGCCGAGTACTGTTGATTTTGACTCCTTTTCAAACACAGAGTAATACTTCTTGATGTCATCAACCTCAACGGTTGAGATAAGGAGCTTGAGTACACGCTCGCGGAAATCCTTGATCTTAAGAAGTTCAAGAGCTTGCTCAAAATCGCAACGTGTGCTTCTGGTTGTACCTCTGATTGAAAGTCCGTGTTCGAGTATCATTCTTGTATTAAGCGGAATATTGTCGTTGGCAACACCGCAAAGAATGAGCTTGCCGCCTGAGTAAAGTTTATCAATCGCCTGATTTGCGGCAATACCCGATGCGTTACCGCCGACAGCTTCAATAGCAACCGTCATACGCGGTAAATCTTCGATATCATTTGCATAATATATATTGGCAAAATCAAACTCTGCAAGTTTTTCCTTGCTCAGACCTATAACATCTACTTCGCAGTCAAGGCTGTATTTAGCGACAAGGGCAATAATATAGCCCATTATTCCGTCGCCCCATACAGCTATATTCTTCGGTGCGGTTGACTTGTCAAGTCCTGCACGGCGAAGTGCACAGCAACCGACAGAAATAAGCTCTGAGAAAACTGCCTCCGGACCGACTTCGTCAGGAATTGGTACAAGATAGTCAGAGCCGATGTCCATAAGCTCCTTACTGAATCCGTCAAAGTTACTTGAGCAGAACTTTGAATCAGGACAGTAATTATCAAGAAGATGAGGATTGTTCCTAACACACTCGTCACACTTTGTGCCGTCACAATCATCCGCACGTCTGCACGGAAGCAAAACAACACGCTGACCCGGTGCAAAAACACCGTTCTTATCCTTAACAACAACACCTGTTGCCTCGTGAATAAGACTCATCGGAAATTTTCTTTTAAGCACGTTCAGACTGCGGTTACCGAGATAATAACGGATATCAGCCTTACAGACTGCAAGATACTCAGGACGAACAAGAACATCGTTATTCTGAATATCCTCAACAAATATTTCAAATCTTTTCGGTTCGGTTATTTTGTAACTTTTAGCGAACAAAACACTTCATCCTTCCTTTGGAAATTTATGCTCGTTTATCTTCCTGTTCTTACGATAGACTTTACAAGGAGCAAATCTTCCATCGTTGTGATTTTCATATTGAGCTTGTCACCCATAGCCATTCCGATTTTTACACCGCTGTGAAGAACAAGGCCGCAGTCATC
>JAZNCK010000139.1:0-11700 GCA_045587505.1 Acutalibacteraceae bacterium
TCCATTTCCAGCATATGGAATCTGACTGTATGGTTACTGACTGGATTAAAGTTCCATTCAGCCACAAAAAGATGAAGAGTGCTTTTTCTCGTTGGCAGTATGAACTTTACGGAAAAGGATGGAATGCTCTCTACATCGAAAATCATGATCATCCCCGTATTATTAACCGTTACGGTAGCCTTGATTACCGTGTTGAAAGCGGTAAGATGCTCGCTACTATGTATATGCTTCAGTGTGGCACACCGTTTATTTATCAGGGTCAGGAAATCGGTATGACAAATGTAAACCTTACACGTCTTGATGAATTCAAGGATGTTCTCACGTTTAATAACCATAATCTTTTCAAGAAACTTGGTTATAATGAGCAAAAGTTTGTTGAACATGCTAACAAAGTAAGCCGTGAAACAGCGAGATCTCCCGTTCAGTGGTCTTCAGAAGAGAATGCTGGCTTCACAACAGGTACTCCGTGGTTCAATATTTGTGACAATTACAAAGAAGTTAACGTTGCAGAAGCAGAGAAAGATCCGAATTCACTTCTTCACTATTACCGCAAACTTATTAAGTTCAAGAAGGAAAATGAGGTTGCTATCTACGGTAAATATAAGGAGTTCTACAAGAACAGTTCAAGTCTTTATGTTTATGAACGTGTTCTTGGTAATGAAAAGATTCTTGTAATTTGTTCTTTCAAAGAGAATTCTGTTAAGTTTAAGGCTCCTGAAGGATATGATCTTTCTGAGGGTGAACTTATTTTTAACAACTACAATGATAATAAGATTGTTAATAATGGTTTTGTTACCAAGCCCTATGAGGTACGTGTTTATAAATTCTGATTGGAGTAAACTATGAAAAATGCAATAAAAGTAATTTGTTTTGTTCTTGTTGTTGTTATTGCTGGAATTGGCGGTGGTTATGTTTACTTTACTTGGGATATCGGTGAGTATGTAACAGTTGAAGGATCTAATGCAGGGACGGTAATTATTACAGATTATATCGGTGAAGAAACGGATGTTGTTATACCTGATCGTTTGAGAGGTAAGAAAGTCATTTCTATTGATGAAAGTGCTTTTAAAGAAAAAAATATAACTTCTGTCACGTTTAATGATAATATCGTTTCGATTGGTATCAACTGTTTTCAGAATTGTGAAAAATTAACTAAAGTGGATATGGGTACTTCTGTTGAGAGTATTGGTAACGGTGCTTTTTCAAACTGTCCTGAGCTCACTGAAGTTAAATTCGCACCGACTGTTAATAAACTTGGACATGTTATATTCGGTAACAATAACAAGTTAACAACACTTGATCTTAACGGCAATGGCAATTTTAAGTTTGTGGACGGTGTTTTGTACAGTGCCGATATGACGACAATCTATGAAACTCTTGTTTCAGCAGATTTGTCATCATATACTATGCCTGAAACCGTAAGAAATCTTAACGGCTATGCATTTTATGCTCAGGATGAACTTGCATCAATTACCTTCAATAGCGGTCTGAAAACTATCCCCGAAGGTACGTTTATTGACTGTAAAAATCTGACTGAAGTCGCTTTGCCCGACTCAGTAACTTCTATAGGTACTGTAATCCTTTCGGGAAGTGGTATTAAAACAATCAAAATTCCTGCATCTGTTGTAAAGATTGATGATAATGCTTTCTTTAAAGCGGAAGAGCAGGTCACGATTGTAACTACTAAAGGTTCATATGCCGCTAAGTATGCGGAGAAAAATAACATCAAACTTTCAATTGTTGACAGTTTATAAAATTTAACCGGGATTCACAAAAGTGAATCCCGGTTAATACTTTGTTTATTATTCAATAATTTCTGCACTCCAGGGGAAGAGGAATTCTTCATTGATATTCAGCTTCTCGATTGCTCTCTTTTGCGAAAAATCGTCTTTCTTTTCATGAGAATCATTGATTCCGTACCAAGGCTCAATGCAGACATATTCTGCTGCAGGCTTTGCCCAAAGTCCGAGATAAGGAGCTTTGCCGAAATTGAATTTTATGATTTCTTTTCTGAAGTTACTTTTAAGGTAAACTGTGTCAGATTTCATACCGGATAATACGTGAGCATCGTCATCAAACACGTCGGCTGTAATGTTAAAAATCTTTTCATCAGTAAGAGTAGGGTAGTGCTTACCGTCAAGAACAGCAATTTCATCAATTTTTTCGCAAACAAGAGTTTCATTTTCCTCAAATTCAAGATAATCCCCGATCTTACAGTTGAATCCGGGATGTGCTCCGATTGAGAAATACATTATATCTTCCCCGACGTTTTTTACGGTATGGTTAACAGTGAGTTTCTTACCGTCAAGTCTGAATTCAATGTCAAGCTCATATTTGAACGGATAATTTTTAAGTGTGTCTTCATTCCATGACTGTGTAAGTATGAAGTAGTTTTCGCCTTGTTCCTTCAATTCAAAATCACGTTTTCTTGCGATTCCGTGTCGTCCCATTTCATACTCTTTTGAATTGTATGTATATTTGTTATAAAGTAAAGTGCCTACAATTGGGAAAAGGACGGGGGATTGGCCGTACCAGACATCAGGATTTCCTTGCCAGAGATATTCGATTCCGCTTTCCTTTGATTTGAATGATGAAAGCTCAGCACCGTATTTTTTTACAGCAATTGAAACGAAATCATTTTCTAATGTGAAGTTCATATTTTCCACTCCTTAATTTGTTTAAAAATATTATACATAATACTCTAAAAAAAATCAATAAAGATATTGATATTTATTGATTAAAATGTTAATATATACAATATATTGGGTTATTGTGAGTTAGTATAAAGTTTTTTATAAAATTATAGAATTTGGAGGAAGTTATGGCGACTAAAAAAACAACGACTACCGGAAAAAGAACGTCATCACCTGCAACAAATAAGAAAAAATCAAGCCCAAATGTTCATAAAAAGAATAATTCTAAAACAAAAGCATCTGTAAATAATAATAAACCTAAGGTTTCACCGGAGACCTCAAGACAGCGGACTGCCATTATTCTTCTCGGTGTTGCGGTTTTGTTTCTTGCGGCTACTTTGATTAAGGGCGAACATCTTTGGCTTGGAATACATAATTTTATCTTTGGCATGTTCGGTATCACTGCTTTTGCGTGGCCCCTTATGATGTTCTATCTGGCCGTTGTGATTGCTTCAAACCGATCTATGATATCTGCCAGATCTAATATAATAGGAGCATCATTTTTTGTTCTGATACTTTCGGGAATTGTACATTTGTTTTCTGACACGTCGGAACTACCGGAGCTCACTGCGCAATTTTCTCAGGTTTGGATAATGCGTGACACCGTTACTCTTTCAAGTGGTGGTATTACCGGTGTTCTTTTTGGTGGAATACCTTGTATGCTTTTTGGTAAGGTAGCAGCAGCTATTGTTTTGTTTGTTCTTTTGATTGTTGTTTTTATGTTTGTTACCGGAACAACGCTTCTTGGGGTTTGGTTGCTTATTAAAGATGCAATTGATAAAGCGTCAACAGCTAAACAGAAACATCGTGAAAAAGTTCAGAACGAAGAACCAAAAGTTGACAGGAAACACAGAGGCTTTGTACCGGTTGATCTTGGTCCTGAAATCAGTGAGCCTGTTGATGAGATGTATATTGAGGAGCTTGTCGGAAATGCTCAGAAAAGTGACATTGTTCCCAATAAAAAGAAACCAAAACCGTTTATAGATATTTCAACAGGTGAAGTCGTTGATGAACCGGTTGTTCAGATTGATGAAATCATAAAGAAAGCTAATCAGAGCTCAGAAAAGAAAGCTGTAAAAAAAGCAGAAGACCCTAAAAAAGATAACATTAAATTAAAGGTTATTAAAGAAGAGAAAGAGGAGCCTGTAGCTGTTTTTAAAACATATCGTAAACCTACTACGGATTGTCTGGATTTTGCAAACAACTCAAAATCAAACGATTATGAAGAAGAGTTGAAATATAATGCAAAAAAACTTGTTGAAACTCTTAACAGTTTTGGTGTATCTACTAAGATTGTTGACATTTGCAGAGGACCGTCTGTAACGCGTTATGAGTTACAACCTGCTCCTGGTGTCAAAATCAGTAAGATTACAGGACTTGCCGATGATATTGCACTTGCGCTTGCATCGTCCGGTGTCAGAATTGAAGCACCGATACCTAATAAATCTGCTGTCGGTATTGAAGTCCCGAATAAGAATAAAGCTATGGTTTCGCTCCGCGAAATTGTTGAAACATCGATTTACCGTAATGCAAAGAGCAAGCTGAATGTTGCTCTGGGTAAAGATATCACCGGTAACGTAATTTGTGCCGATGTTGCTAAAATGCCTCATTTGCTTATTGCGGGTACGACAGGTTCAGGTAAATCCGTATGTCTGAATGCTATGATTGCCAGCATTCTTTTTAACGCTACGCCTGATGAAGTAAAACTTGTTATGATTGACCCTAAACAGGTTGAATTTACTGTTTATAACGGTATACCGCATCTCCTGGTTCCTGTGGTTTCTGATCCAAGAAAGGCTGCCGGTGCACTTGGCTGGGCTGTTACGGAAATGCTTCAGCGATATAAAATGTTCTCAGAAAAAGGCGTGAGAGATATTAAAGGCTATAACCGCTTATCTGAAACTGATAATACGGTTACACCTATGCCTCAGATAGTTATCTTTATAGATGAGTTGTCTGATCTTATGATGGCGGCACCTAATGAGGTAGAAGATTCTATTTGCCGTCTTGCACAGATGGCACGTGCTGCCGGTATGCATCTTGTTATTGCAACGCAGCGTCCGTCTGTTAATGTCATTACCGGTGTTATTAAGGCAAATATTCCGAGCAGAATTGCTCTTTCGGTTTCATCTCAGATTGATTCAAGAACTATTATTGATACTGCCGGTGCTGAAAAACTTCTTGGTAACGGTGATATGTTGTTTAATCCGGTTGGAATGGCTAAACCGGTCCGAGTGCAAGGATGTTATCTTTCAGATGAAGAAGTTGAAAGAGTTGTTAACTTTATTAAAAGTCAGTCTGATGAAAAGAAATATGATGAAGAAGTTATGCAGGAAATTGAACGTCAGGCCGCTATGGAAACAAGCAAAAAGACTTCATCTGCAACTTCAGCTGACAGTGATGGTTCATCAGGCGATGAGATGTTACCGAAAGCCATTGAGGTAGTTGTAGAAGCTCAGATGGCATCAACAACTCTGCTACAACGAAAGTTGAAACTAGGTTATGCACGTGCTGCAAGAATTGTTGATGAACTGGAGCAAAGAGGAATAGTCGGACCTTTTGAGGGTGCTAAACCTCGAAAAGTTCTTATTTCTAAACAACAGTGGATGGAAATGAATGCACTTGCGAATTCTTCTGCACCGATTGAGAATCCAATTGAAACAGAAGAATATGATGAAGACTAATCTTAAGAGGTTGTATTATGTTTTTGCCCATAACTGCAAAAGATGTATCTGACAGAGGTTGGGACAGCGTTGATTTTGTTTATGTAACCGGCGACGCTTATGTAGACCATCCGAGTTTCGGTGCGGCTATAATTACAAGAGTACTTGAAGCTGAAGGCTACAGGGTTGCGGTTCTTGCTCAACCTAAGTGGAACAGCCTTGAAGATTTTATGCGTTTCGGAAGACCTAATCTCGGTTTTCTGGTTTCATCAGGTAATATTGATTCAATGGTTGCTCATTATACTGCAGCTAAGAAGCATAGAAGTTCTGACTCTTATTCACCCGGTAAAGTTATGGGACTGCGTCCTGACAGAGCAGTAATTGTATATTGCAATAAAATACGTGAAGCGTACGGTGACATTCCTATTATTATTGGTGGTCTTGAGGCCTCCTTGCGTCGTTTTGCTCATTATGATTATTGGGATGATAAGATCAGAAGAAGTATTTTGTTTGACTCACAAGCTGATCTCATTTCTTATGGAATGGGTGAGAATCAGACAATTGAGATCTGTCGCAGATTGTCTAACGGTGAAAACATTTCTTCTATTACAGATGTCAGAGGAACCTGTTATGCGTGTGATGTTACACTTACACCGTTAACAGGTAAAGAATGCCCTTCTTTTGAAAATGTTATAAAAAATAAAAAGGAATATGCAGTATCGTGCAGATTACAGCAAGATGAGCAGGATTATGTCAGAGGTAAATTACTAAAGCAGCGTCACGGAAATAAGATGCTTGTTCAGAATCCGCCAATGCCTCCTTTAACGCAAGAAGAAATGGATTGGGTTTATTCGTTGCCATATGAAAGAGCGTATCATCCCATTTATGAGCAGTTTGGTGGTGTTCCGGCTATTGAGGAAGTTGAGTTTTCCATTACTCATAACAGAGGTTGTTTCGGTGCTTGTAATTTCTGTTCAATTGCTTTTCATCAAGGAAGATCAATTACAACAAGAAGCAAAAATTCGATTGTTAAAGAAGCTCAAATGTTGACTGCAAAACCTAATTTTAAGGGTTATATTCACGATGTTGGTGGTCCGACTGCGAATTTCAGACGTTCTAGTTGTCTTAAGCAAACCGAAAACGGTCTTTGCAAGGGAAGAAAATGTCTTGCACCGACTCCGTGCAAAGCACTCACGGTAGATCACAGCGAATATCTTGATATTCTTCGTGAGTTGAGATCCATTCCGAAAGTTAAAAAAGTATTTGTCAGATCCGGTATACGGTATGACTATATGCTGAAGGATAAAGATGATACTTTCTTTAAAGAGTTGGTCAAGTATCATGTCAGTGGTCAATTAAAGGTTGCACCTGAACATTGTTCATCTTTTGTTCTTGACAAAATGGGGAAACCTCACATTGATACTTATATTGAATTTTCAAAAAAATATTTTGAATTAAGTGATCGTGCCGGCAAGGAGCAGTATCTTGTACCGTATCTTATGTCATCACATCCCGGGTCAACCCTGAAGGATGCCGTAGAGCTGGCTGTTTTTTTGAAAAAACGCAATATTCGTCCGGAACAGGTACAGGATTTTTATCCTACCCCGGGTACGATTTCTACTTGTATGTTTTATACCGGTCTGGATCCGTACACTATGCAAGAAATTTATGTTGCTAAAACTCCACACGATAAGGCTTTGCAAAGAGCTTTGCTTCAATATTATGAACCCCGTAACAGAGATTTGGTAATAGAGGCTTTGCGCAAAGCCGGCCGGACTGATCTGATTGGAACATCTGATAAATGTCTTATAAAACCAAACAGACAAAATCAAATGCAAGCAAGGAGGTCATCAGGTATTGGCAAGAAAAAGAAAAAATAACAAGCTTATTTCAACGGTTATAATTTTTGTCATTCTTTTAGTTTCCGGTATTATAACTAAAACCTTTTACGGTGATGACATATTTACATCTGTAGGTTTGCGTGGTCAGGTGGCAACTGACGGTAAAATGCTTGTTGAATTTATTGACGTCGGCCAGGGTGATTGTACACTCATTACAACTTCGGATACTGTAATTCTTATTGACGGTGGAGAAGTAGGAGAGGCTCAGACTGTTATAAATTATCTTAAAAACAAAAATATATCAAAAATTGATTGTTGTATCGCAACGCATCCCCATTCAGATCATATAGGCTCGCTTTCGAAGGTCTTCGATGAGTTTAATGTTAAAAATGTTATAATGATGGATTTACCGGAGTCGTTATTGCCGACTACAACAACGTATGAAAGGTTTTTAGAATCTCTTTCCGAGAATGAAATTGATGTTTTAGCTGCTGAGTACGGCGAAACATATTCATATGGACAATTGACGATTGATATTCTTGGTCCGGTTGATTATTATGATAACCTTAATGACATGTCTATTGTTTCAAAGATATCTTTCGGTGACACATCTGTTATAGTGACCGGTGATGCTGAAACTCCTGCAGAAAATGATATGCTTGCGACCAATGATAGCGATTTCAATTGCGACATTCTTAAAGTTGGACATCATGGCAGCAAAACATCTACCTGTGATGAATGGTTGGATGCGGTTAACCCGGATTACGCTGTTATAATGTGTGGTATCGACAATGATTACGGACACCCGCATAAACAGCTTATTAAACGATTGGATAAGCGTGGGATTGATATTTTTCGTACAGATTTGTCAGGAGACATTAAATTTGAATCTGACGGAAAAAGTATTATTCCTATAAATATAGATGAACAATAAATATTGATTAGGAGCAGATATGTTATGAAATGGACAGGACTTAATGAATTAAGAGAAAAATTCCTTGCTTTTTATGAGACCAAGGATCATTTAAGATTACCGAGCTTCTCTCTTGTTCCTCAGGGAGATAAGAGCCTTCTTCTTATAAATGCCGGTATGTCACCGATGAAAAAGTATTTTACCGGTGAGATTACACCACCTTCTAACAGAGTCACAACTTGTCAGAAGTGCATCAGAACTCCGGATATTGAAAATGTTGGTAAAACCGCACGTCACGGCACATATTTTGAAATGCTCGGCAACTTCTCGTTTGGTGATTATTTCAAACGTGAAGCTATTTCCTGGGCTTGGGAGTTTTGTACTAAGATAATTGAGATGGATCCTGACAGACTTTATATCAGTGTTTATCTTGATGATGATGAGGCTTATGATATTTGGACGAAGGAAATAGGTATCGATGAATCACATATGGTTCGTTTCGGTAAGGAAGATAATTTCTGGGAACACGGTGCTGGTCCTTGTGGTCCCTGTTCTGAGATATACTATGATCGTGGTGAAAAATATGGCTGTGGATTACCGGATTGTAAAGTAGGCTGTGATTGTGACCGTTATGTAGAATTCTGGAATCTTGTTTTCACACAGTTTGAGAATGACGGTAAGAATAATTACACACCGCTTGCAAGACCTAATATTGATACAGGTATGGGCCTTGAGAGACTTGCTTGTATTGCTCAGGATGTAAATAATCTCTTTGAGGTTGATACTGTTCAGAATATTATGAAGCATATAATCAGTATTGCAAATGTTGAATATCATGCTGATGAAAAGGCGGATGTATCTCTTCGTGTTATTACTGATCATATACGTTCAACGACCTTTATGATAGGTGACGGTGTAATGCCTTCTAACAGTGGCAGAGGATATGTTCTCCGTCGTTTGTTAAGACGTGCAGCAAGACACGGTCGACTTCTCGGAATTAACAGACCGTTTCTTGCTGAGGTTTGTGAAACTGTAATAAAAGAAAACGAAAACGCTTACCCGAACCTCGTAGAGAAAAAAGATTTCATTGTAAGTGTTATCAGCACAGAAGAAGAAAGTTTTAACAGAACAATTGATGCAGGTCTTGAAGTTCTTAATGAAATGATTGAGAATACAACAAACAATGAACTTGATGCAACGGATGCATTTAAACTGCAGGATACATTTGGTTTCCCGATTGATCTTACAAAAGAGATTCTTGAAGAAAAGGGTATGACTGTTGATGAAGTCCGCTTTCAGGAGCTTATTCTTGAACAAAGAAAACGTTCAAGAGATGCTCATAAAGGCGCAGGTGCTGAAGGCTGGAATGACACAGGTGTCGTTTCAAAGGGCATAGATGCTACTGTCTTTGACGGTTATGAAGCGACTGACAGTGATGGTAAGGTCATTGCAATTATTGTTGATGGAGACCGTATTGAATCTCTTGAAAACGACGTTTATGCTGCGGTTGTTACTGATCGTACATCCTTCTATGCCGAAAGTGGCGGTCAGGTTGGAGACACAGGTTATCTCCTGAATGATAATTTTAGGTTTGAAGTCGAGAATACTGCTAAAACTAACGATGGGGTTTTCCTGCATTACGGTAAGTTAATTGAAGGAAATGAACTTAAGCTCGGTGATACGGTAAGAACAGTAGTTAATGCAAAACGCAGAGCTGCCATTGCAAGAAATCATACAGCGGCTCATATTTTACAGGCTGCGTTGAGAGAGACTCTAGGTTCTCATGTTGAACAGGCAGGACAGCTTGTAAATGAAAATGCAGTACGTTTTGATTTTTCTCATTTTTCAGCAATGACAATTGATGAAATTTCTGAAGTTGAAAAGAGAGTAAATGATATTATTCTTTCAGCTTCTGCTGTAACTATGACTGAAATGGGTATTGAAGAAGCCAAAAAGTCCGGAGCAATGGCGTTATTTGGTGAAAAGTACGGTGATGTTGTTCGTGTAGTTAAGGCAGGAGAGTATTCGATTGAACTTTGTGGTGGTACTCATGTTTCAAACACAGGTAATCTTGGCTTATTTAAAGTAGTTTCAGAATCATCCGTTGCCGCAGGTGTAAGAAGAATTGAAGGCGTAACAGGTGATGGTGTATTAAAATACATTGACTCGCTCAACAGCACGATTATCGGTGCTTCTAAAGCTTTGAAGGTTGCGAATCCGGCTGATCTTGAAAAGAAGGCAATTGCAGTTGCCAATGAACTTAAAGAGAAAGACAGAGAGATCGATTCACTTACCTCGGAACTTACTAACCTTCGCTCGGGAAGTCTTTTTGATAACGTTATTGAAGTAAATGGTTTAAGAGTGATTTCAGCGGTTGCAGGCGAGGTTACAGTAGATGAGCTTCGTCAGCTTTCAGATAAAGCTAAGACTATGGGCGATGACATTGTTTGCGTTCTTGCTGCAGTTAATAAAGATAAAGGTTCTCTTAATTTTGCTGCTTCTTGCGGTAAAGATGCTGTTTCCAAGGGAGTTAAAGCCGGTGATGTTGTCAGAGCTGTTGCGCAGAAAGCCGGAGGAAACGGTGGCGGCAAGCCCGATTTTGCGATGGCTGGTGCTAAAGAAGTTGACAAGGTCAATGATGCTATTGCAGCTGTTACTGAAATAGTTGCAGGTCTTTTAAAATAAGGAGGAATCATAATGGATTGCTTGTTTTGTAAAATTATAAATGGTGATATCCCTTGTGCTAAGGTTTATGAAGATGACACTGTTCTTGCATTTCGTGATATAGAGCCACAGGCTCCGACACATATTCTTATTATTCCTAAGTCACACATTAAATCTGCAGCAGAAATCACTGAAGAAAATAGTGCTGTTGTTGCACATATTTTTGAAGTTGCTGCTAAGATCGCAAAGGAAGAAGGCCTTGATGACGGTTACAGAATTGTAAATAACTGTGGCGATAACGCTGGCCAGACCGTGAAGCATCTTCATTTTCATCTTATGGGCGGTCGTGAATTTACATGGCCGGCCGGCTGATTTGAAAGGATTTGTCTATTATGTCTGAAGCTTACAAAATGACGATAGCAGGGTTAGAGAGGGAACTGCCTCTCTGCCCTATAAATGAGAATTTGTCGATTGGCGCTTTTATCATTTTTGGTGATGTTGAATTAACTGTTGCTGCTGCAAGTGAACTTATAAATAAATGCCCGGATTTTGATTATATAATTACTCCTGAGGCTAAGAGTATACCTCTTGCTTATGAGATGTCGCGTCAATCAGGAAAACCGTATTATGTAGTACGTAAAAAAGAAAAGCTTTATATGCAGAATCCTGTATCAGTCAGTGTCAGATCAATTACAACTGATGCACAGCAAACTCTTATTCTTGACGGAGCTGAGGGTGAAAAAATCAGAAACAAGAGGGTTGTAATTTTAGATGATGTTATTTCTACGGGAGAGTCTCTTTTGGCTGTAGAGAAATTGGTAGCTAAGTTTGATGCAAATGTGGTTGCTAAAGCTGCTGTACTTGCTGAGGGTGATGCTGCTGAAAGAACGGATATTGTTTTTCTTGAAAAATTACCGCTTTTTGAA